>WHSO01000044.1 GCA_009380075.1 Alphaproteobacteria bacterium | reverse complement strand
GTGATGCCGGGGGACAACGTGACGATGCGGGTGGAGCTGATCAACCCGATCGCCATGGACGAGGGCCTGCGCTTCGCCATCCGCGAGGGCGGCCGCACCGTCGGCGCCGGCGTCGTCTCCAAAATCGTCGAGTAGGGAGCGCAGGCGCGCCGAGGCACGGGACAGGATCATGGAAAGCCAGAATATCCGCATCAGGCTGAAGGCCTTCGATCATCGCCTGCTGGACCAGTCCACCAGCGAGATCGTTTCCACGGCCAAGCGCACGGGAGCCCGTGTCCGCGGTCCCATTCCGCTGCCGACCCGCATCGAGCGCTTCACGGTTCTCCGTTCGCCCCATGTCGACAAGAAGTCGCGGGAACAGTTCGAAATCCGTACCCACAAGCGCCTGCTCGATATCGTCGACCCCACGCCCCAGACGGTGGACGCGCTGATGAAGCTCGACCTCGCCGCTGGCGTGGACGTCGAGATCCGGCTGTAACGGGCAGGACGAAGACGGGATGAACGCCATGCGTACCGGATTGATCGCACAGAAGATGGGAATGACCCGGGTTTTCGCCGAGGACGGCCGGCACGTTCCGGTGACCGTCCTGTGGGTCGGGGGCTGCCAGGTCGTCGCCCACAAGACCGCCGAGCGCGACGGCTACACCGCGCTGCAGCTCGGCCTCGGCACCGCCAAGGTCAGCCGAGTGACCAAGCCCCTGCGCGGCCATTTCGCCAAGGCGAAGGTCGAGCCCAAGAAGAAACTGGTCGAGTTCCGCGTCGCCGAGGACGCACTCGTGCCCGTCGGTGCCGAGCTGATGGCGAGTCACTTCATCCCCGGCCAGAAGATCGACGTGGTCGGCACCACCATCGGCAAGGGCTTCGCCGGGGCGATGAAGCGGTGGAACTTCCGCGGGCTCGAGGCGAGCCACGGTGTTTCCATTTCGCACCGCTCCCACGGGTCGACCGGCAACCGTCAGGATCCCGGCAAGGTGTTCAAGGGCAAGAAGATGGCCGGCCATCTCGGGGTCGAGCGGGTGACGCAGCAGAACCTCGAGGTGATCTCCACCGACGATGACGCCGGCGTGATCCTGGTCAAGGGCGCCGTCCCGGGTCCCGACGGCGGTTTCGTGCTGGTGTCCGACGCGATCAAGGTCGCCCGTCCCAAGGACGCCCCGTATCCGGCGGCGGTCGGTGGGACGCCTGCGGCCGACGTCACTCCTGCGGCCGACGTCGCCCCTGCGGCCGATGCTGCCCCCGCGGGCGAAAATGCCGACGGCGGACCGGACACCGGCACCAGTGACGCCGCCGGCGACGCGGACAAGAAGGATTGAGGGCGATGAAGGTCGATATGGTCAATCTCGACGCCAAGAACGTCGGCTCCATCGAACTGTCCGATGCCGTGTTCGGTGCCGAGGTGCGCTCCGACATCATGCAGCGTTGCGTTGAGTGGCAGCGCGCCAAGCGCCGCGCCGGCACCCACGCCACCAAGACAGTTTCGGATATCCAGGGCACGACCGCCAAGCCCTACAACCAGAAGGGCACCGGCCGCGCCCGCCAGGGCTCGCTTCGTTCGGTGCAGTTCCGCGGCGGTGCCGTTGCCCATGGTCCGGTGGTGCGCAGCCATGCCTACGGCATGCCCAAGAAGGTGCGGAGGCTGGCATTGCGCTCCGCGCTCTCGGCCAAGCAGGCGGCGGGCCAGCTGATCGTCCTCGACGAAGCGAAGCTGAAGGACGCCAAGACCAAGGCGCTGCTGGAACGTTTCGCCAAGCTGGGCCTGACCTCGGCGCTGATCGTTGCCGGCCCCCAGGTGGACGAGGGCTTCGCCCGCGCCGCGCGCAACATTCCCGGCATCGACGTGCTGCCCTGTGTCGGCGCCAATGTTTACGACATCCTGCGTCGCCAGGTTCTGGTCCTGACCAAGGATGCGGTGAATGCGCTGGAGGCGCGCCTGAAATGACCAAGCGGCTGAACAGCAAGAACGTCCACGTGGGCGAAGGCCGGAAGTTCGATCTCCTGCTGTCCCCGGTGATCACGGAGAAGGCGACCCGCGGATCGGAGCACAACCAGATCACGTTCCGCGTGCCCCTCGACGCGACCAAGCCGGAGATCAAGACCGCGATCGAAAAGCTGTTCAAGGTCAAGGTCACCGGAATCAACACCTTGCGCCAGAACGGCAAGATCAAGCGGTTCCGTGGCGTAGTCGGCCGACGCAACGAATTCAAGAAGGCGATCGTAACCCTGGCCGAGGGCCAGACCATCGACGTCACCTCCGGGCTCTAGGCAGCGGGCAGGACCTGATCATGGCACTCAAGACATACAATCCGACGACGCCGTCCCGCCGCGAGCTGGTGCTGGTCGACCGTTCCCACCTGCACAAGGGCAAGCCGGTCAAGGAGCTGACCGAAGGCAAGTCCCGGTCGGGCGGGCGCAACAACAACGGCCGTATCACCGCCTTCCAGCGCGGCGGCGGGCACAAGCGCCGTTATCGCATCATCGATTTCAAGCGCCGGAAGCGCGACGTCGAGGCGACGATCGAGCGCCTGGAATACGATCCCAACCGCACCGCCTTCATTGCCCTGCTGCGGTACGCCGACGGCGAGCAGGCCTATATCCTGGCACCCCAGCGCGTCGGCCCGGGCGACAAGGTCATCGCCGGCGAGCGCGTCGACGTGCAGCCGGGCAACGCGATGCCGCTAAAGTCCATTCCGGTCGGCACCATCGTCCACAACGTGGAGATGAAGCCGGGCCGCGGCGGGCAGATCGCCCGCTCCGCCGGTACCTACGTGCAGCTCATCGGCAAGGATTCGGGTTTCGCGCAGATTCGCCTCGGCTCCGGCGAGGTCCGCATGGTCTCGGAGCACTGCATGGCCACCATCGGCGCGGTCTCCAATCCGGACCAGAAGAACGTCAATTACGGCAAGGCCGGGCGCATGCGCTGGCTTGGCCGCCGCCCGTCGGTCCGCGGCGTGGCCATGAACCCGGTCGACCATCCCCACGGCGGCGGCGAGGGCCGCACCTCCGGCGGCCGGCATCCCGTGACCCCCTGGGGCCGCCCGACCAAGGGTGCGAAGACCCGCGGCAAGAAGGCGTCCGACAGCTTCATCATCCGTTCGCGCCATCGCGCGAAGAAGAAATAGGAACAGGATTATGTCTCGATCCGTTTGGAAGGGCCCGTTCGTCGACGGCTATCTGCTGAAGAAGGCGGATGAGGCGCGCGCGTCCGGCTCGAAGCAGGTGATCAAGACCTGGTCGCGCCGGTCCACGATCCTGCCGCAGTTCGTCGGCCTGACGTTCGGCGTGCACAACGGCCAGAAATTCATCCCGGTGCTGGTGAACGAGAACATGATTGGTCACAAGTTCGGCGAATTCGCGCCGACCCGCGTGTTCCACGGCCACACGTCGGACCGGAAAGCGGCGGTGGCCAGGCCTGCCACCGGCCGGCCGGCATAGGAGACGGCGTCATGGGTCAGAAAGCCAATCCCCGCCGCGAAGCGGAAAACGAAGCCTCGGCCATCGGCAAGATGATCCGCGTGAGCCCGCGCAAGCTCGGCCTGGTGGCGGGCATGATCCGCGGTCTCGACGCGTCCAAGGCGCTGGCGGAGCTGACGTTCTCCACCAAGCGCATCTCGCGGGACGTGAAGAAGGTCCTTCAGTCGGCGATCGCCAACGCGGAGAACAACCATCAACTCGACGTCGATCGCCTCTACGTGGCCGAAGCCACCGTCGGCAAAGCGCTGGTGATGGGCCGTTTCCGCGCCCGAGCGCGCGGTCGCGTCGGTCGCATCCAGAAGCCGTTTTCCCACATCAAGCTGGTCGTGCGCGAACGCGACGAGGAGAGAGCCTAATGGGTCAGAAGGTCAACCCGGTCGGGCTGCGGCTCGGTATCAACCGGACCTGGGATTCCCGTTGGTACGCCGACGGCCAGTACGCCACGCTGCTGCACGAGGATATCAAGATCCGCGCTCACCTGATGAAGCGCCTGGCCCAGGCCGGCGTCAGCCGCGTCGTCATCGAACGGCCGGCCAAGAAGGCGCGGATCACCATCCATACCGCGCGGCCCGGCGTCGTGATCGGCAAGAAGGGCGCCGATATCGAGAAGCTGCGGGCCGACGTCGCCAAGATGACCGACGGCGACGTGCACCTCAACATCGTCGAGATCCGCAAGCCCGAGATCGACGCCCAGCTCGTGGCGGAAAACATCGCCCAGCAGCTGGAGCGCCGCATCGCCTTCCGCCGCGCCATGAAGCGGGCGGTGCAGTCGGCCATGCGCCTCGGCGCGGAAGGGATCCGCATCAACTGTGCCGGCCGCCTCGGCGGTGCGGAAATCGCGCGGACCGAATGGTATCGCGAGGGCCGGGTGCCGCTGCACACGCTGCGCGCCGACGTCGATTACGGCCAGGCGACGGCCAAGACGACCTACGGCACCTGCGGCGTGAAGGTCTGGGTGTTCAAGGGCGAGATCCTGGCCCATGACCCCATGGCCCAGGACAAGCGCGCCGCCGACCAGCAGGTGGGCGGACGCGGAGCGCCCGGCGGGCCGTCCGCCCTGGGAGGCTGAGAGAAGGCTTAAGCGTCATGTTGCAACCGAAAAGAACCAAGTACCGCAAGGGTCACAAGGGCCGCATCCACGGTGCCGCCAAGGGCGGTACCCAGCTGTCGTTCGGCGCCTTCGGCCTGAAGGCGCTGCAGCCGGAGCGGGTCACCGCGCGCCAGATCGAGGCCGCACGGCGCGCCATCACCCGTCACATGAAGCGCGCCGGCCGCGTCTGGGTGCTGATCTTCCCGGACGTGCCGGTCAGCAAGAAGCCGGCCGAGGTCCGCCAGGGCAAGGGCAAGGGCGCGCCGGAATTCTGGGCCTGCCGCGTGCATCCCGGCCGCATCATGTTCGAGATCGACGGCGTTCCGCAGACCGTTGCGCGCGAGGCTTTTGCACTCGCCGCCGCCAAGCTGCCGATTAAGACCAGGTTCGTGGCCCGCATCGGCGAGGGAGCCTGACATGAAGGCATCCGAACTCAGGACCAAAACCCCCGACGAGCTCAAGGCCGAGCTTCTGGCGCTGAAAAAGGAGGCGTTCAATCTCCGTTTCCAGAAGGCGTCCGGCCAGGTCGAGAACACCGCCCGGATTTCCAAGGTGCGGCACGACATCGCACGCATCCAGACGGTTTTGAACGCCAATTCCGCCCGCGGCGCTTGAGCGGGACGAGGACGAGGACAGACTATGCCAAGGCGCATCATGTACGGGACGGTGGTCTCCGACAAAGGAGACAAGACGGTGATCGTGAGGGTCGACCGTCAGGTCATGCATCCACTGGTCAAGAAGGTCGTGCGCAGTTCCACGAAGTTTGCGGCTCACGACCCGGAGAACACCCACAAGGTCGGCGACATGGTACGCATTCGGGAATGCCGTCCGATTTCGAAGCGCAAGCGCTGGGAAGTGATTGCCGGCGAGGCGTAGGAGGCGAATCCGTCGTTCCGCGGCGGTCGCCGCGGTCGATCGGCGGAATCTGCTCCCGAGGCCCATTTGTAAAGGAAGTGACCGATGATCCAGATGCAGTCCAACTTGGAGGTGGCCGACAACTCCGGCGCGCGCCGCGTCCAGTGCATCAAGGTGCTGGGCGGCTCGAAGCGCAAGACGGCGGCCGTGGGCGACATCATCGTCGTTTCCGTCAAGGACGCCATTCCGCGCGGGCGCGTCAAGAAGGGCGACGTGCAGAAGGCGGTCATCGTACGGACGGCGTCCCCCATTCGTCGTGCCGACGGCAGCCTGATCCGCTTCGACCGCAATGCGGCGGTGCTGATCGACGGCGCCGGGGAACCGATCGGCACCCGCATTTTCGGCCCGGTGACGCGCGAGCTGCGCTCCAAGGGCTACATGAAGATCATCTCCCTCGCCCCGGAAGTGCTTTAAGGGCGACAGAGGAACCGAGGACAGTCCGATGAACAAGATCAGGAAGGGCGACAAGGTCGCCGTGCTCTCCGGCAAGGACAAGGGCAAGCAGGGTGCCGTGCTCAAGGCCATCCCGTCGACGGGCCGTGTCCTGGTCCAGGGCGTCAACATGGTGAAACGCCATTCGCGCGGTGGGGCCGGACAGGCTCCCGGCATCATCGAGAAGGAAGCGCCGATTCATCATTCGAACGTCGCGATACTCGATCCGAAGGACGGCAAGCCGACGCGCGTCACCTTCAAGGTGCTCGAGAACGGGAAAAAGGTCCGCGTCGCGAAGCGGTCGGGCGAAGTCATCGACGCCTGATGCGCGCGGATTTGTGAGGAAAGACATGGCGGAAACGAGCGAAAAATACGTCCCCAGGCTGAAGAGCCACTACGACTCCGTGGTGCGGGCGAAACTGCAGGAGAGGTTCGGCTATTCGAACGTCTTCGAGGTGCCGCGAATCCAGAAGATCGTTATCAACATGGGCGTCGGTGAGGCGGTCGCGGATTCGAAAAAGATCAACGCCGCGGTCGAGGACCTCAAGGCGATTTCCGGCCAGAAGCCGGTGATTGCGCGGTCCCGCGTGGCGATCGCCAACTTCAAGCTGCGGGAGAATCTTCCCATCGGCTGCAAGGTGACGCTGCGGCGCGAACGCATGTGGGAGTTCTTCGACCGCCTCGTCAATATCGCGCTGCCCCGGGTGCGCGACTTCCGCGGCGTGTCGGGCCGGAGCTTCGACGGGCGCGGCAATTATTCCCTCGGTCTCAAGGAACAGATCGTGTTCCCGGAGATCGATTACGACCAGATCGACGCCGTGCGCGGGATGGATATCACCATCGTCACCACGGCCAGGACCGACGAGGAGGCGCGTGCGCTCCTCGAGGGTTTCGACTTTCCGTTCGCCCAGTAACCGGCGAACCAAGGATACGGAGGTTCCGAATACATGGCGAAGACGAGTGCCATAGAAAAGAACAAGCGTCGTAGGCGGCTGGTCGGCAAGTTTGCCGCGCGCCGGGCGAAGCTCAAGGCGATGGCGAAGGACACCGCGTTGCCCCCGGAGGAGCGCTTTGCCGCGCGCCTCAAGCTGGCGGCGTTGCCGCGAAACGGGGCCAAGGTCCGCATCCAGAACCGGTGCGAACTGACCGGGCGTCCGCGCGCGGTCTACCGGAAGTTCAAGCTGAGCCGTCTGGCGCTCCGCGAGCTTGCCTCGCAGGGCCAGATTCCCGGCATGGTCAAGGCGAGCTGGTAGGAGAACGGTATATGTCGATGAGCGACCCCCTTGGGGATATGCTGACCCGGATCCGGAACGCCCAGGCGCGCAAGCTTGCCAGCGTGACCACCCCGGCCTCGTCCCTGCGGGCGAACGTGCTCGAGGTGCTGGTGAAGGAGGGCTATATCCGCGGGTACGAACGCCATGAGGCGGCCCCCGGTATCTCCGAGATCAAGATCGAGCTGAAATATCACGAGGGCGAACCGGTCATCCGCACCATCAAGCGGATCTCGAAGCCGGGGCGCCGGGTTTATTCCAAGGTGAAGGACCTGCAACGGCCGTTCAATGGACTTGGTATCGCCGTGCTGTCCACGCCCCGCGGTGTCATGTCCGACGTCGAGGCGCGCGAGGCGAATGTCGGCGGCGAAATCCTGTGCCAGGTATTCTGATCGGCACGGGCAGGACGGATTAAGGAGCGCATCATGTCGCGTATCGGCATACACCCGGTCGAGATTCCCGGCGGCGTCACCGTCAGCATGGCGGGCCAGCAGATTTCCGCCAAGGGAAAGCTCGGCGAGCTGTCCCTCGTCCTGGTGGACGAGGTCGTCGTGGAGCACGCCGACAACAGAATCGTGCTGAAGCCGCGTGACGACTCCAAGCGCGCGAAGATGATGTGGGGCATGAGCCGCGCGATCGTCGCCAACCTGGTGCAGGGGGTTTCCGCTGGTTTCACCAAGAACCTGGAAATCGATGGCGTCGGCTATCGCGCTGCGGTCCAGGGCAAGGACCTGGTGCTGCAGCTCGGCTTCTCGCACGAGATTCGCTATCCGATCCCGAAGGGGATCACCGTGACCTGCGAGCGCCCGACGGCGATCAGCATTTCCGGGGCGGACATCCAGGTCGTTGGTCAGATGGCCGCCGAAATCCGCGCCTATCGCCCGCCTGAGCCCTACAAGGGCAAGGGCGTTCACTACGCCGGCGAGTACATCCGCCGCAAGGAAGGCAAGAAGAAGTAAAAGGTCAGATCATGCTGAACAGCCGGGAACTCTTCAAACGTCGCACGCGCCGTACGCGCAAGGCGCTTCTAAGCAAGACCAAGCGGCCACGCCTGTCGGTGTTCCGTTCGTCGAAGCACATCTATGCCCAGGTCATCGACGATGGAAAGGGAGTGACCGTTGTCGCCGCCTCGTCCCTCGACAAGACCCTGAAGGGCAAGCTGCGGAGCGGGGCAGACCGCGCCGCCGCGGCCGAAGTCGGCAGGCTGATTGCCGAGCGGGCCAAGGCCGGCGGAATAGAAAAAGTCGTGTTCGACCGTGGCGGATACCTGTTCCACGGCCGGATCAAGGCGCTGGCGGATGCCGCCCGCGAAGCCGGATTGAATTTCTAGAGGAACGACCATGGCGCGTAGACCGAGACAACGTGACGAAGGCCAGGCCAGCGATCTGGTCGACAAGCTCGTCAGTATCAACCGCGTGGCCAAGGTGGTGAAGGGCGGCCGGCGGTTCGGATTCGCCGCCCTGGTCGTCGTCGGCGACACCAAGGGGCGGGTCGGCTACGGCGCTGGCAAGGCCCGCGAGGTGCCGGAAGCGATCCGCAAGGCCACCGACCAGGCCAAGCGCAAGATGATCCGCGTCCCCATCCGCGACGGCCGGACCCTGCATCACGACGTCGAGGGCCGCTTCGGCGCCGGCCGCGTCATTCTGCGCGCCGCCCCCGCGGGGACGGGCATCATCGCCGGTGGTCCGATGCGTGCGGTGTTCGAAACCGTAGGCATCCACGATATCGTCACCAAGTCGACGGGAAGCTCCAATCCCTATAACATGGTCAAGGCGACCTTCGCCGCGCTGCATAACCTGTCCTCGCCGCGGTCCGTCGCCGCCCGCCGTTCCAAGAAGGTGAGCGACCTGTTCGGCCGCGGGACGAAGGCCGAGGCGCAGGCCCAGGCCGCGCCCCAGGAGTCCTGACATGGCGGGCAAGACCATCCGCGTGACCCAGATCGGCTCGCCCATTCGCCGGCCCAGGGACCAGCGCGCGACTGATCGGGCTCGGACTCAACAAGCTCCACCGCACGCGCGAGCTTGAGGACACGCCCGCGGTGCGCGGCATGATCGCAAAGGTCCACCATCTCGTGCGTGTGGACGAGGGCCAGTAGGCATCCGCCCGAACAAGGATCAAGTCAATGAAACTGAATGAAATTTCGGACCGGCCCGGGGCCCGCCACGTGCGCAAGCGCGTCGGCCGCGGCATCGGTTCGGGCAAGGGCAAGACCGCGGGCCGGGGCGTGAAGGGCCAGAAGTCGCGCGAAGGCGTCGCCATCAAGGGCTTCGAAGGCGGCCAGATGCCGATCCACCGCCGTTTGCCCAAGCGCGGATTCAAGAATCCGTCCGCCAAGCGCTATGTCGAGGTCGGCCTCGACGACCTTCAGGCCGCCGTCGAGGCGAAAAAGCTCGATATGTCGGCAACGATCACCGCCGCCGTCCTCAAGGACGCAGGGCTCATCACACATGCGCGCGACGGCGTGCGGATCCTCGGCAACGGGGCGCTCACGGCAAAGCTCACCCTCGAGGTCAGCGGCGCCACCCGTTCCGCCATTGCCGCCATTGAAGGCGCAGGCGGGTCCATCAAGGTCGATCGCGTCCCCGGCGCCCGCGAGAAGCGTCCGCCGAAGGGTAGCCGCGGCCGCAAGCTTCTGCGCGCCGCCGGCCGCAACAATACCGGTGCGGCCGCCGCCGATCCGGCACAGTAACCGGACGGCGCCCGCTGTCGCGCCGGTGCCGTTTGTGACAGGAGAGGGCCCATGGCCTCCGCCGCTGAACAGCTAGCCGCCAACATCAATTTCGCCGCCTTCGCCAAGGCGACGGAACTGAAGAAGCGAATCTGGTTCACGCTCGGAATCCTGATCGTTTACCGGCTCGGGACCTACATTCCGCTGCCTGGCATCGACCCGCAGATCCTGGCGGATATCTTCCGCCAGCAGTCTTCGGGCATCCTCGGCATGTTCAACATGTTCGCGGGCGGCGCGCTCGAGCGCATGACCATCTTCGCGCTGTCGATCATGCCCTACATCTCCGCCGCCATCATCATGCAGCTGATGACGAGCGTCTCGCCTCGCCTCGAGGCACTGAAAAAGGAAGGCGAGCAGGGACAGAAGAAGATCAATCAGTACACCCGCTACGGAACGGTGATCCTCGCGGCGCTTCAGGCGTGGGGCATCGCCGTCGGCATGGAGGGCATGACGTCCTCGACCGGCGCAGCGGTGCCCAACCCAGGCATGTTCTTCCGCGCCACCACCGTGATTACACTGGTCGGCGGCACCATGTTCCTGATGTGGCTGGGCGAGCAGATCACCGCGCGCGGGGTCGGCAACGGTATCTCGCTCATCATCTTCGCCGGCATCATTGCCGAACTGCCGGGGGCACTGGCGGCGACGCTGGAGCTCGGTCGTACGGGCGCGCTGTCGTCGATCATGATCGTGCTTGTCCTGGTCATGGCGGTGGCGGTGATCACCTTCATCGTCTTCATCGAGAGGGCGCAACGAAGAATTGTCGTCCAGTATCCCAAACGCCAGGTCGGCAACCGCATGTACGGCGGGGAAAGCTCGCACCTGCCGCTCAAGATCAACACGCCGGGCGTGATTCCACCGATCTTCGCGTCGTCGCTGCTGCTGATGCCGGCGACCATGGCCGGGTTCTCCACCGGGCAGGGGCCGGAATGGCTCACGTTCATCACCACCATGCTCGGCCGCGGCCAGCCGCTGCACATGCTGCTGTACGGCGGCATGATCGTCTTCTTCGCGTTCTTCTATACGGCGGTGGTGTTCAATCCGGTGGATACGGCGGACAACCTCAAGAAATACGGCGGCTTCGTGCCCGGGATCCGGCCCGGAAAGAACACCGCGGATTACCTCGATTACGTCCTGACCCGGCTCACCGTGGTCGGTTCGGCCTACCTGACCGCAATCTCGCTGTTGCCGGAATTCCTGATCTCCCGCCTCGCGGTCCCGTTCTATTTCGGCGGCACCAGCCTGCTGATCGTCGTCACCGTGACCATGGACACCGTCGCCCAGATCCAGTCCCACCTGCTCGCTCACCAATACGAAGGCCTGATCAAGAAATCGCGCTTGAAGGGCCGTCGCGGATGAACCTCATCCTTCTCGGTCCTCCGGGGGCGGGCAAAGGCACCCAGGCGGCGCGCCTGGAGAAACTCTACGGCTTCAAGCAGTTGTCCACAGGCGATATGCTGCGGGCGGCGGTCGCCTCGGGCGGCGCGCTCGGCAAGGAGGTCAAGGCGATCATGGACCGGGGCGACCTCGTGCCCGATGACGTCATCGTCCGCATGATTTCAGAACGCATCACCGCGCCGGACTGCCGGGACGGCTTCATCCTCGACGGTTTTCCGCGCACCGTGCCCCAGGCCCGGGCGCTCGACCGCGTGCTGGCGGAAAAGGGCCTCCGGCTCGACCATGTGATCGAGCTCAGGGTCGACGACGCCGTGCTGGTCGCGCGGATTTCCGGACGCTACGCCTGTGCCTCCTGCGGCGCCAACTACCACGATACCAACCGGAAGCCCCGGGTCGCTGGTGTCTGCGATGCCTGCGGGGGCACGGAATTCGTCCGCCGCAAGGACGACAACGCGGGGGTCGTGGCGACCCGGCTCAAGGCCTACCATGGCCAGACGGCGCCGCTCCTGCCGTATTACCGGGAGCGCGGGATACTGGCGTCGGTGGACGGGATGGCGTCGATCGAGGCGGTCGCCAAAGAGGTGGATCAAATCATCGGAAAGAGCGGAAAATAAAGGGTTTCAGCGGTTGACTTGATGGCCGGTTTTCCTATAATCGCTGGCCTTTTGGAAGGCCTCGGGCGAATCCGTCACAACCTGTTTTTTCTTTAGGAGCGAGACACTTGGCGCGCATTGCTGGCGTTAACATTCCGACCGAGAAGCGGGTGGAGATCGGTCTCACCTACATTCACGGCATCGGCCGTAACCTGTCCCGGCATATCTGCGACAAGGCGGGCATTCCGCTCGACCGGCGGGTCCATCAGCTCACCGACGACGAGGTCATCCGCATCCGCGAGCTGATCGACAGCGACTACAGCGTCGAAGGCGACCTGCGCCGCAACACCGCGATGAACATCAAGCGTCTCATGGATCTCGGCTGCTATCGCGGCCTGCGCCATCGCAAGGGGCTTCCCGTGCGCGGGCAGCGCACCCATACCAACGCGCGCACCCGCAAGGGCAAGGCGCGGCCGATCGCCGGCAAGAAGAAAGCAGTCTGACAAGAAACCCAGGCGTCATTCGTTAGGAACACACATGGCCACACCTCCTGCAACAACCCCCGGCGGACGCCCGCGCCGGCGCGATCGCAAGAACATCGCCTCCGGCGTCGCGCACGTGAACGCGAGCTTCAACAACACCATGATCACGATCACCGACGCGCAGGGCAACACGATCGCCTGGTCGTCGGCGGGGTCGCAGGGGTTCAAGGGCTCGCGCAAGTCGACCCCCTATGCCGCGCAGATGGCGGCCGAGGACGCCGGACGCAAGGCCATGGAGCATGGCATGAGGACGCTCGAGGTCGAGGTCAAGGGCCCCGGTTCCGGTCGTGAATCGGCACTCCGCGCGCTGCAGGCCGTCGGGTTTACCGTGTTGTCCATCCGCGACGTGACGCCGATACCGCACAACGGCTGTCGTCCGCCGAAGCGGCGCCGCGTCTAAGCATCGTATCGACCGTCGCGCGCCGGCGCGGCGGCTCATTGCCTTATCTCCGGGCGGGACCGTGCCGCGGCCCCGCGGATCGAAGGTACCATCGCAAGGCGGTTCACCGCGCAGAATGAGGTCGCATCCGTGATTCAGAAGAACTGGATGGAAATGATTAAGCCCAACAAGCTCAACATCGAACCGGGCAAGGAGCCGAGCCGCGTCGCTTCCGTCGTTGCCGAACCGCTCGAGCGCGGCTTCGGCATGACGCTGGGCAACGCGCTGCGCCGGGTCCTGCTGTCGTCGCTGCAGGGCGCAGCGGTCACCTCGATTCACATCGACGGCATCCTGCACGAGTTCTCGTCGATCCCGGGCGTGCGCGAGGACGTGACCGACATCGTCCTCAACATCAAGGAACTGGCGATCCGCGCGCCCGGCGAAGGACCCCACCGCCTCAGCCTCAAGGCCACCGGCCCGGGCGAGGTCACCGCGGCGCAGATCAACTGCCCGGGCGGGGTGGAGATTCTCAATCCCGGCCTGGTGCTGTGCACCCTCGACAAGGGCGCCGGCATCTCCATGGAACTGACTGTGGATTCGGGCAAGGGCTACGTTCCGGCATCCCAGAACCGTCCGGAAGACGCGCCCATCGGCCTGATTCCCGTCGACGCGCTCTATTCGCCCGTGCGCAAGGTGGCCTATCGGGTGGAGAACTCCCGCGTCGGGCAGGTCACGGACTACGACAAGCTCACCCTCGACGTCGAGACCGACGGCACCGTCAGCCCCGAAGATTCCGTGGCCCTGGCGGCACGCATCCTCCAGGACCAGTTGCAGCTGTTCATCAACTTCGAGGAGCCGACCACCTTCACCGCCGAGGAGCGCACGGAAGAGCCGGCCTTCAACAAGAACCTGCTGCGCAAGGTCGAGGAGCTCGAGCTTTCGGTCCGGTCCGCGAACTGCCTCAAGAACGATAACATCATCTATATCGGCGACCTCGTGCAGAAGACCGAGGCGGAGATGCTGCGCACCCCCAATTTCGGCCGCAAGTCGCTCAACGAAATCAAGGAAGTTCTGGCCCAGATGGGCCTCCATCTCGGCATGGAGATCACCGACTGGCCGCCCGAAAACATCGAGGAGCTTGCCAAGCGCCTCGAAGAGCCGTATTGAGCCCGTCCCGGTAGGGACCCGTTCCCGGAGAGAGTGTCATGCGTCATCAAATGAGCGGCCGTAAACTCAACCGCACCTCCGCCCATCGTAAGGCGATGCTGGGCAATCTCGCGGCGGCGCTGGTCAAGCACGAGCAGATCAAGACGACCCTGCCCAAGGCCAAGGAGCTGCGCCCGGTGGTGGAAAAGCTGATCACGCTGGGCAAGCGGGGCAACCTGCACGCGCGGCGCCAGGCCATCGCGGTCCTGGGCGACGCGGCACTCGCCGCCAAGCTGTTCGATACGCTCGCGCGCCGCTATGCCGAGCGGCACGGCGGCTATGCCCGCATTCTCAAGGCCGGCATCCGCTACGGCGATGCTGCCCCGATGGCCGTCATCGAGCTGGTCGACCGCGATCCCGAGGCCAAGGGCAAGGACTCGGGCCCGGTGCCGGAAACGGTCGAGGCGGCGGCGGAGGCCTAGTTTCCGCCGTCCCGACGAGGCGAAGGGCAGCCCCGCGGGCTGCCTTTCTTTTTGGTGCGGTGCTAAGGTTACGCATGCCGATTCACGTTCAGCGATGGACGGCGCTGGTCCTGGTCCTTGCCGTGAACGTGCCGGCGACGGCCGCTTACGGTCAGGCGCCCGCACCGGAGGCGACGGCGGTCCCGACCGGCCGCACCTATTTCGCCTCCGCCGAAGGGGCGGCGCGCTGGCGCGTCACCACCACGCGCAAGGGGCGCACGATCACCATCACGACCGGCGGGGTTCGCTGATGACCACCCTGTTCGAGGCCGAGGCGCCGCGCCCGCTTGCCGACCGCCTGCGGCCGCGCACGCTGGCCGAGGTTCTTGGCCAGGACCATCTGCTGGCCCCCGACGCGCCGATCGGCCGCATGGTGGCGGACCGTCGCCTTGCCTCGATGGTGCTGTGGGGCCCGCCGGGCTGCGGCAAGACCACCATCGCCCGCCTGCTGGCCCTGGCGACGGACCTCCATTTCGAGCCTCTGTCGGCGGTCTTTTCCGGCGTGGCCGACCTTCGCAAAGTGTTCACCGAGGCGCGCAAGCGGCGCGAGATGGGCAAGGGGACGCTTCTCTTCGTGGACGAAATCCACCGCTTCAACCGCGCCCAGCAGGACGGATTCCTCCCCTATGTCGAGGACGGTACCGTGGTCCTGATCGGCGCCACCACCGAGAACCCCTCGTTCGAGATCATCGGTGCGCTGCTCTCGCGCTGCCAGGTCTTCGTGCTCAACCGCCTCGGCCCCGAAGTGCTCGAGTTGCTGCTCGAACGCGCCGAGAAGGCGGAAGCAAAGAAGCTCCCCCTCGACGCCGCCGCACGCGGGGCGCTGAAGGCGATGGCCGACGGCGACGGGCGCTATCTCCTCAACCTTGTGGAGGAGCTCTTCGCCATGAAGGCGGCGGCGCCCCTCGATCCCGCGGCGCTGGCCCGGCAGCTTCAGAAACGCGCGCCGCTCTACGACAAGGCGCAGGAGGGGCATTACAACCTGATCTCCGCCCTGCACAAGTCGCTGCGCGGGTCCGACGCCGATGCTGCGCTCTACTGGCTCGCCCGCATGCTGGAGGCGGGGGAGCCGCCGCTCTACATCGTCCGCCGCCTGGTGCGGTTCGCTTCGGAGGACATCGGCCTCGCCGATCCGGAGGCGCTGCATCAAGCGCTGGCGGCCAAGGACGCCTATGATTTCCTCGGTTCGCCCGAGGGCGAGCTGGCCATCGTCCAAGCGGTGATCTACCTCGCCACCGCGCCCAAATCGAACGCCGCCTACAAGGCCGAGGGCGCCGCCCGCCGGGCCGCTCACGACACCGGTTCCCTGATGCCGCCCAAGCACATCCTCAACGCGCCGACCCGCTTGATGGGCGAGCTCGGCTACGGCGCCGGCTACGCCTACGATCACCGCGAGCCGGAGGCGTTCTCGGGCCAGAACTATTTTCCCGAGGGCATGGCCCGGGATTCGTTCTATAACCCGAGCGAGCGTGGTTTCGAGCGCGAGGTGGCGAAGCGCCTGGCCTATTGGGCGAAGCTGCGTGCCGACCGTAGAGAGGGGGAAGGCGAAGCGTGAAGTTGATCGGCTGGATCGCGGCGGGTGGCGCGGTGGGCGCCGTCGCGCGTTATATGGTGATGGTCGGGGTAGCGCGTCTGTGGGGCTCGGCGTTCCCGTGGGGAACGCTCACGGTCAACGTGGTCGGGTCCTTCGTCCTCGGCGCGCTGATCGAGATTCTGGCCCTGGTCTGGTCGCCGGGGGAGGGCGTGCGTGCCCTTCTGGTGGTCGGCATGCTCGGCGCCTTCACCACCTTTTCCACGTTCTCCCTCGACGTGGTGACCCTCTACGAGCGCGGGGCGCTCGCCGCCGCTGCCGCCTATATCATTGCTTCCGTTGTACTTTCCGTCGCGGCGCTGTTCGCCGGCCTGTGGGTCGTCCGCACCGCGCTGTCGTGAATGGGCGCGTTCCGCACCATCACCGTCAGTAAGGCCGACGCCGGGCTTCGCCTCGACCGCTGGTTCCGCGCGCGGTTCCCGGCGGTCGGCTTCGGCGAGTTCCAGAAGCTGCTGCGTACCGGGCAGGTGCGCGTCGACGGCAAGCGGGTAAAGGCCGGTGTCCGGCTCGCAGCGGGCGAGGAAGTGCGCGTTCCGCCCTGCGTCCAGTCGGGCGAGGGCGCCGCACCGGTACCGGAACGCGCGTCGCGTCCTGCGCCGCCGCCCGTTCGAGCCGCCGACGCGGACGACCTGCGCGGGCGCGTGCTCTACCGCGACGACGACATGATCGTCATCGACAAGCCGGCGGGCCTCGCGGTGCAGGGCGGTACCGGCACGCACCGGCACCTCGACGCCATGCTCGACGCGTTACGCTTCGGCGCCGATGAAAAGCCGCGCCTCGTCCATCGCCTCGACCGCGATACCTCGGGCGTGCTGGTCCTCGCCCGCCACCGGGCCGCGGCCCAGGCGCTGACCCGGGCGTTCCGCGCCCGTACCACGCGCAAGATCTATCTCGCGGTGACGGTGGGGGTGCCGCGCCCGCGCCGCGGCCGGATCGACCTTGCCCTCGGCAAGGCAGGGGGACGGGGACGGGAGAAGATGGTCGGCGACGCCCCCGAATCCCGGCGCGCGGTGACGCTCTACGCCGTCATGGACGCGGCGGCCCAGCGCGCGGCGCTGGTGACGCTGATGCCGCTTACCGGCCGCACCCACCAGTTGCGCGCCCACATGGCCGCTATCGGCACGCCGATCCTGGGCGACGGCAAGTACGGCGGGCAGGGCTCCGTCATCGCCGGGCTCGGCCTGCCGAAGCGCCTGCATCTCCATGCCCGCTGCATCGCGATCCCGAAACCGTCCGGCGGCATCCTGACCGCGGACGCGCCCCGCCGCCCCACATGACCGCCGCCATTGCCGCTTTCGGCTTCGATTCCTCGGGCGACGTCGATCCGTTCCCGCCGGATTGACCCTCAGGGCGCCCGGGCCCAGTCGGGGATGCGCCCCGGTTCGAGGCCGAAAACTACTGGCAACAGGAGGTAGGCGAGCGCGGTGATGAGCGCGATGCCTACGAGGTTGACCAGGAGCCCGGCCCACGCCATCTGCGGCACGGTCAGGTGGCCGGAGCCGAAGACGATGGCATTGGGCGGCGTCGCTACCGGCAGCATGAAGGCGCAGCTCGCTGCCAGCGCCGCCGGCACCGCCAGCAGCAAGGGATTCTCCCCGATCGCCAGCGCCAGCGTCACCAGCACGGGGAGGAAAGTCGCCGTCGTCGCCGTGTTCGAGGTGAGCTCGGTGATGAAGATGACGAGCGCGACCACGGCCAGGACCGTCACCACCGGGGATAGGTCGGCGAACACGGTGAGCCGGCCGCCAATCCATCCGGCGAGGCCGCTGGTCGAGATCGCTTCGGCCAGGGCAAGGCCGCCGCCGAACAGGAGCAGCACGCCCCAGGGAACCCGCCGCGCCGTCTCCCAGTCCATGAGGAACCTTCCCTGCCGCAGGTCGACGGGAATGACGAAAGCGGCGAGCGCGGCGGCGACGGCGATGACGGTATCGTCGAGTGCCGCGAGGCCCGTCGCCCCGGCGATCAGCGGCCGTGTGATCCACAGCCCCGCCGTGACCAGGAACAGCCCTGCCGCAAGCTTCTGGGGCCGGGTGAGGGGACCCTGGGCCTGCGCCTGGGCCGCGACGGATCGACCGGCGCCGGCGACGACCGCGCCGCCGAGGCGGAAGATGACGTGGGTCAGCAGCCACCACGTCACGACGAGCATTACGACGACGACCGGCAGGCCGAGAGCCATCCATTCGGCGAAGCCGATGCGCAGACCGAAGCGTTCCAGCATGAACGCCGCGAGGAAGGCATTGGGCGGCGTGCCCACAAGGGTACCGAGCCCGCCGATGGATGCCCCGTAGGCGACGGACAGCAGGAGCGCCGGGGCGAGGTGGCGGAGCGTCCCCGCCGTCTCCGCATCGCCCACCACCGAATCCTCTTGGCGCAGCAGCGCCGTGACGGACAGCGCGATCGGCACCATCATCAGTGCGGTCGCCGTGTTCGAGACCCACATGCTGAGGAACGCCGTGACGCCCATGAACGCCGCGATCAATGCATCCGCCCGGTTGCCGGCGCGGACCAGGACCGCCAGCGCGATCCGCGTGTGCAACTGCCATCGCTCCATGGTAAGCGCGACGACGAATCCGCCGAGGAAAAGGAAGATGATGGGATTGGCGTAGGGCGCCGTCGCCTGACCGATGGGGGCGACACCGAGGATCGGGAACGCCGCGATCGGGAGCAGCGCCGTGGCGGGAATCGGCAGAGCCTCGGTCATCCACAGGACGGCCATGGCCACGGCCACGGCGGCGACGCGCCATCCGGCGATCGACAGGCCCTCCGGCGCCGGCGCCAGAAGCATCAGCACGAACAACGCCGCACCCGTCACGAGCCCGGCCAAGCGCCGTCCCGTGCTCCCGTGGTCACTGTCGTCCGTCAACACGTCCCCTCCCCTCGCCGGGACCGAGGATAACGGATCGCGCCGGCGGGCGAACTCTCGTATCCTACCGCCTTCCAAATTCCGTTCCGCCGCGCCACATTAGCGACATGATGCGACACTTCCCCGGTCAGGCGACGCCGTGACCACCGAGCCCCGCATCGTCCGGGTGGAAACCAGCGTCCGCGAAGGCGCGGACGGCTGGCGCGTCGGTTTCAACGGGCGGGGCCTGGAGACGCCGCAGCACCGCCCCGTCGTCGTGCCCACCCGGGCGCTGGCCGCCGCCATTGCCGCTGAAATCGCGGACAATCCCGGCGTGCTGGCGGGCAAGGGACTGGCCGATCCCGCCCTGGCGCCGTGTTTCCGCATTGCGGCCGGGGCCATCGACGTGATCGCCGCGGACCCTCAGGGTCGGCTATCGGTCGAGCGTGACCTTGTCGGTTACGGCGCGACCGATCTCGTTTGCGTCCGCGCCGACCGCCCGGACGAGCTGGTCGCGCGGGAAAACGCCGCCTGGGACCCGGTCTGCGACTGGTTTTCCCGTCGCTTCGGCGCGCGCCTTACCGTCGCCACGGGCGTGCTGGCCGTGCCCCAGCCGGATGCCGTCGGCCAGGCCCTTTCGGCGGCCGTCGCCGCGCGCGATCCGTTCCGTCTCGCCGCCCTGTCGCTCGCTACCCGTGCGGCGGGTTCCGTTGTCATCGGCCTTGCGCTCTGCGAAGGCGCGATCGACGCCGATGCTGCCTTCGCCGCCACGGTGGTGGAGGAATCCTACCAGGAAGAGAAATGGGGCGCCGACCGGGAAGCGGCGAAGTCCCGCGCCGTCAAGCGCCTTGACCTCGAACAGGCCGTGCGCCTTCTTGGCCTCCTGGCGGAGACGTGAATGAGTACACCCGACGAACCCCAATTGATGGCCCTCCATGTCCGTATTCGCGGGCAGGTGCAGGGCGTTTTCTTTCGCCGCTGGGTTCAGGAGCAGGCGACCCGGCGCGGCCTGCGCGGCTGGGTGCGCAACCGCTCCGACGGTACCGTCGAAGCTGTATTCTCCGGCGAGATGGCGACGGTGCGGGATCTGGCGAAAGCCTGCCATCAAGGGCCGCCCAAGGCCCAGGTCCGGCAGGTCGTGCAGATTCCCGGCGAATTCCGCCCGACGGACGAGGACTTCGTCACGGAATTCAAGATACTGCCGACCGTCTAGTACATTTGGCGCATTCGCCCGTCAGGCGGGCGCGAGAGTCCGCCCGAAGACGTTTTCGAACTCCGCCCGCAGCGCCGCATCGAACGCCGCCATCCCGGGCTTGCGGCCCAGTTCCGCAAGCGACGTGACCCCGTGTTCAAAAATGCCGCAGGGCACGATGCCGGCGAAATGCCCGAGGTCGGGCGCAACGTTGATGGCGACGCCGTGATAGCTGATCCAGTGACGCACGCGCACGCCGATGGCGGCGATCTTTTCTTCCTCGCCCGTGGATCGCGTCACCCAAATGCCGACGCGGCCCGGCCGCCGTTCGGCCGAGACCCCGAAGCGGGCGAGGGTGGCGATGACCCAGGATTCGAGGTCGCCGACGAAGGCACGGACGTCGGCGCCGCGCTTCTTCAAATCGAGCATGACATAGGCCACCCGCTGCCCCGGCCCGTGCCAGGTGAAGCGGCCGCCGCGCCCGGTGCGGTAGACCGGCAGGCCGCGGGGATCGAGCAGCTCGTCGTCGGCCGCCGATGTTCCGGCGGTGTACAGCGGCGGATGTTCGAGCGCCCAGACCAGCTCCGGCGCCGACCCGTCGCGGATGGCGGCAACCCGGGATTCCATCGTTGCCACCGCGGACTCGTAGGGCACGAGACCGGGGCTCAACCGCCATTCCACCGCCCCCAAAGGGGCGCTTTCCGCGATACTGACCATGGGCTTGCGGAGCCTTGTCCGATTTGCTATTCCCCATGCGGCCCGGACGCCTTGGCGTCCGGGTCCATATGTTTTTATTCTACCAGTCAATTTGCGGTCGTGGCGGAATTGGTAGACGCGCAGCGTTGAGGTCGCTGTGGGGGAAACCCCGTGGAAGTTCGAGTCTTCTCGACCGCACCATTGACGGAACGCATATCGCTGTCGGGCCCGCCGTGAGATTCGGGGGCCCGACGGCTTTTGCAGGGGGTACTTGAGCCGCCCCCGACCGTGAGAGGAGAACGGGCATGTCGGGCACCGATCCACGTCCCGAGGCCGGCGAAATCCAGTCCGATGAGCTTTATGGCGTCAGCGGCGGCCAGGTCGCGGACCTGCGCGCCGCGCTCGACGCCCACGATCTCGTCCGCGTCGAGGAGATGGCCCTCGCCCTCCATACCGCCGACCTCGCCGACCTGATCGAGGGACTGGCGCCGTCCGAGCGCCGCATTCTCATAGACATCTTGGGGCCCCGGGTGGATCCGGAGCTGCTGACTTTCCTCGCCGAGCCGGTGCGCGAGGAAGTGGTGGGCTACCTCGGTCCCGCCGATGTCGCCGCCGCCGTGACCGAAATGGACACCGATGACGCGCTCGACGTCGTCGCCAGCCTGGACGAGCCGGTCCAGGCCGAGGTCCTTGAACAGCTCGAGGCCGGGGACCGCGCCGCGCTGGAAGAAGCGCTGGCGCATCCGGAGGATTCCGCCGGCCGCTTGATGCAGCGCGAGTTCGTCGCCGTTCCCGCGCGCTGGACGGTGGGCGAGACCATCGACTACCTGCGCGAGGAGGCGGAGCACGGCGCCGAGCATCTGCCGGAGGAATTCCTCGATCTCTTCGTCGTCGACGACGGCGGCAAGCCGCTCGGCATGGTGTCGCTGTCGCGCATCCTGCGTACCCGCCGCCCGGTGCGCCTCGAAGACCTCATGGACACGGATATCGACCGAATCCCCGTGACCACCGACCAGGAAGAGGTTGCCCACCTGTTCCGCCAGTACGACCTTGCGTCTGCTCCTGTCGTTGACACCGACGGCAAGATGGTCGGTGTCATCACCCATGACGACGTCATGGACGTGGTGCACGAGGAGGCGGAGGAAGACATCCTCGGCCTCGCCGGCATACGGCAGGACAGCGTCTACGATTCGGTCCTGAGCACGTCGCGTTCCCGGATTTCGTGGCTGTTCCTCTCGCTCCTCGGCCTTCTCTGCGCGTCTCTCGTGATCTGGCTGTTCGAAGATGCCATCGAACAGGTGGTGGCCCTGGCGGTGCTGATGCCCATCGTCGCCGCGCTCGGCGGCAACGCGGGCATCCAGGCCATGACCGTTGCGGTGCGCGCCTTGTCGATGAAGGAACTCCACCGCGGCAACGCGCTGCGCATCCTCGGCAAGGAGATCATGGTCGCCGCCGTCAACGGCCTGCTGCTGGCCGTCGTCGTCGGTATCGTCGCCGGGCTGTGGTTCTCCTCGGTGCACCTGGGGGCGATCCTGGCGGGATCGCTGGTGATCAACCTGCTGGCGGCGGGCGCCGTCGGCGTCATCATTCCGTTCACGCTCGACCGGTTTTCCGTCGATCCGGCGATAGCGTCGAGCCCGTTCCTGATCACGGTGACGGATACCGTCGGCTTCGCCGCATTCCTGGGATCCGCCACCTATTTCCTGTTATAGTGGCGGCATGCCCACTGTTCTGATTACCGGCGCGAACCGCGGTCTCGGCCTCGAATTCGCGCGCCAGTATGCCGCCGACGGCTGGCGCGTCCATGCCACCTGCCGGTCGCCGGACCGCGCGGATGCACTCGACGGAATGGCGGGCGACGTCGTCGTGCACCGCCTTGACGTCACGGGTGAAGAGTCCATTGCGGCGCTTGCGCGCGCCCTCGGCGATGCGGCGATCGATGTCCTGGTGAACAACGCCGGCGTCTATGGCCGGGGCCAGAGCCTCGGCCGCATCGATTACACCGGTTGGGAGGGCGTCCTGCGTACCAATGTGCTGGCGCCTGTCGCGGTGACCGAGGCGCTGTTGCCCGCATTGCGGCGGGCCGCAAGGCCCCGCATCGCACTGATCACCTCGCGCATGGGCTCGATCGCCGACAATACCTCGGGCGGCACCTATGCCTACCGGTCGTCCAAGGCGGCGCTCAACGCCGCCGGGCGCTGCCTTGCGCTCGACCTGAAGGACCACGGGGTCATCGTTCTCATGCTCCATCCCGGCTGGGTGCGGACCGATATGGGCGGAGCCGGGGCCCGGCTCGAACCGCGGGATTCGATCGGGCGCCTGCGGCAGATCATCGATGGCGCCGAAATGACCGATTCCGGCCGTTTCTTCTCCCACGACGGCTCGGAAGTGCCCTGGTAATACGATAATATTTCGGGGTGGCCGGGACCCGCCCGCTCGGCTACAAGATCGGAAAACACCGGTCCCGTGCGGCCCAGAGGGGAGTTTCCATGCCCAGGAAAACTATTGCGTCCGGTTCCGTCGCCGAAGCCTATCTCCAGGTCCTCGCCGACCGCGGCATCGACTACTTGTTCGGCAACGCCGGGACCGACTTCGCCCCGCTGATCGAGGCCTATTCCAAGCTCCGCGCCGGCGGCGTCAAGGTGCCCGAGCCCGTCACCTGCCCGCACGAGAACGTCGCCATGGCCATGGCCCAGGGCTTCTACGCCATGACCGGACGGCCCCAGGCGGTGATGGTGCACGTCAACGTCGGCACCGCCAACGCCATGTGTATGCTGATCAACGCCTATCGCGGCAACGTGCCGATCCTGTTCTCGGCCGGGCGCACGCCGTTCTCGGAAACGGCGGCGATGACCGGCTCGCGTACCGGCGAAATCCACTGGCCGCAGGAGATGTTCGACCAGCGCGCCATGGTGCGCGAGGTCGTCAAATGGGACTACGAACTGCCCAACGGCGAGGTTGTTGAAACCGCGGTGGACCGCGCGCTCAACGCCGCCATGAGCTACCCGCGCGGGCCGGTCTACCTGACCCTGCCGCGCGAGGTGCTGGCGGCATCCGCCAACAATTTCACCTTCGATTCGCCCTCGCGCCATGCCTATGCGTCGCCGCCGCAGCCGGACCCGGAGGCCATCGCCCGGGCGGCGGCGATGATCGCCAAGGCGGAGAGCCCGCTGATCATCACCGCGAGCGCCGGGTTCGACCTCGACGACGTCGACGCGCTGGGCGCCCTCGCCGAGCGGTTCGCCATCCCGGTGACCCAGCGCAAGCCGCGCTACATGTGCCTCGGCACCGGTCACCCGATGAACGCGGGCTACAACCCCGATGCCTTCCTCGATGACGCCGACGTGATCATCGTCGCCGACTGCGACGTGCCGTGGATCCCGTCCAAGAAGGCGCCGGGCGAGGACTGCAAGGTCATCCACCTCGGCGCCGATCCCCTGTTCGCGTCTTACCCGATCCGCGGGTTCCCGGCCGATGTCGCCATTACCGGGGTGCTGAAGTCCTCGCTCCGCGCGCTCGACGCCGCGCTCGAAGCGGAGGAAAAGACGGCGCGGTCGCGCATCGATGTGCGACGCAAGCGGATCGAGGCGCTGCGTGCCAAGCAGGCCGAACAGAGAAAAGCTGTTCTGGAAAAGGCGCGCACCGACAGCCCGATCCATCCCGCCTGGGTGTCCCACTGCATCGACCAGGTGAAGGACGATGACGCCATCGTCATCAAGGAAAGCCAGTTGATGCACCACCACATGACCTTCACCCGGCCGGGTACGTTCTATTCCCTCGGCTACGGCGGGGGCCTGGGGTGGAGCCTCGGCACGTCGCTGGGCATGAAGCTCGCCGACCGCGACCGGCAGATCTTCTGCACCACCGGCGACGGCGCCTACATGTTCGGCAACCCCGTTTCGGCGCACTATGTCGCGAGCGCGGAAAAGCTGCCGGTGCTGTTCATGGTGTTCAACAATTCGATGTGGAACGCGGTGCGGCGCAACACCCGCGAGGTCTATCCCGACGGCTTCGCCGCCAAATCGAACTGGGAGCCGCTGACCTACTTCCAGCCCGGTACGGCCTACGAGAAGGTGGTCGAGGTGGCCGATGGTTACGGCGAGAGGGTCGAGGATCCGGCCGTCCTGCCCAAGGCCATCGACCGCGCCATGAACGAGATCGCCAAGGGGCGCCAGGCGCTCCTCAACATCGTGTCGAAGAACGGCTGAGGCCGGCGCGGGCCGTGGCGCTGCATCTGCTCAAGATGGCTGTCGGCGCCGAATCGGTCGCCGACGTCACCCGTTTCCAGAAAAGCCGCCGGGCCGAACGTCGCGCCAACGGGGAAGGGACCGGCACCTTCCATTTCACCCGCAATTTCCCGCGCCGGGCCGAAGAAGTCCTCGACGGCGGTTCGCTCTACTGGATCATCCGCGGCGAGATCGTCGCCCGCCAGCGCATCCTCGGCTTCGAGGAGCGCATCCGCCCCGGCAAGCGCCGCAAGCGCTGCGCCATCCGGCTGGCGGCCGAGATCGTGCGCACCGTGCCGGTCGAGCACCGGCCGATGCAGGGCTGGCGGTACTTGAAGCCGGAGGACGCGCCGCCGGACCTCAGGGATGCGCCGCGGGGCGCGCGCGCCAAGGGCACCGAACGGCTGCCGCCGCGCCTCGCGCGCGAGTTGCGGGAGCTCGGCCTGATCTAGAGCGTTCTGCATTTAGGTTGACGCATATCCGGCATTTTTGAGGTAATTGGCGCACTCCTGTGCTGAGAAGGCGTCGAGGCCCTGTCCGATGCGGTCCGAGAGGTTTTCGACGGTCCGTTCGGCGGCGTTGCGGAGC
>WHSO01000005.1 GCA_009380075.1 Alphaproteobacteria bacterium | reverse complement strand
CGAAGGCTCCGCCGCCACCGGCAACGAGTATTCCGAGAGGGTGGCGCGAAAGGCCACCGCCGAGGGCGCTGGCACCGTCGTCATCTCGGCCGCCATCGAGGCGGAGGTCGCGCAGCTCACCGACGCCGGGGAACGCAAGGCGTTCCTCGCGGAATTGGGGCTCGAGGAGCCGGGCCTCACCCGGCTGATCCGCGAGGGCTACAGGCTGCTCGGCCTGATCACCTATTTTACGGCGGGGCCCAAGGAGGCCCGCGCCTGGACGATTCCGAAGGGATTTCGCGCACCCCAGGCCGCGGGCTGCATCCATACCGATTTCGAACGCGGCTTTATCGCAGCAGAAACAATTTCCTACGCGGACTATATCGCCTGCGGCGGCGAACAGGGCGCGCGCGCGGCGGGCAAGATGCGGACCGAGGGCAAGGATTATGTCGTCCAGGACGGTGACGTGATCGAATTCCGCTTCAACGTGTAGGGGAATTCCCGCCGCGTGCAGTTGTCACAGAACCGCCATTTGCCAGCGCCCGCCACAGCCTTTACAATTCGCCCGTATTTCCGGGGATGCCCCCGACGGGGATCCATTCACCCCTATCTGCAACCAAGAAATCAGGGAGAACCCAGCATGGGACAAATGATTAAGCTGAAATCCAAAGACGGCTTCGAACTCGGCGCCTATCGAGCGGACCCGGCCGGCAAGCCCAAGGGCGGCGTCGTCATCATCCAGGAGATTTTCGGCGCCAACAAGCACATCAAGGAAGTCTGCGACGGCTACGCCAAGGACGGCTATGTCGCCATCGCGCCGGCGCTGTTCGACCGCGTCGAACGCAACCTCGAACTCGGCTACGGGCCCGAGGACCAGGAAAAGGGCAAGGCCACCCGCGCCAAGCTGAACTGGGACGATTCCCTGGCCGACTCCCAGGCGGCGGCAGAAGCGATCCGCAAGGACGCCGGCAAGGTCGCCATCATCGGCTACTGCTTCGGCGGCTCGGTCGCCTGGATCGCCGCGACGCGGGGCAACTTCGACGCGGCGGTGTCCTATTACGGCGGCAACGCGGCCGACTTCGCCAACGAAAAGCCGAAGTGCCCGACGATCTGCCACATCGGCAAGGAGGACAAGGGCATCGGCCCCGAAAAGGTGGAAAAGATCAAGCAGGGCCAGCCGCAGGTGCCGGTGTACCTCTATGACGGCGCCGGTCACGGGTTCAACTGCGACCACCGCGGCTCCTACAACGAGGCCGCCGCCAAGACCGCACGCTCACGCACCCTGGAATTCCTGAGCGAGCATCTCAGCAAGGTCAGCGCCTAGGCGCTGGTGCCGCTACCGCGACGAAGGGCCGGCGGGCGACCGCCGGCCCTTTTCATTGACACTCAGTCCTTCAGCACCCGTCCCGCGACAGCATCGAGGCGCGCGAGCAGCTCGGGATCGCGCGCGCCGGGTGCCGTGATCATGGCGTGGTCGAGCGCGGCGTGACAACCTTTCGGGCACTGCGTCTCCGGCGGCACGAGGGCGGGCACCAGACGCGCGATCAGGCCGCGGGCCTTCGCCGCATTCGCCAGGAGTACTCCGATGACCGCGTCGACCGTCACGCTGTCATGGCCCGGATGCCAGCAATCGTAATCGGTGACCATGGCAACGGTCGCGTAGCACATCTCGGCCTCGCGGGCGAGCTTGCCTTCCGGCATATTGGTCATGCCCACTACCGCCGCGCCCCAGGACCGGTAGAGCTCGGCCTCGGCCAGGGACGAGAACTGCGGCCCCTCCATCACCACATAGGTGCCGCCGCGAGCGACCGGGATGCCCTCGGCGCGTGCCGCCACCTCCAGCGCATCGCCGAGGCGCGCGCAGACGGGATGCGCCATCGACACATGGGCGACCATGCCGGTGCCGAAAAAGGATCGTTCGCGTGCGAACGTGCGGTCGATGAACTGGTCGACGAGGACGAAGGTGCCGGGGGCGAGTGATTCGCTCAACGAGCCGACAGCGCTGAGGGAGATGATTTCGGTGCAGCCCACGCGCTTCAGGGCGTCGATATTGGCGCGGAAATTGACGTCCGAAGGGGGAATCCGGTGCCCGCGGCCGTGGCGCGGGCAGAACACGACGTCACGGCCGGCCAGGCCGCCGAACAGGAATTCGTCCGAGGTCTCCCCGTACGGGCTCGCGACGCGCCGCCAGTGCGTGCCGGTCAGGCCCTCGATGTCGTAGAGACCCGAGCCCCCGATGATCCCAAGCACCGCTTCCGCCATGAAACCCCCGGCTTCCCCTGGTTCCGCCGCACCTCCGCGCGACGCACCGAACTATAACGACAAAGGCCGGGCGGAGCCCGGCCTTTTGACCGATCGGTACGCGCGTTGCCTTAATGCACCTTGGACCAGACCCGGCGCATTGCCGCATAGAGCACGCCGGTCAGCACCAGCAGGAACAGCAGGACCTTGTAGCCGAGGCGCTTGCGTTCCTCCATTTCGGGTTCCGCCGTCCAGGCAAGGAACACGGTCACGTCCCTGGCCATCTGCGGCACGGTGGCCTTGGTCCCGTCCTTGTATTCGATCGACCCTTCCGACAACGGCGGCACCATGGCGATCTGGTTTCCCGCGTAGGCGGTGTTGTACTGCATACCCTCGGTCATCTTCATGTCCGCGGGCGGCTCCTTGTAGCCGGTCATCAGGGCATAGAGATAGTCGTGGCCGTGCGGCCGCGCCTTGGTGATAACGCTGAGGTCGGGTGGCAACGCCCCGTTATTCGCCGCGCGCGCCGCGTTGTCGTTGGGGAACGGCGACTTGAAACGGTCGTAGGGCCGGCCAGGGCGCGTGAACATCTCACCCTGGTCGTTGGGACCGTCCTGCACCTCGACGGAGGCGGCAATCGCCTTGATCTCGTCCTCGTTGTAGCCGAGCGCGGCAAGGTCGCGGTAGTAGACGTGCCGCAACGAATGGCAGCCGGCGCACACTTCCTTATACACCTGGAAGCCGCGCTGGAGCGCCGCACGGTCGTAGGTGCCGAAGGGGCCGGAGAACGACCACGACTGCGCGGGTGGCACGGGAGCCTCACTCGCGGCGGCGGTAAATGCCAGCAGGGCGGTCACGGCAGCCGCGGCGGTGAACTTGAAAATTGTCATGATAAGCGTCTCCCGCGCCTAGTTCTTGAGGACCGGCTGGGAGATGCTTTCGGGCAAGGG
Organism: Alphaproteobacteria bacterium; assembly: GCA_009380075.1. Classification (GTDB taxonomy): domain Bacteria; phylum Pseudomonadota; class Alphaproteobacteria; order SMXQ01; family SMXQ01; genus WHSO01. Next base: position 83,475 of record WHSO01000005.1, on the reverse strand, counting down.
TCGAGTCTTCTCGAACTTGCCCAGGATCGGCATCAGGATCAGCAGATGGAAGAAATAATAGGCAGTCGCCAGCCGGCCGATCATCAGCGCCGCGCCTTCCGGCTTCTGGGCACCGGCCCAGCCCAGGACGATGCAGGCGAGGACGAATATCCAGAACACCTGCCTGTAGATCGGACGGAACCTCGCCGAGCGCACCTTGGAGGTATCGAGCCACGGCAGCACGAACAGGATGAAGATCGAGGCGAACATCAGCACCACTCCGCCGAGCTTGTCCGGCACCGAGCGCAGGATGGCGTAGAACGGCAGCAGGTACCATTCCGGGACGATTTCTTCCGGCGTCTGCAGCGGGTTGGCGGGGACGTAGTTCTCGGCCTCGCCCAGCGCGTTGGGCGCGTAGAACACCAGCGCCATGTAGACGATCAGCAGCACGCCGAGGCCGAAGCTGTCCTTGATCGTGTAGTACGGATGGAAGGGAATGGTGTCCTTGTCGCTCTTGGGATCGATGCCGAGCGGATTGTTGGACTTCGCCGTGTGCAGCGCAACCAGATGGAGCATGACGACGGCGACGATGACGAAGGGCAACAGGTAGTGAAGCGAGAAAAAGCGCTGCAGCGTCGGATTGTCCACTGCGAAACCACCCCACAGCCAGGTCACGATCGGCTCCCCCACCCAGGGGATCGCCGAGAACAGGTTGGTGATGACGGTGGCGCCCCAGAAGCTCATCTGGCCCCACGGCAGGACGTAGCCCATGAACGCGGTTGCCATCATCAGGAGCAGGATAATGAGGCCGAGCCACCATAGAAGCTCGCGCGGCGGCTTGTAGGAGCCGTAATAGAGGCCCCGGAAAATGTGGATGTAGACCACGAGGAAGAACATCGACGCGCCGTTCATGTGAACGTAGCGGATCAGCCAGCCGTAGTTGACGTCGCGCATGATGCGCTCGACCGAATCGAACGCGTGGTCGACGTGCGGCGTATAGTTCATCGCCAGGAAGATTCCGGTGGCGATCATGATCACCAGCACGATCCCGGCGAGGGATCCGAAATTCCACCAGTAGTTCAGGTTCTTCGGCGTGGGATATTCATGAAGCTCGTGCTGCAAGAACGAGAAAATAGGCAGACGCTGATCGATCCAACGGACGACAGGGCCCTGCTGCTGGCTGGACGCGCTCATGATGGTGATCCCTTTTAGCCGATGCGCAAGGTTGTATCGTTGAGGAAGGAGTAGGTCGGAACCTCGAGGTTCACGGGCGCGGGACCGACGCGGATGCGGCCGGACGTATCGTAGTGCGATCCGTGGCACGGACAGAACCAGCCACCGAAGTCGCCCCGCGGCTGCCCGACTTTCTGGCCCAGCGGCACGCAGCCGAGATGTGTGCAGACGCCGACCAGCACCAGCCATTCCGGCTTCTTGACGCGGTCCTTGTCGGTTTGCGGGTCCTTGAGACTGGCGTTGTCGTCTGCGGCCGCCTTGGCGATCTGCTCGGGGCTGCGGTGATCGACGAACACCGGCTTGCCGCGCCATTTCACGGTGATGCGCTGGCCGACCGCGATGGGCGTGAGGTCGACCTCGATGGTCGACAGCGCCAGCACGTCCTTGGCCGGGTTCATGCTGTCGATCAGGGGCCAGATGGCGAGGCCGGCGCCGGCAGCGCCAAGCGCGGCACTGGCCAGGACCAGGAAGTCGCGGCGGGTTTCGCCGTCTTCGCCGCCGTGACCGTGAACGGTATCGGACATTGGTGAATTCCCCTTTACGCGCCACCCCGGGTCCCGGAATCGGCCCCCGGACGGGTGGTTTCGGTGGCGTTGGGTGTAATATAAATCGCCAGTCAAGCAAAGCCCTAATCTGGCCCTTTTTCGCTGAAACAGGCGGTTTGCGAGACCTCCGCGTGATACCTTTGCGTGCGGCGCCCCACATGCAATCGAGACGGCCGGCCGAGCGCTGCTGTGATCGACTGGAAAACCGAAAACGACGAGAATGCGCCTGGCGCTCTTCGAACCCGACATCCCCCAGAACACCGGCGCGATGCTGCTCCTCGGTGCCTGCCTCGGCGTCGGCGTGGCCATCGTCGGGCAGGCAGGATTCGTTCTGTCGGACGCGAAACTCCGGCGCGCCGGGCTCGATTACATCGCTCTCGCCGATATAATCCGCTACCCGGACATTGACGCACTCAAATCCACCATCACCGCGCCGGGACGGCTGATCCTGCTCACCACTCGCAGGGAAACCGACTTCCGCACCGTCGCCTACGGCGACGATGACGTGCTGCTGCTCGGCAGCGAATCGGCCGGCACGCCCGAGGCCGTTCACCGCGCGGCCGACCTCACGGTGACGATTCCCTTGGCCGCTAGCGCCCGCAGCCTTAATGTTGCTACCGCCGCGGCCGTGGTCCTTGGGGAAGCTCTGCGTCAGACCCGAGGCTTTCCAAGTGACCGCGCCGATCCGCGAAACGCGATTCCCGGGAGCGCCCGATGACCGCCATCGAGGGAACAGACATGTCTCGCCGCAAGGACGACGCGCGCGCCTGGTTCGAATCCCTGCGCGATCGCGTCTGCGCCGCCTTCGAGGGCATCGAGGACGCGCTTAACGGCCCCGCTCTCGGCAAGGTTGCGGGCATCCCTCCGGGCCGGTTCGCGCGCACCGCCTGGAAACGGCCGCCACGGGGCGACGCCGACGGCGGCGGTGGCGTCATGGCAGTGATGCGCGGACGGGTGTTCGAGAAGGTCGGCGTCAACGTCTCGACCGTATTCGGGACCTTCGCCCCGGAGTTCGCGAGGCAGATCCCCGGCGCTGACGCGTCGGGCGGGCGGTTCTGGGCGTCGGGAATTTCGCTCGTCGCTCACATGCGCTCGCCGCTGGTGCCGGCGGTGCACATGAACACGCGGCACATCGTCACCGCCAAGGGGTGGTTCGGTGGAGGCGCCGACATCACGCCGATGTTTCCCGACGGAGCCGCGGCGCGGGAGGATGCGCAGACCTTCCATGCTGCGCTGCGGGCCGCCTGCAACGCCGCCGACCCGGACTACTATCCCCGCTTCAAGGCGTGGTGCGACGAGTATTTCTTCCTGCCCCACCGGGACGAGCCGCGCGGCCTCGGCGGCATCTTCTATGATGACCTCGACAGCGGAGACTGGGACGCGGATTTCGCCTTCACCCGCGCCGTGGGCGAAGCGTTCCTGGAGGTCTATCCGCGCATCGTCGCGGCACGGATGAGCGACGGCTGGACCGACGACCAGCGCCGCCACCAGTTGATCCGCCGCGGACGCTACGCCGAGTTCAACCTTCTTTACGACCGCGGTACCCAGTTTGGCCTCAGGACCGGCGGCAACACGGAAGCCATCCTGATGAGCTTGCCGCCCGAAGTCCTCTGGCCCTGATCGGTATAAAAAAATCAAATCTCCAGACCAGGGGACTCCCGGCGTCTGTCGAGGTTGATAAACGTATCGTTAACCAACCCCCATCTTTCGCAGCCAGCACAACCTGACACGCGCGGTCCGATTTCACGTACTGATATCGGCTGACATGACGTCAGCAAATCCGGTGCCGCATTTTGGCACGAACAAAACCGGCCATCGCCCCACAGTGCGGTTCGCGGCGGCGATCTCGTCATGGTGATTAAACGAAAGTTAAGCATTTCGGTCGCATAAAGTTGCGGTGGAAGCCAACGAATGCGGTTCCATCGGCCCAATAAGATCAAACGCGGGCCCTTGGCCGTATCAGGAGATTTCGTGTCCGATCACTTTGAACGCGCGCCGATTCCACGCGCCGGTTACTTTCGGCTAACATTCAATTTCGCGCTCGGCGCGGCCGCGGTTCTGATCGTTGCCGCCCTCGTCGTGATCCTGGCCAACGACTCGGGCCGACGCACGCAATTGACCGCACTTGCGGCCGAGAACAACTCCAATTTCATTCGAAGCTTCACCAACACGCTCTGGCAGCGCCACCGCGCCTTCGTGGCCTCGGCCCACCAGCAGGGCGCGGAGGCGATCCGCAGCCTGCCCCAGACGGCCGCCCTGGCCGGCGACCTCGCCGATCAGGCGCGCGGCGTGCCGGTGCTGAAGGTGAACATTTACGACCCCAGGGGATTCACCGTCTTTTCCTCCGATCGCTCCCGGATCGGCGTCGACCACGGCCGCGATCCCCACTTTCTCGGCGCGCTTGCCGGGAATGACACTGCCGATCTTCAGTTCCACCGTTCCTTCGACACGTTCGAAGGGGTGGTGGCGAACCGCTGGGTGCTGTCGAACCTCGTTCCCATTCGCGCGCAGGGACCCAACGGCCCCGTCGAAGGGATGGCCGAAGTCTTTCGCGACGTAACCCCGATGGTCGCCGGCGTCGAAGCGCTCAAGCGGCGGGACCTGGTCGTGATCGCCGTCGCCTTCGTCCTGACATTCCTCGCCCTCGTCTTCTTCGTCTGGACCTTCCAGAAGATCATGCGCGGCGAGCACGACGCCAACCTTCGCCTGACCGCCCGCATCTGGCGCCTGAAGTCGGCCAATGACGCGAAGAACGAGTTTCTCGCACACATGGGCCACGAGTTGCGCACCCCACTGAACTCCATTATCGGCTTCGCCCAGTTGATCCGTGACGAGATCAGGGGTCCCCTCGACAACCCGCACTACAAGTCCTACATCGTCGACATCTACAATTCCGGCCAGAACCTCCTCCTCATGATCGAGGACGTCCTCGACCTCGTGAAGGCGGAAAACCGGAAGATGGACGTCGCACCGAGGACACTGGACCTCTCCGAAGCGGCGCGCCGGGCCGTCCGCGCGGCGGCGGCACCGCTGAAGCAATCGGGTCACAACATCGAGGTCACGACTTCGGGACCGCCCCGTCAGATCGAGACGGACCCCGACATCCTGCGCCGCATCATGGTCAATCTCCTGTCCAACGCGATCAAGTTTTCGCCGCCCGGAAGCCGCATAGATATCGCCATCGACCAGCAGTCGGGCGACGACACCCGCATCCGTGTCATCGATCGCGGCATTGGCATGTCGGAAGGGGAAATCCTGATCGCCTGCACGCCGTTCGGACAGGTTGAAAATAACCAGGACGGCGCCCATCCGGGGAAAGGCCTCGGCCTGCCCCTGTGCCAGAAGCTCGCCGAGGTGCTCGGCGGCGCGCTCGAGATCGAAAGCCGGCCGGGCGAAGGCACCGTCGTCACGCTCGTTCTGCCCGACCGCACTCCAGCCGCCGGCGCCGCGCCGACGGAAACGGAACACGCCGACGACGCCGTGCAGCCAACATCTGCGCATGCGCAACCAGCATCCAGGCTGAGCATGGCCGGCTAGCGTCGCCGGAAAAAACGTCAACTCCTGGCGATTTCCGCCCTGAGCCGGGCGAGCAGTTCGTCGCGGCCGGGGCGGAAGTCCCGCGCCAGCCACCAGTCCTCCACCGCACGCAACGCAACGCCCATAGCCGGGCCGGGAGACAGGCCGGCGGCCGCCGCGTCGGCACCCGAAAGCGGAAACACAGGCGGCACGAAGATGCGGGCAACCTCGAGCAGCGCCCCATAGGCCATCGCCGCGTCCCGGGCGCTGTGGGCGTCGCGTCCCTCCGCCCACTCGGCCGCCCACGACAGCAGCACACAATCGCGGAACCGTTCCGCGCCGTCACGGTAGATCGCGCGCCGCGCGTCGGCCGGGCTCGTGTCGACGGCAACCGACGTGCCCGCGACGGCGAGACGGCCGAGCCGCACCCTCGCGTCCCGCGACAGCCGGAGGCGTTCCGCCGTCGCATCCGCCGCTCCGGGGTCGCTGTCCAGCACCGCGGCGAGGCGGCGCACGGGATCGGGCGTCTGGGCCAGCCCTTCCGCCGCCTCGATGGCCACGAGCGCACGGAGCCTCGCGATACCCCGGCCGCCATCGTCCAGCCAGGCCGGCAGAACGTGGACCAGAACCCCCGCATCCTCCATCAGCGTCAACGCCGCCGCCGGATCCGTCGCCATCAGGATGCGCGACAGTTCGGCCCAGACACGCTCGCCCGAAAGGCCCGGCGTCAGGTGCGCCGCCGCACCCGCCGCGGCCAGGGCCGAAGGGTCGGGCGCGCCCTTGCCGTAACAGGCATGAAACCGGAAGAAACGCAGCAGCCGCAGCACGTCCTCTCGTATGCGCGTCGCCGCATCCCCGACGAAGCGCACACGCCCCGCCGCCAAGTCCTCGCGACCGCCGAAATAGTCGAACAGCTCCCCCGCCTCGCTCAGCGACATGGCGTTGATGGTGAAGTCGCGCCGCGCGGCATCCTCGCGCCAGTCGTCGGTAAAGGCGACGTCGGCGTGGCGGCCATAGGTCCGGACGTCGCGGCGCAGCGTCGTGATCTCGAAAGACCGGGCACCCACCACCGCCGTCACCGTGCCGTGGGCGATGCCGGTGGGGATCGCGCGGATCGCCGCGGCGGCGAGAAGCTCCAGGACCCGGTCCGGTGGTGTCGGCGTGGCAATGTCGATATCGCCGACACGCGGGAATCCGCACAGCGCGTCGCGCACGCAACCACCGACAAATCGCGGCGGCCCGCCCGGCGCGAGCGCCGCCATTACCGCGCGCGTCGCCGGGTCCGTCATCCAGGGCTGCGGCGGAAGCGTCGGGTGCGCGGTCATGGGATCAGCGCGTTTCGGCCGGCACCAGCTTGCCGTTCTCCATGTGTGGCGGAACATACGTGCTGCCGGGCTCGGCGCCGCCGCCCATCACCGCAAAGGCGAGAAGCGTCACGACGAGCATGGACACGCCGGCGCCAGCCAGCACCAGCCAGGGCATTTCAGCGAAGGTGGGGGTTGGCTCCGCCCGCTTGCCGGAAGCGATCCGGCGCAACTGGATCCAGTTCCATGCGAGGTAGAGCCCCGTCGGCGCAATCAACGGCAGCACAAACGTGAAGAAAAGTCTGAACATATCACCTCAGTTGCCGAACAGGCTGATGTCCGGCGCGTAATTGCCTCCCAACCAAATTTCCGTCAATTGTACCAGAATCCGGGCGGTAAAGCCGAAGATGAAGTGCCCGCCGTAGCGGATCGCGTACATCTGTCGCGGCCGTCCGTCGGCGGGTGACACGCGGAGCCCTTCGTGCCGGTCCGGGTCGAGGACAAAATCGAGCGGCACCTCGAAGATTTCCTCGACCTCGTCCTCCTGGGCGCGGGGCACGAATGGCGCGACCACAGCGATCACCGGCGTGACCCGGTAATTCGACACCGTACCGCGCGTTTCCAGCGCGCCGACGACACGCACCTCGTGCCCGTGCGGCAGGCCGACCTCTTCCTGCGCCTCGCGCAGCGCGGCTTCCACCGGGCCGTCGTCGCCGTCCTCCACGCGCCCGCCGGGGAAGCTGATCTGCCCGCCGTGGTCCGGCAGGTGGGAGCAGCGCCGCGTCAGCAGCACCGTCGCGCCGTCGGGCCTGTCGATGACCGGCACCAGAACCGCCGCGGGCCGGTACCGTGTCCCGACCTCGGCGACGTCGAGGAACTTCTCCTCGGCGCCGAAACCGATGCGAAACCGGGGTGCCGCATAGGCCGCCTCAGGTGCCTTGAGGTGCGGCCGGATGCGGTCGGCAAAATCCCGGGCGTCGATCACGGTCACGACGCGGCTTCCGGCACGAGCGGGAAGAAACGGCCGGCGCTCCACACGCCGGCGCGGCCGTCCGGCCCCGTCACGGCGTGCGCGGCAAGGTCGTAGTAGACGCTGCGCGCGATCAGTGCCTCGAGCCCGCCATCGAGGCCGACATAGGGCCGCGGCCCCTTGGCGCCGCCGGCAATCCGGAGGGGGTGATTGGCGTCGAGCCGGACCCAGGAATCGATATTGGTGCGGAACCGGATCGCGGCGTCGCGGCCGGCGCCCTCCGCCGCCATCGCCACGGCAACGAAGGGTGCGTCATCCACCGCGACCGGAATCCTTTCGGTCGGCGTCACCAGCCAGTGGCCGCCGTCCGGCATACGCCGGAGCGCGCTCCCGAACAGGCGCATCAGGGCCGGCCGCGTGATCGGACGGCCTTCGTGCAACCAAGTCCCGTCGGCGAGGATACGAAAACGTTCTCCAGCCCCGATTTCGGTGATTTCCGCCACAATTTCAGCCCATTTGCCCGGTATGGAAAGCACCGGGAATCATCCTATACTGATTCGACCGTGGTAAAGGCGTTTCTTGCGTCAACCGTGCCCCGAGGCGCGCGACCACGACGCCCCGGGCAGGTTCGCCGGATCGGGGTCGGCGCGCCGATGGTGTTAGAGGATTCTGTTCATGACCATCACCGACACACCTTCCGCCCAGGCCCAAGCGGACGCGCGTGAACTCGCTGCCGACATCGAAAGGCTCGGCAATCGCCTGCAGGACGTGCGCGCCGCCATAGGCGAAATCATCTTCGGCCAGAAGCAGGTCGTGGACGAAACCCTCATTACCCTTCTTGCCGGCGGGCATGGCCTGCTGATCGGCGTTCCCGGGCTCGCCAAGACCCGCCTCGTGCGCACGCTGGGCATCGTGCTGGGTCTCGACGACAAGCGTATCCAGTTCACCCCCGACCTGATGCCCGCCGATATTCTCGGCTCCGAGGTGCTGGAGGAGACCGACGCCGGCGCCCGCAGCTTCCGCTTCATCAAGGGACCGGTGTTCTGCCAGCTGCTCATGGCGGACGAGATCAACCGTGCCAGCCCGCGCACCCAGTCGGCGCTCCTGCAGGCAATGCAGGAGCACGCCGTGTCGGTGGCCGGCGTCACCCACGACCTGCCCCGCCCGTTCCATGTCCTCGCCACCCAGAACCCGCTGGAACAGGAAGGAACCTATCCGCTGCCGGAAGCGCAGCTCGACCGTTTCCTTCTGCAGATCGACGTGCGCTACCCCGACAAGGAGGCCGAGCGGGCGATGCTGCTGGCCACCACCGGCGCCGTCGACGCCGAGCCCCGCCCCGTGCTGACGGCGGATGAGCTGATCGCGGCCCAGCGCCTGGTGCGGCGGATACCGGTGGGCGACTCGGTGGTCGAGGCGATCCTGGCGCTGGTTCGTGCCGGGCGACCGGGGGTCGGCGATACCGACACCGACGCCACCATCGCCTGGGGTCCTGGCCCGCGGGCAAGTCAGGCCCTGATGCTCGCCGCCCGCGCCCGTGCGGTGCTGGAGGGACGTCTCGCGCCCTCGGTGGACGACGTGGTGGCGCTGGCCCATCCCGTGCTGCGCCACCGCATGGCCCTGACCTTTGCCGCGCGCGCCGACGGCGTCACCATGGATCAGGTGATCGACCGCCTCGCCGAACCCCTGGCCTGAGCGCCGCCGCATGGCCGAGCCGGAGGGCGCCCCGAGAGCCGACAAGGCCCTGGCCCGCCTGCAGAGGGCGGAAGCGGCAGGTGCACACCTGCCACCGCTCCTGGTGCGCGCGCAGCGCATCGCCGCGACGGTGATGCAGGGCGTGCACGGCCGCCGGCGCATGGGACCGGGCGAAACCTTCTGGCAGTTCCGGCATTACCAGCCGGGCGACCCGGCCCAGCGCATCGACTGGCGCCAGACCGCCAAGTCCGGCCAGGTCTTCATCCGCGAACAGGAATGGGTCGCCGCCCAATCGGTGTGGCTGTGGTGCGACGGCTCGGCGTCGATGGATTACGCGTCCTCGCGCCGTCTCGAGCCCAAGGCGGAACGTGCGAAGCTTCTTACCCTCGCGCTCGCCGCGCTGCTGATGCGCGCCGGCGAACACGTGGCGCTGTCCGGCGAAGGCCGCGCCCCGGCAACCGGGCGCGGCGCGCTCGCGCGCATGGCGGCGGTGCTGGCCCGGCCCGGCGCGCAGGCCGCCAATGTACCGCCCCTCGAACCGCTGCCACGCTACGCACATATTGCGCTGTTCTCCGATTTCCTCGGCCCCCTCGACGACATCACCGCCGCCGTCGGAACTTATGCCGCCCGCGGCCTGCAAGGCCACCTGGTGCAAGTGCTCGACCCGGCGGAGGAATCCCTGCCCTTTGCCGGACGCATCCGGTTCGAAGGGCTCGAGAACGAGGGCAACACCCTGATCAACCGGACCGAATCGGTGCGCGGGCCGTATCACGACCGCCTGTCGGCGCGGCGAGAAGCGCTGGGCCGGCTGGCGCGGCGCAACGCCTGGTCGTTCACACTGCATCACACGGATCGGCCGGCGGCGGAGGCGCTTCTGGCGCTCCATGCCGCGCTGTCGTTGCCACCGGTGCCGGCGGGCGGGGTTCGGTCATGGTGAGGCGCGGCATCGCAAGGCGTGAGGCGGCGCCATGCTGAGCATGGGCGCCCTCTCCTTCGCTGCGCCGTGGCTGCTGGTTGCGCTGGCCGGGCTGCCGATCCTGTGGTGGCTGCTCCGGGTGACGCCGCCGGCGCCGCGGCTGCTGCGTTTCCCGGCCATCCTGCTGCTGTTCGGCCTCAACCAGGACGAACAGACGCCGTCGCGCACGCCTTGGTGGCTCATCCTGCTGCGCATGATCGTGGCGACTCTGGTGATCCTCGGCCTCGCCCATCCGCTGTGGAACGCCGGTGACCGGTTCGCCGAGAGCGGGCCGCTGGTGCTGGTCGTGGACGACGGTTTCGCCGCTGCCCGTGGCTGGACCGACCGCCAGAAGGCGATCGACAATCTCATCGCCCGCGCCGAACGCACGGGCCGTCCGGTCATGCTGCTCGGTACCGCGCCGCCTGCCGATGGCGCGGCGATCCGGGCGAGCAACCTTCTGACCGGGGCGGCGGCGCGCAGCGCCGCCGAGGTGCTGCAGCCCAAGCCGTGGCCGACGGCGCGGGGACGGGCGCTCGAAGCCTTCCGCGCCGCGCGCTTTAACGATCCCGCCAACATCGTGTGGCTGTCCGATGGGGTCGACGACGGCAGGGCGCAGGATTTCGTGCGCGCGCTGCAGCAGCGCGGAACCGTCACGGTCATGAACGATCCGCGCGGCGCCGGCGCCGTCGCTCTGGTGCCGCCGCCCGCCGGGGAACCGCGCCTGATCCTCAAGCTGCTGCGCGCCGAGGCCGGCCCCGCCGCCGCCCACTGGGTGCGCGGGCTTGACGAGCGCGGGCGCATCGTACTGCGCGAGCGGGTCGGATTTGCCAATGGCGCGAAAACCGCCGAAGCCGCGGTCAACCTGCCGACGGAGCTGCGCAACCGGCTCGCCCGCCTCGAGCTGGAGGACGTCCGCAGCGCCGCCGCCGTGGCGCTGGTGGACGAGCGCTATCGCCGGCGTCCCGTCGGCATCGTCACCAACCGCGCCAGCCGGTCCGAGGCGCAGCCGCTGCTGTCGGAACTGTTCTATCTCGAACGCGCGCTCACCCCTTACGCCGAGGTGCGCCGCGGCACGGCGCAGGAGCTTCTCGCCCGGCCGCTCGCGGTGCTGATCGTGCCCGATGCGGCGGGACTGGGCGAATCCGCGCGCGGCGCGATCAAGTCGTGGATGGAACAGGGCGGCACGTTGCTGCGCTTCGCCGGGCCCCGCGTCGCCCAGAACGCCGACGACCTCCTGCCAGTGATGCTGCGCCGCGGCGACCGCACCCTCGGCGGCGCCATGTCGTGGTCACAGCCGGCGAAACTGGCGCCGTTCGACGACGCCTCGCCCTTCGCCGGGGCCCAGGTTCCCGACGAAATCCTGATCAACCGGCAGGTCCTGGCGCAGCCCGCGCTCGACCTGCCCAACCATACCTGGGCCCGACTTGCCGACGGCACCCCGCTGGTGACGGCAGCCGACCGCGGGCGCGGGCGTACCATCCTGATCCACACCACGGCCAATACCGACTGGTCGAACCTTGCGTTGTCCGGCCTGTTCGTCGAGATGCTGCGCCGTGTCGTCGCCGTAAGCCAGGGCGTGTCCGGCGCCCGTACCCAGGCACTACCGCCGGTTTCGGCGCTGGATGGCTTCGGCCGCATGGGCGATCCCCCACCTTCGGCACAACCGTTGTCGGAAACCGCGGACCGCGCCGCCGCCGGGGCACCGGAACCGAAGACCGCTGGCACCGCAGCGACGGTCAACACCACGCCGGCGGTCAGCGCGCAGAATCCGCCCGGCCTCTACGGCAACGAATCGGCCCGCGTCGCCCTCAACCTAGCGGGTGGCCTGACCGGACTGGCCGCGATCGGGCCGCTTCCGGCGAATGTTGCCGAACTGTCGCTGGCCGCACCGAGCGAGTTCGACGTCAAGCCGTGGCTGCTGTTCGCCGCGCTGGCGCTGTTGCTGATCGACATGTGGATCGGCCTGGTGCTGCGTGGCCTGGCGCCGTCCCATTGGCCGTTCTCGGCCCAGACCGGTGAATCGAAAAGCGTACCTGCGGCACGCGCCAGCGCGGCCGTCGTCGTGCTGTTGCTGATCTTGTCCGGCACCGCCCACGCCCAGGACGGCACGGCCGCCTTCGACTCCCAGCGTGCCGCCGAAGCGACCTTCGAGACCCGGCTCGCCTACGTGCTGACGGGCGATTCCGGGATCGATCAGGTCAGCCGCGCCGGGCTTGAGGGCCTTTCCCTGATGCTGCGCACGCGCACGTCGGTGGAACCGAAGGAGCCGCTCTCCGTCGATATCGAGCGCGACGAAATCGCTGTCTTCCCGTTCCTCTACTGGCCGATTTCGCCCACCCAGCCGAGCCCGAGCACCACCGCGCGCGAACGCATCGCGCGCTACCTCGCGTCGGGCGGCATGATCCTGTTCGATACCCGGGACCAGGCGCCGACCACGCTGACCGAACCGGGCGGTGAAGGAACAACCGGTCCGGGTGCCGCCAAGCTGCGCGACATCCTGCGCGGTCTCGCCATCCCGGCGCTGATGCCGGTCTCCAAGGGCCACATCCTGACCAAGGCCTTCTACCTGCTCAGCGAATTTCCCGGCCGCTGGACGGGTGGCGCTATCTGGGTCGAGCGCCTGTCGGGCCACGCCAACGACGGCGTCTCGTCCGTCATCATCGGCGCCAACGATTTTGCCGCCGCCTGGGCGGTCGATTCGGCCGGGCAGCCATCGTTCCCGGTGGTGCCGGGCGGCGCACGCCAGCGCGAAATGGCCTACCGCTTCGGCATCAACGTCGTCATGTACGCGCTCACCGGCAATTACAAGGCGGACCAGGTCCACGTGCCGGCGATCCTCGAAAGGCTCGGCCAGTGAACGGCGCGACCAGCATCGTCTTCGCACCGCTGGTGCCGCCGGAGCTGCTGATCGGCGTCGTCGCGATGGCCGCGGCCCTCGCCGCCTTCGCCGCCTGGCGCCGTGCACGTGGCACCGTGACCCGCGCCGCCGCCATCGCCGTTCTCGCGGGCCTGCTCGCCAACCCCGCCATCAAGGAGGAATTGCGTGAGCCACTGAAAGACGTGGCAGTCATCGTCGTCGACGAAAGCCGGTCCCAGGACATCGCGCCGCGTCCGACCCAGACGGCGGAGGCGCTCAAGTCCCTGACCGAGCGGCTCGCCAGGGAAGAAGACCTCGATGTCCGCGTCCTGCGCGCCGGCAAGCCGGCGCCTCCGGCCGCGGGAGCGACGGATGTCGCGGCACCGCGCGACCGCGGCACGCGCCTGTTCGAGGTGCTGGGGCGTGCATTGGGCGACATCCCGCCACAACGCTTCGCCGGCGCCATCCTGCTGACCGATGGACAAGTCCATGATGCCCCAAAGGAGGCGCGCGAGATGGGCCTCTCCGGCCCCCTGCACGGCATCCTCACCGGCACGCGCGCGCTGCGCGACCGCCGCCTCGTCGTCGAACAGGCGGCGACCTTCGGCATCGTCGGCGAATCCGCGACCCTGACCCTGCGCATCCAGGAATCGGGCGGCGGCACCGGGCGCGCGCGCCTGTCCATCGCGCGCGACGGCGGCGACCGGCGTGAGATGGACCTGACCACCGGGTTCAGCCACACCGTCGACGTCACCGTCGCCCACGGCGGGCCCAACGTCTTCGAGATCGAGGTCGAGGGCGCGCCGGGCGAGCTGACCATGGCCAACAACCGCGCCGCGGTCGTCATCAACGGCGTGCGCGACCGGCTGCGGGTGCTTCTGGTGTCGGGCCTGCCGCACGCCGGCGAACGGGTCTGGCGCAACCTCCTGAAGGCGGACCCGGCGGTTGACCTCGTCCACTTCACCATCCTGCGCCCGCCGGAGAAGCAGGACGGCACGCCGGTCAACGAACTGTCGCTGATCGCCTTCCCGACGCGCGAGCTGTTCGAGGAGAAGCTCGACGATTTCGACCTCATCATCTTCGACCGCTACCACCGTCGCGGCGTGCTGCCGGTTAACTACCTCAACAACATCGTCAAGTACGTGCGTGACGGCGGCGCCATTCTTGAAGCGGGTGGGCCGGCGCTGGCGACGCCGCTGGGACTGTTCCGCACGCCGCTGGGCGAAATCCTGCCGCTTGCACCCACCGGCCGGATGATCGAGCAGACCTTCCGCGCCGACATCACCGACGCCGGCCGACGCCATCCGGTGACGGCGCATCTTCCGGGCGCCCCCGAGACCCAGGGCGCGGAACCCGCCTGGGGGCGCTGGCTCCGGCTGGTGGAGGCCGAAACGCGGCGCGGCGTGGTGGTGATGAAGGGCGCGAACGACCGTCCCGTCCTGGCGCTCGACCGCGTCGGCAAGGGCCGGATTGCCCAGTTGCTCACCGACCAGATCTGGTTGTGGGCGCGTGGTTTCGACGGCGGCGGGCCGCAGGCGGAGCTGCTGCGCCGCACCGCGCACTGGCTGATGAAGGAACCGGACCTGGAGGAAAACGACTTGCGGGCGGAAATCCAGGGCCAGCGCCTCACGGTCACCCGCCAGAGCCTGGAGAAGGACGAGCGCCCGGTCACCGTGCGCTCGCCGTCGGGCGACGAGAGCGAGCTGCCCCTGGTGGACCGCGGCGACGGCCGCGCCACCGGCGTGATCACGATCACCGATCCCGGCCTCTACCGCATCACCGACGCGGAAAAGAACAAGACGGTGTTCGCCGCGGCCGGCACCCTCAATCCGATCGAATTCGCCGACGTGACGACGACGGAGAAGGTTCTGGCGCCGCTGGCCAAGGCCACTGGCGGCGGCACCTTCTGGCTGGTCGACGGCATGCCGGACGTCCGCCGCCCGCAGCCCGGGCGCGCCATGTCGGGACGCGGCTGGCTGGGGCTGCGCGCCAACGGCGATTACATCGTGCGCGGCGTCAACCAGATTCCCCTGTTGCCGGCGCTGCTGGCACTCCTGCTGGCGCTCGGCGCCATGATCTGGGCCTGGCGGCGCGAGGGCGGCTGAGGCGCGACGCACGGGTCCCCGCCATCCATCTCACGACAAACCCCGCCACTACCAACTTCAATGGAGGCGCATAATGTCCGACACCCATTCCGGTACCGGCACGAAGCCGATCCTGCCTTGGGCGGCCGCAATTTACCGCCCGTTGGAACCGCTCGCCTGGCCGGCCATTCGTGTGATCACGGGCCTCAACCTCGTCCCCCACGGCGCCCAGAAGCTGTTCGGCGCATTCGGCGGCGGCGGGCTGGAGGCAACGGCGGCGGGCTTCGCCAAGATGGGCTACGCGCCGGGTGCCTTGTGGGCGACGCTGGTGGGGTGCACCGAATTCTTCGGCGGCATCCTGATCGCCATCGGACTGCTGACGCGCCCCGCCGCCGTGGCGGCGACGATCTTCCTCGCTACCGCCGTAGTCCATCACATGGGCAACGGATTCTTCGTCGGCAAGGGTGGTTATGAATACGCGCTGATGTGGGCGGTGCTCGCCGCCGCCATCGCCGTGCGGGGCGGCGGTCGATTTTCGGTCGACCGCGCCATCGGCCGCGAATTCTAGTCCTTGCCGTCCCCCGGCAGGTCGAACAGCGCCACCACCGGCGCATGGTAGGACACCGGCGACGGGTTGACGGCGACCTGGCCGGTCAATTCGTCGGCGAGCGCCTCATTGTGGATTTCCGAGCCGCGGTAGCGGCCCATCAGGCGGCGCGACACCATGATGTGGTCGAGCATCTGGCGCCGCCCCTGGTGGATCACGGTGAAGCGGCGGTCGGCCGGCAGCGAATGCTCGACCGGCACCATGACCCGCGCCGACAGCGCGCCGTTGCCGGTGTTGTCGTCCTCGCCGCGCAGGATTTCGATGGGGGTGTGGTTTTCTTCGGCGTTGAAGTCCCCGGCGATGCAGATATCGGCATCCTTGTCGGCATCGAAAAGGGAATCGATGGCGAGCCTGAGCTCGAACGCCTGGCCCGCGCGCTTGATTTCCGACAGATAATAGCCTTCGGCCCAGCCGGCGATGGACTTCCACGCGAAAGTGCCGGCCTTCTGCCCGGGCACCGGACAGGCGAGCGGTGCGCGCAGGTGGACGTTGAACAGGTTCAAGGGCTTGCCGCCGCCGCGATCGATGCGCGTGTAGAGGATCGGCCGCTCCCAGGCGAGCCGCACCGCATCCTTCACCGCCGGATCGGCGGTGACGTAAACGTGCCGTGGCTCGGGCACGAGGTCGTGCCAGAGCTGCTCGGTCGCGGCGATGGGCCGGCGGGACAGGGTCACGAGGTTGTGGTGGTCGTTGAGTCCGCCCCCGCCCCGCTTCGAGGTGACGGCGACGCGGTAGCCTCGCATGGCGCTGGCCTTGAGCAGGCGCTCGAGCGCGAGGAGCTTGCGTTCCTTCGCGCCGTCCGGGCGCTGGCCGTTGATCTCCTGCAGGCAGAGGATGTCGGCGTCGAGGCGTTCCAGCATCGGCGCGAGGACGGCGATGCGGTCGGCGAGCGGCGGGCGCACGTCGGGCCCGTCGTCGAGGCTTTCGAGGTTGAAAGTGGCCAGTCGCAGCACGCCATGCCCTCACGGTTTCGCCCAGTATAATCGCGGGCCGAGGCAAGGGGGCGCGCGGGATGTCCCGTGTACTCCCCCGTCCTTCACGCCCGCCGGAACGGGGCGCCGGGATCAGCGTGGCGCGGTCCGCACGTCGAGAACCGCGACGGCACCGCCATCGACCTCCTTGATCGCGCGCTTGAGTGCGCTGCCGAGATCGTCGGGATCCTTCACGGGACCCTCC
This sequence comes from Alphaproteobacteria bacterium, assembly GCA_009380075.1. Lineage (GTDB taxonomy): Bacteria > Pseudomonadota > Alphaproteobacteria > SMXQ01 > SMXQ01 > WHSO01. Next base: position 66,554 of record WHSO01000005.1, on the reverse strand, counting down.
GCCCAGGCGCCGTAGCCGCGCGCCAGCGTGGCAAGGTCGGCTTCGGGATCTCGCGTGGTCGTGCCGATCCAGGCATTTTCCGCCGGTCGCTTGCGCATGCGCGCGACCTCCGTCTGGTGCTGTTCGTCGTTGTACCAGGACGTGTTGTTGTTGATGACGCAGAGCAGCGGGATGCGCATGTGCACCGCCGTCCATAGCGCCTGGGACTGCATCAGGAAATCACCGTCGCCGAGGATGGCAACGGGGAACCGCCCCTGGTCGCGGGCCGCCAGCGAAGCGCCGACCATGGCGCCGGGGCCGTAGCCGACGCCGCCGCCGCCCGACACGCCGATGTTCTCACCCGCGCCGGAAAACTGCCAGATGCCGTGCGGCCAGGCGCGATGGCCGCGCACCGTAAGCATCCACGGCCGGGAGCGGACCGCGTTGTAGATCTCGTAAACGAAGCGATGCGGCGACAATGGGGCATCGGACCAGCGCTTCTTCAGCGTCTCCTGCTGGCGTTGGGCCAGCGCCTCGTGGGCCTTGGCGATCTTCCTGCGCCGCGCCTCGATCGCGCTGCCGCCCCTGGTGCGCCCGAGCCTGGCGCGAACCGCCTCGATGATCTGGCGCAAACCGACGACCGGATCGGCCAGAAGCTGCACCTCGGTCGGCGCCACCTTGCCGCCAAGGCGCGTCCACGACCGGATGGCGTAGTCGTTCTGGGACAGGTCGATGACCCTGGTACCCTTGCCGCCGGAACCGGTTTCGCCACGTACGCGCGACGAATAGGCGTCGACGACGACGTTGACGTCGGGACTGTCGACGGCGAGCAGCACGTCGGCCGCCTCCACCACGCCCTTTTCGCCGGTCATGTTCTGCGGATGTGCCGTCGGAAAGCAGGTGCAGTTGCGGTCCTCGACGTAGGATGCGGCGATCAGTTCGACCAGCTCCACCAGAAGCTTCGTGCTCTCGCGCCGGTACATGGCACGCCCGCCGGTGACGACCGGGTTCCTGGCCTTGACCAGAAGGTCCGCCGCGGCCTCGACCGCATCGGGGTTGGCGGCCGGCGGCGGCGCCGGGCGATTGCTCGGCGCCTTCATGTCGGGAATGGCGATGGGACCCGACAGTCTCGATTCCTGTATCCCTGAATCGATGGACACGTAGGTCGGTCCCTTGGGCCCGGTGTTGGAAATCTTCCAGGCGCGGGCGATGGAATCGCAGATTCCTTCGGCGGTCGTCGCCTCGTCGTCCCATTTGACCCAGGGCCGCACCAGCTCGCCCTGGGTGTTGGCCGAATGCTCGTAGTCGATGCCGCGGCGCAGCTTGGGATCCGACGGGCCCGAACCACCGAGCACCACCACCGGCTGCTGGTCGGCGAAGGCGTTGTAGATGGCCATGGAGCCGTGCATCAGGCCGACCAGATCGTGCAGGATCGCCAGCGCCGGCAGGCCCGACGCCTTGGCATAGGCCTGGGCGGCATGGACGCAGACGTCTTCATGGGCGCACAAGACCGCCTGGGGATCGCGGTTGCCGAGATAATTGATCATCGAATCGTGCAGCCCGCGGTAGCTCGATCCCGGATTGACGAAGGCGTATTTGAAGCCGATGGCCCGGAGCGTATCGGCGATGGCATCGGAGGCGTATTCGGGGCGGTTGGACGCCCTGGTCTTGACCGGCGCATCGATGGCCGGAGCGGCGGATGTCTTGCGTGACGTGGTCATGGAACTCGATCCTCGTTCTGGGATGGGACGGTGACGTCAGAGGCGCGGCGCCGGGGACGGACGCGGTCTCGCGCGCGGCACACGCGCGGAAGCACGCGGGAAACGGTGGGGAAAATACTGGCGGCTCCCTGTGGCGACGGCTTGTCGGTTTTGCCGCTGTGGTACACCGATCGCCGGAACGGGTCAATTGCACCGCCACCAGTCCGGGCGCCGGGCGGAAAGATATTGAGCCGCAAGGCAATTCCGGTAGACTTCCTCCGGGGCCCAGGCCAATCAAGGCGATGGAAGGCCGCGCGCCGGGTCCGGAAAAGGATGTGCATTCAGGGCAGGCAGGGAACGATAGAGGCTCCGCGCAAGGAGCCCGGCGGGAGGTGACGTCCATCGGACGGACGGAGAATACATGTTAGACGCGATCGGGGGAATGGCCGGTGCGCTGGGAACGGCGTCGCTGCACCTTCTTGATCTCAATTCCCTCTTCTACATCTTCCTCGGCACCTGCATCGGCCTCCTGTTCGGCGCGATCCCCGGACTGGGCGGCACGACCGCGCTCGCCCTCATGATTCCGCTTACCTTCGGTATGGAAGAAGCGGATGCCATCCTGATGATGGGCGGTTCCATGGCCGCGGCCACCACCGGCGGCTCGACCTCCGCGATCCTCCTCAATACGCCGGGCACGGCCCCCAACGCAGCAACCACGTTCGACGGATTTCCACTGGCCGTACGGGGACGGGCGGGCGAGGCGATCGGCGCCGCCGCGACCTCCTCGGCGCTCGGCGGTCTGATCGGCATATTCACTTTGATCTTGGTTATCCCGATCGTGAAAGAGATCGTGCTCCTGTTTTCGCCGCCGGAGTTCTTCCTGCTCGCCATCTTCGGCCTGTGCGCCATCGCGGTCGCGGCGGGCGGCCGCCTCCTGCAAGGGCTGATCGGAGCGGCCATCGGCTTCGCTTGCGCCTTCGTCGGCTTCGATCCCGTCTCGGGGGTCGTGCGCTACACCTACGGCGTCGACGCCTTATGGGACGGCATCAAGCTGGTTCCGGCGCTCATCGGGATGTTCGCGATCGCCCAGATGATAGATCTCGGCGTAAAAGGCGGCTCGATCGCGGAGGACGTGACGAGGGTCAAGATCCAGCGCATCTCCGACGGGATCAGGGCGACTTTCCGGAACTTCGGCACCGTGGTCACGGGATCGGCGATCGGCACGTTCGTCGGCGCCATTCCGGGCGTCGGAGGTACGGTCGCCGCGTTCCTGAGCTATACGACACAGGTCCAGCGCGATCCAAACCCCGACATTCCCTATGGTCAGGGAAATATCCGCGGCGTGATCGCCCCGGAAGCGGCCAACAACGCCACCGACGGCGGGGCGCTCGTGCCGACGCTCGCCTTCGGCATTCCGGGCAGCGCGGAGACCGCGGTGTTCCTGGGGGCCATGGTGCTGCACGGCCTCGAACCAGGGCCGCGGCTGCTGTTCGACCACGAAGACGTGGTATTCACGCTCATTCTTTCCCTCACCACCGCCTGCGTGATGGCAACCGTGATCGTCCTCTTGCTGGCGAAGCCGATGACGTACCTCACGCTGGTGGATGCGCCGATCCTCGTTCCGACCGTGCTGATCATTTCGCTGGTCGGCGCCTACGTGATCAACGGCGAGATCGTGGACGTCATCGTCGCGCTCGCGTTCGGTGTCCTGGGATACCTGATGATACGCTTCAATTATCCCCGAATGACCTTCACCATAGCCCTTGTTCTGGGAGAGATCACGGAGCGGAGCTTCTTCCAGGCCATGGGCATCTCCGATGGGGACTGGACCATCTTCTTCACACGCACGGTGGCGCTGATCCTGGTCGTGATGTGCATCCTCACGTTGCTGGTCCCCAGTATCCGGGCCGTCATGGAACGTCGCACCGCCGTCAAATCGGGGGCACACCCGGGAGGCACGACATGAATGGTGCGTCGCTCCCGACCTCGGCCCGGCTCGGCATCGTTCTGTTCTGCGGAGCCTGCGCCGCATTTGCCGGCATGTGGCTCACCGGACTTCACGAGACAGCGCTTGTGGCTCCGGCCGTCGTCGGCTGGGCGGCGGCTCTCGCAGCCTCGCGCCCGCTGGTGCCGGAGCAAAGGCGACAGGCCCTCCACTTCTCGTTCGTTCTCGCGGCCTTCTTCATCTTCTTTCTCCACGAAACCTACGAGTATCAGGGCAGCGTTCGGGCGTTCCCACTCATGGTCGGGTGGATCGGGATCGTGCTGACGGGAATCGAGATTCTCGCACTCACCAAAACCCGTGCGGGACGCATCCTCGCCGCGATCTTCGGCGTCCAGCCGGCCGAGATCGCGGCGGGCGAGCGCCCGGTTCGGCGCGAGGTGGCGTGTATCGCCGCCATAGCGGCGGCGGGCCCCCTGGTGTGGCTGTTCGGGTTTCTCGGCGCCGCGCCCGTGTTCGTGTTCCTGTGGATGTGGCTGTGGGGCGGCAAGCCGGTGCGTTTTGCCTTGTATTCCGGAGTTGCCGTCGTGGTCTTCATATGGCTGCTGTTCGAGTTCGCCCTGAGCTACGAACTCTACCGTGGCTTGGTGGCCGAATGGGTCATCGAACTCATGGACGAGTAGTATATTCTCGCATTTGAGCAATAAAAAATCTGGGAACGGAAACCTGCCCGGTACGTAACCTTCGTTCGGAGGCGACGCCTCCCGAGCGGCAAATAGAACAGGGAGCATGACATGCGCAGGATAATCGGTATCGGCGCCGCCTTCGCGGCGGCCATGACTGTAACGGGACCGGCGATGGCCGCCGGCTTCCCGGACAAGGACATCACCTTCGTCATTCCCTATGGACCCGGAGGCGGCTTCGACACGATCGTGCGCAAGCTGTCTCCCGTGATGCAGAAGTATCTGCCCAACAAGGTCAACGTCGTCCCAAAGAACATCGCCGGGGGCGGCGGTAAGAAGGCGCTGGTGACCCTCTATCGCGCGAAGCCGGATGGCTACCAGATTGCGATCTTCAACATGCCCGGCATGCTGCTCGACAAGATCCTGGGCCAGAAGACCGACTACGACATCGACAAGTTCACATGGATCGGGCGGATCGCGGTGGATCCCTACGTCCTTACCGCGAGCGCGAAGACCGGCATCAAGTCGTGGAAGGACCTCAAGGGCAAGTCGCTCAAGTACGCGATCACCAATTACAATTCGGGCTCCTACGTGGCGGGGCGGATTCTCTCCGAAGCAATGGGGCTCAAGGTGACGTTCCTGCCCGGCTACAAGGGGTCGGCAGCCATATCTCTTTCCATGGTTCGCGGCGACACGGATGTCTCGCTGTTCAACGCGGCGTCGGGCGCCAAGTGGGCGGAAGGCGGAGATATCAAGCTCATCCTTGCGCTCGAGGACAAGAGCCAGTGGCCCAAAGTGCCGACGGTTGCCGACGCCGGGCACCCCGACCTTTCGATCCTGTCGGTCGACCGCTACGTGGGCGCGCCGCCGGGGCTGAAACCCGAAATCAGGAAGGTGATCTCGGAAGCGCTCATGAAGACGCTTGCGGACAAGGAAATCCAGGCGTGGTCGAAAAAGACGGGCCGTCCGGTGAACCCTCTGGCGGGGGAAGCGGCGGAACAGCAACTCCAGAAGCTAGCCAAGTTCTACGCCAGGTACAAGGACGCGCTGGCCAAGCGCTGAGCGCAAAGGTATTCACCAGTAGGGGCGCCTCCGGGCGCCCCTTTTTTGCTACCGGCCCGTCCTAGGCGGCATCCGAGATGGTGTAGCGGCGCAGCAACCGGACCTCGTCGGGAGTGAAGTCGCTGCGTGCGTGGTTGACGCAGCGATTGTCCCAGATCAGGAAATCCCCCTGCGTCCATTTATGGGCGTAAACCAACTCCGGCCGCTCGCTCACCGCAACCAACTCGGCGACGAGCGCCTCTCCCTCGGCACGGTCCATGTCCTCGATCCAGCGCGACATCAGCCGGTTGACGTAGAGAGCGCGCCGGCCCGTCTCCGGGTGAACACGCACGAGCGGATGCACGGCGTGACGCATGCGCGGGTCGTCGGCGTCGAATTCCGCCGCATCGGTCGCATCCAGAAGATAGACGTTGTGCACCCTGAGGCCTTCGATCCGCTCCTTCATCGAGGGCGGCAACGCGTCGTGGGCGGCGTACAGATTCGCAAACAGCGTGTCCCCGCCCTCCCGCGGCACGCGTATGCCGTAGAGGGTCGTCGCAAGATAGGGGTTGGGCCGGTGCGCCCCGTCGGAATGGAACTGCATGTCGCCGTCGGGCAGGTTGCCGATGGGCACGCCGTCCTTGCGCACGTTGGTCACCAGCATCACGCCCTTGCGGTAGTCGGCCCGGGTGCGATCGGCGGGGGCAAGCTGCGACGCCGGTGCCTTGTAGTCGGAATCGGCCCTGCCGAAATAGCCGCAGAAACGAATCTGGTCGTCGGCGGAAAGGTGCTGGCCGGGGAAGCACAACACCTGGTGGCGCAGAAACGCGTCGTGAACAACGGCGAACGCCGCCTCATCCAGAGGACGGTGCAGGTCGATCCCGTCCATCCGAGCGCCGAGCACGGGCGAAAGCGGTGTTACGGTAACGGAGGCGACGTCGGGCATGGGAGGAATCCTTCTGCTTTCCCGGCCAGTGTAGCCCCCGCCGTCGCGCGCGCCAAGGCGGCGGGCCTTGATCGCGGGGGGCCGGCGGGATACCTTGCCCAGCCAGACCCCGGGGCGGGAATCCGCCCCCGCGCACACCCTCCGAAGAGAGATTCCGTGACCAAATCCGAGCTTTCCCCCATCAGCGAGATCATCGAGGACGCGCGCAACGGGCGCATGTTCATCCTGGTGGACGACGAGAACCGGGAGAACGAGGGCGACCTCGTCATTCCCGCGGAAAAGGCGAGCCCTGAAGCGATCAATTTCATGGCCAAGTACGGCCGTGGCCTGATCTGCCTGTCGTTGACGCCGGAACGGTCCGAGCAACTGGGCCTGCAACTCATGGCGGCAAAGAACCAGTCGCGGCACCAGACCGCCTTCACCGTCTCGATCGAGGCGCGGGAAGGCGTGACCACCGGTATTTCGGCGGCGGACCGCGCCCATACCATCTCCGTCGCCATCAATTCCAACCGCGGCCGCGACGACATCGTCACGCCGGGGCACGTCTTCCCGCTGATCGCCCAGCCCGGCGGCGTGCTGGTGCGCGCCGGACATACGGAGGCGGCGGTCGACGTAGGGCGCCTCGCTGGGCTCAACCCGTCCGGCGTGATCTGCGAGATCATGAACGATGATGGCACCATGGCGCGCCTGCCCGACCTTCTGGCCTTCGCCCGGCGGCACAAGCTCAAGATCGCGTCCATCGCCGACCTGATCGCCTTCCGGCGGCGCACCGAGAAGATCGTCAGGAAGGTCGCGGAAACGGTCATCAACAGCCGCTTCGGCGGCGAATTCCACCTGCACGTCTTCGCCAACCAGATCAGCTACGCCGAGCACCTCGCGCTGACCAAGGGCGACGTCTCGGGCGAAGAGCCGGTGCTGGTCCGCATGCACGCCCTCAACCTTCTCGCCGATGTCCTTGGGGATTCGACAACAAGCGAGTTCGCCGCCGGCGAGTCCCGCGACCGCGCGACAGAACTCCAGTCGGCAATGCGGCTGATCGCGGAAAAAGGACGCGGGGTCGTCGTGATCATCCGCGAGCCGACGCCCACCGCCGTCTCCCGCTACGTGCATGAACGCGACGGAAAACCGATGACCACGCCGATTTCCGAACTGCGCCAGTATGGTATCGGCGCCCAGATCCTCATCGAGCTCGGGGTTCGCAACATGATCCTGCTGACCAACGCGAAGCGGACCATTGTCGGGCTCAACGGCTACGGGATCAACCTCATCGCCCAACAGCCGATCGCCACCTAAGTCCCCCTGATCCGTCGAATATCCCGTCGATTTGGCTTGAATCTGCGGCTCCGACCGCTTGTCGGATGGGTTCCGGCGGGGTAATTTCTATCCTCAATCAAGCAAGCGCCGTGCAAGGCGGCACAAGGGAGAATCGGTGCACATGGCTGTAGCAAAGAGGCGCGCCGCCCGCGTCAAGGCCTTCGGCATGAAGATCGAGGTCGAACGCCGTGGGACGGGGAAGAAGCCTCTCGTGATTTTTTATGATGAGGAAGCGTTGACGCTGGACAGTCCCGTGCTCGACGCCCTCGCCCGATCCTTCCAGCTCATCATCGTCTCGCCGCCCGGGTTCGGCTTGTCCGACCGCCCGGACTGGATCGAAACCATCGATGACTGCGCCTACATCTGCCTCGATGTCCTCGACGCGATCAAGGTCAGGAACGCGACCGTGATGGGTTTCGGCCTCGGCGGCTGGCTCGCGGCGGAGATGGCGGTCAAGACCACGCATAGCTTTTCGCGTCTGGTGCTGGTGGATCCTTTCGGCATCAAGGTCGGCGGACCCTTCGATCGCGACATCCAGGACATCTGGTTCCTCGCCCCCGACAGGCTGCTGGCGCTGAAATACGCCGATGTCGAAAAGGGCCGGATCGACTACGCCGTGATGCCGGAGAAGAAGCTCGAGATCATCGCGCGGAACAAGGAGACCTACGCCCGCTTCTGCTGGCAGCCCTACATGCACAATCCCAAGCTCAAGCGCCGCCTGCATCGCATCGACGTGCCGACCCTTGTGTTGTGGGGCGATTCGGACGGCGTCATCACCCCGGCCTACGGCCGCGCCTACGCCAGGGAAATTCCGGGGGCGCGCTTCGCCACCATCGCCCGGGCGGGTCACTTCCCGCATATCGAACAGCCCGAGGCCTTCCTCAGGGCGGTCGGCGGATTCATCGGCCTGGCCAAGGCGCCGGCCCGCAAGTCGACGAAGGCAAAGGCGAAATCGCGAAGCACGGCCAAATCGAAGGCGAGAGTGAAGGCGAGGACCAAGGGCAACGCCAAGACATCCTCACGCACGTCCGTGCGAGCCATGTCCCGCAAGGGCAAGAGACGGTAATAGGGAGATTCCACCATGCGCTGCTGGCACTTCACCGAGATGCCATACCCCCATCTGCCCGCCCTCGATACGATCGATTCGGTGCGGGTCAGCATCCCCAACAAGTATTACGATCCGAAGACCGGCGCCGACCTCTACCAGCGCTACCTCGACGAGCACGTCATCGCCGACGAGCTCGGACTCGACATTATGCTCAACGAGCATCACCAGACCGCGACCTGCACCGATGTCGCGGCGCCTCTGGCGGCGGCGATCCTGGCCCGTCAGACCAGGCGCGCGCGCATCTGCATCCTCGGCAACCCAATGGCCAACCGCGCCGACCCGGTGCGCGTCGCCGAGGAAATGGCGATGATCGACGTGATCTCGCGCGGGCGCCTCGACAGCGGCTTCGTGCGCGGCGTACCGTATGAAACCTTCGCCGCCAACACCAACCCGACCCAGACGCTGGAGCGCCTATGGGAGGGCATCGACCTCTGCGTCAAGGCCTGGACCACCCACGACGGTCCGTTCAACTTCGAAGGCAAGTTCTGGCACAAGCGCCAGGTCAACATCTGGCCGCGCCCGTACCAGCAGCCGCACCCGCCGGTGTGGATCACCGGCTCGTCGGACAAGGAGAACATCAAGGAAGTAGCCCGGCGGGGCTTCACCTTCGCCATGTTCCTTCAGCCGCACGAGAAGGTGAAGGAGATGTTCGACGCCTACCGCTCCTCCAGCATCTATTCCGACCCGGAGGAAACCCGCCGTCACATTGCCTACATGCCGCTGGTGGCGACTGCGGACACCGAGGCCGAGGCCGAAGCGCTCGCCCAGAAGCTGTCATGGTACCTGCATGCAAAGACCCCGCCGCAGTTCCGCAACCCGCCGGGCTACGTGCCGGTGGCCTTCAACGTCCAGGCGCTGAAGGGCAAGTACACCGGCCGTACCGATGCCGTGCGCACGCGCGGACTCGACTACCTCAAGGAACAGGGCGTGCTGATCTGCGGCACGCCCGACCAGGTGTTCAAGCAGATCAAGCGCTTCTACGGTCTGGTCGGCGGCTTCGGCCAGTTGCTGATGATGCAGCAAGCCGGTTTCGTCACCCATGACGAAACGGTCAAGAGCATGACGCTCTTCGCCAGGGAAGTGTACCCGCGGGTGAAGGAGGAATTCGCCTTCCGTCCCGCCGCGAAAGGCGCCGCCGCCGAATAGCGGCGCGCGACGCGGTCACGCAGCGGACAGCGGCACCGGTTGGTCCCCGTGCCCGAAGGCGCGGGCGGCCACCGGTCCCGCCGCACCGGTCCGAATCGCGTTGTTTTTTCCGCCCGATCCATGCCTTCGCCCGCCCACGCGTCGGCATCGCGGGCGACGCAAGGAAACTGCCGAGGAGCGTATGAAGACCCCGGGCCGCTACATCTCCGTCGACGGGATCAACACTCATTACTTCGAGGGCGGCCGACGCAGCGACCGACCGAGCGTGCTGCTGCTCCATTCGGCGGAGTTCGGGGGCGCGGCGGAAATCTCCTGGCAGTACAATTTCGATGCCGTCGCCGAGCATTTCCACGTGGTGGCACCGGATCATCTCGGGTTCGGGCGTTCCGACAAGATGTTCGATTTCGGTGGCCAGTTCGACCGGCGTATCCGGCATATCCAGGGGTTCCTCGAGGTCATGAAAATCCGGGAGGTCTTCGTCGTCGGCTCGTCCATGTCGGGCGGGCTGTCGCTGACGGTGGCGGCACGCGAGACACCCGACTGGCCGATCCGCAAGCTCGTGACCTGCTCGGGTGGTGGTTTCGCTCCGGCGAACGAGGCACGCGACGTGCTGAATTCCTACGACGGAACGGCGGAACACATGCGCCGCATCATCGAGGTGATGTTCATTGATCCGAAATGGGCGCGGGACGAGGCCTACATCGCCCGCCGCCAGGAGCTGGCAACCCTGCCGGGCGCCTGGGAGGCAACCGCCGCCGCCCGCTTCAAGGCGCCCTTCCGCGACCGGAGCGGCCCGAGCGAGCGCGAATCGATCGACTACACCCGTATCCGCGTGCCCTGTCTGGTGATGGCCGGTGCCAAAGACCCGCTGCGCCTGCCGGGCTACGCGCCCGAACTGGCGGCGCAGATTCCCGGCGCCCGCCTCCACGTCTTCGAGGAAGGCGCCCACATGCCCAACATCGAATGCGCCGATGAATTCAACCGCGAGCTGATCAGATTCCTGAAGGAGGACGCGTGAGCACGAACCCCGATACCGCCCGCCCCGTCGAGGCCCTGGTTCTGCGCAATTTCGCCGGGCATTTCGCCACCGGCGTGGCTGTCCTGACCACCTGCGACGCCGCCGGTCGCCCATTCGGACTCACCATGAACGCGATCAGTTGCGTGTGCCTCGAGCCGCCGCTGTTCCTCGCCTGCGTCGACAGGAAGTCGACGACGCTTGCGCCGCTGATGGAGAGCGGTATCTTCGCCCTCAACATCCTGGCCTTGGGCCAGGACAAGATTTCCAACACCTTCGCGTCCAAGGGCAACGACAAGTTCGCTTCCGTCGCAACGGAGACGGGCCAACTCGGCGTGCCCCTGATCGCAGGCGCGCTGGCGTCCGCCGAATTCCGGGTGCGCCAGACCGTTGAGGCGGGTGACCACGTCATCGTCATCGGCGAGGCTGTCGCGACGATGACGAGCGAGGCGGCGCCCCTGATGTATTACCGCGGCAAATTCGGCGTGCTGGGTACCTGAACCGCACGCCCGGGTGCCGCGTTCGGCCAGGAGGCCCCATGAGCGAGGACAACGGCGAAACCGGCATCACCGCCCCGGACGATGTGCCCCGCCACGAGATGCGCCCGCGCCGGCGCACCGCACCGGGGGCGGCGCCCGGCACCCTTGTCTCGGACCCGACGGCGCCGAAGCCCCGCCTGCGGCTGATGACCTTCGGGCCCGACCATTTCACCGAAACGGACATCGTCGGGGTGGAGGCGCTGACCGGTCGGATCGGCAAGGCCGGGGTCAACTGGATCGACGTGGTCGGCCTCGGCGACGCCGGTGTCATCACACGGCTGGGCGAGATGTTCGGCCTGCACCGGCTCGCGCTCGAGGACGTCCTGCACGTTCATCAGCGGCCCAAGGTCGAGGAATACGGCGACGGGCTGTTCATCGTCTTTCGCCTGCTCGACAGCCAGGCGCGCGAGCCGTCGGAGCAGGTTTCCCTCTTTCTCTGTCCGGGAACGGTAATCACCTTCCAGGAACACGCCGGCGATTCCTTCGATCATGTCCGTGCCCGGCTCCGCCACGGCCGTGGTCTCATTCGCACCAGAGGAGCGGACTACCTCACCTACGCGTTGCTCGACTCGGTCATCGACCATTACTTTCCGGTCCTGGAAGCCTACGACGATCTCCTCGACGACCTGACGGAGACGGTGCTGCGGGAACCGAAGGAATCCATCGTCCGGGATCTGCACCGGATCAAGCGCGAGCTCTTCAACCTGCGGCGCATCGTCTGGGCCAGCCGGGAAATGCTCAACAATCTCATGCGGACCGACGCCGCGGTCATGGCGCCGGAGACGCGGCCTTACCTACGCGACTGTTATGACCACTGCGTGCAGTTGATGGACATGCTGGAGATGCAGCGGGAGGTAACGGCAAGCCTGTTCGACATCTACCTGTCGAGCCTGTCGAACCGGCTCAACGAGATCATGAAGGTGCTGACCATGATCGCCACCATCTTCATCCCGCTCAGCTTCATCGCCGGCCTGTATGGCATGAACTTCGACACCAAGGCGTCGCCCTGGAACATGCCGGAACTGCACTGGACGCTCGGCTACCCGTTCGCCCTCGCGCTGATGGCGGGAACGGCGGTGGGTCTCGTCTTCTGGTTCCGGAAACGCGGCTGGCTCGGCGGCAGGCAACAGCGCCGGCACAGGGTCAGGCGGGCGCCTCGCCGAGCACCGTAAGGCGGCGCATGACCCGTTCCTGCTCCGGATCGAAATCGCGCCGCGCATGGGCCGTGCAGCGGTTGTCCCACATCAGGAGGTCGCCCAGCCTCCAGCGGTGCTCGTAAACGAATTCCGGGTTCTCCATGTGGTCGAACAGGCGCGCCAGCAGCGCATCGCTCTCGGCCTTGTCCATCCCCACCACTTCGCGCGTCATCAGGCGATTGACGTAAAGGCACTTGCGCTCGGTCACGGGATGCGTCCGCACCAATGGATGGACGTAACGCGGCGCATCGTCCGCCACAGCCGCCGCCGTGTGCGTCGCGCCGGCGTCGTAGTCGTAGACATGCATGACCCTGCGGCCGGCGATGCGCGCCTTGGTCTCCTCGTCCAGCGTGTCGTAGGCGCGTTGAAGATCGCAGAACAATGTATTGCCACCGGTCTTCGGAATCTTCATCGCGTACAGGATCGTCGCCTTGGCCGGCCGCGGCTGGTAGCACTGGTCGATGTGGAACATCATCTCGCCGATCGGCAACGCGTGGACGAATTCGCCGTTCTTCTTGACGTTGGAGATGTACATGATCGAGGGATCCTCGCCGGTGAATTCCGGCGTATGGATCACCGACAGCTCGCCTACTCGGCGGCCGAAGCGGAGCTGGTCCTCCGCCGTGAGGTCCTGGTTGCGGAAACAGATGACGAGACCCTGGTGCCAGATGTCCATGACCGCCCGAAAGGTCCCGTCGGCCATCGGCTGGGCGAGATCAATGTTAAGGATTTCGACGCCGCACGGATCGTGGCGGAGGACCTGGACGCCCTTGTACGTCTTCGCCCGCGGCGGCGCTTTGGTCACTTCGGGGAAATCGGCGAGCTGGATGGCCATGACACGTTCCACCGGCTGCGGTGGCCCCCGGCTGCGTCCGGCTTGGACGCGAGATTCATACGAATTCTAAGTAATATAGAAGTTCCGTCCCCGCACCGTCAACGGGGTCGCGATCATCGGGCGTTTACGCCGCAAAACACCGCGCGGAGTCAGCGCGTGCAGGCTGCCCATGAGTTCCCTGCATACCGACAGTAAAGCATTAACGTTAATCCCTTATTCTGAAGAATCTGCGCGGCGCAAGGGAACAATTTGCGGGACATTTTAGTCCATTTCCTGAGTGCGTTCGTAGTTCGTAGTTCGTAGTTCGTAGTTCGTAGTTCGTAGTTCGTAGGAGTGCCCGCCCGTGACCATCCCCACCAGAGAAACCGTCACCGACGTCGTCCGCCGGCACGCCCGCGCGACACCGGATGCCCCGGCGCTCGTCGCCGAAGACCGGGCGCCTCTGACCTATGCGGCGCTGGCGCGCCTGATGGACCACATCCATGAGCGGATCAACGTCGCGGGGTTCGGTCGCGGCGACCGCATTGCGACCGTCGGCCCCAACGACGCGGCCACGGCCGCACTCATCATCGGTATCATGGACAGCGCGGTTGCGGTTCCGATGAACCCCGACCTTTCGGTCGGCGAGTTCGTCCTCTACCTGCGCGACCTGAAGGTGCAGGCGATCGCGATCAGCGCGGACATCGACACGGCGGCCCGCGTCGCCGCGCGAAAGATCGGCCTGCCGGTTCTGGAGATCGAGCCCGCCGCGGGCGATACCGCCGGCCTGATCGAGATCGGCGCGGGCTCCATCGTCGGAACGCCCGCTCGGCCCGGTCCCGCGCAACCGGATGATCTGGCCCTCGTGCTGACCACCTCGGGCACGACGTCGCACAGCAAGATCGTTCCCGTCACCCATCGGCAGCTCGTGACCAAGGTTGCCCGCCACGTCAGGGCTCAGGCGATGACGGCGGACGACCGTTGCCTCAACCTGATGCCGCTGTTTCACGGCCACGGGCTCTACACCTCGCTCGGCGCCACCCTGTTTTCCGGCGCAAGCGTGGTGACGCTCCCCGAATTCTCGGTGGAGTCATTCTTCCGTCTGGTCACAACCCTGGCGCCGACCTGGTATACCGGCAGCTACACTTTCCACCATGCGATCTGCGCCGCAGCGGAAGACCATGTCGGCGCGATCCGGAAGGCCCGGTTCCGCTTCGTAAAGACGGGATCCGGTCATCTCGACCCGCGGATCGTCGAAGCACTGGAAATGCTTTTCCGCGCGCCGGTCATCTCGACTTACGCCAGCACGGAGACCGGCCACATCTGCGGAACCCCGCTCCCGCCGGCCGTGCGCAAACCCGGCACCGTGGGAGTCCCCGTCGCCGGTGACATCGCGATCATGGGGCCGGACAACTGGCTTCTCCCGCAGGGGGAGCCAGGCGAAGTCGTGGTGGACAGCACCGGCATCTTCACCGGCTATGAAAATGACGACGACGCGAATGAGACGTGTTTCGTCGGCTGCTGGTTCCGTACCGGTGACGAGGGGACTATCGACCGCGACGGCTATCTGACCCTCACGGGACGCATCAAGGACATCATCAACCGCGGCGGCGAGAAGATCACGCCGTCCGAGATCGACGGCGCGCTCGAGAATCATCCCGACGTTGCCACGGCGGTGACTTTCCCCGTGCCGCACGCGACGCTCGGGCAGGAGGTCGCCGCCGCCGTCGTGCCGGCACAAGGCGCAGAGTTCACCGATGAAATCTTGACAAAATTCCTCCGCGGGCGTCTGGCAACGTTCAAGGTGCCGCGCCGGTTTGTCATCGTTGACGAAATTCCCAAGGGAGCCGCGGGAAAGATTCAACGGCGGAATCTCGCCGAAGCCTTCGGACTGGTCACGGATTCGTCCAAGGCCAGACCGGTTGCCGTCGACGACCGTGAGCCCACAGCGCTGGAAGGAAAGCTGCAACGCCTGTGGGCGGACACCCTCGGGCTCGAACGCGTCGGCCTGCACGAGGATTTTTTCCTGCTCGGCGGCGATTCGCTGCAGGCGGTCGACCTGTTCCTGCGCGTCGAGAAGCAACTGGACCGGCGTCTCCCCCGTTCGGTCCTGTTCGAGGCCGGCACCGTAGCCAAGATGGCGCAACGCATCGAGGAATCGATACCCTCCCCCTGTCTCGTCCCGATCCAACCCAAGGGGGACAAGCCGCCATTCTTCTGCGTGCATGACGGTAACGGTCAGGTTCTCAATTACCGCGACCTGTCCCGGTTCCTCGGCAAGTCGCAGCCGTTCTACGGCATCCAGTGCCGCGGGCTCGACGGCAAGGAGGAGCCGTTCACGCGCATCGACGACATGGCGGCCCATTACGTCCGTGAAATCCGCAAGGTCCAGCCGTCGGGACCCTATTTTCTCGGTGGGTATTCATTCGGCGGGCGCGTCGCCTTCGTCATGGCCCAGCACCTCCGCGCGGCAGGCCATGCGGTCGCCCTACTCGCCCTGTTCGACACCTACAGTGCCCACGGCCGACAGAAGGTCACGCTGCGCGACTGGATCGCGCACCACCGGGAACGCCTGAAGACCTTACCGGCGGCAAAGATTCCGGGCTACCTGTGGCTGCGCGCACGTAACCTGGCGAAGATGACTTATATGCGGGCGCGCTTGAAAAGCTATTCCGCCGCGTGGGCATTCTACAAGTCACGCGGCAAGCCGCTGCCGCGCTTCCTGCGCCGTCCCGTGCCCGCCAATGACATAATCCGGCGCAGTTACCAGCCTTGTCCCTATGACGGGGACGCGGTCCTGTTCAAGGCGGAACGGTACGCCTGGGCGCATGCCGATCAGCACGACGGATGGCACAAGCTGATCCGGGGCTGCCTGGAGATCCGGCCGATCTCCGGCCGGCACTACGAAATCATGACCCAGCCGCACGTGCAGACGCTGGCTGAGGAATTGTCCGACGTTCTCCGGCAGGCACAGGCGTCGGCCGCGCGGCCTGCCCGTGCCCCTGCCAAAGCGTCCTGAAGCTGCTGCCCGGCACCGCCGGGACGACGCGGGGCCTATGGCTTCAGCCCTACAGGTCGTGATTGAAGAGCAGGCCGAGGGTCAGCACCAGCGCGAAAATAATGAACGCTGCCAGGGTCTTGTGCCCCCGGATCCACATCTTGAGCTCAAGCATCTGCGCCTCCGCGCTCAGTGGCACGCTCAGTGCATGGAGCGCCCGCCATCGACGTTGATACACTGGCCGGTGATATAGTTCGACGCATCCGACAGCAGGAACATCAGGGCACCGACCAGGTCGTCGGGGATCTGGTCGCGGTTGAAGCACTTGTCCGATTCCTGGCGCAGCGCCATGTGCTGGTTGGTCGAGGTCGCGACCTGGGTTTCCGACAGGGTGAAGCCCGGCGAGATCGAGTTGACGCAGATGTTGTCGGCGCCGATCTCGCGGGCGAGCGCCCGGGTGAACACCAGTACCGCACCCTTGGAGGCCGAATAGTGCAGGCGCCACTTGCCGCCCTCCCATACGCGCGACGACGCGATGTTGACGATCTTTCCCCCGCCCTGTTCCTTCATGTACGGATAGACCGCGAGCGCGCACAGGAACGGCCCCTTGGTATTGACCTGCATCACGCGGTCCCATTCGTCGGGCGGGATCTCGGTCCACGGCTTGCGTCCCAGCACCGCCATGAGGGACGCATTGTTGACCAGCCCATCGATGCGGCCCCACTTGTCCACCGTCGCCTTGGCCAGCGCCTCGGTCATCTTCGGATCGGCGACGTCGGTGGTCCCGGCCAGTGCCTGAAGGCCGCGCCCGGTCAGTTCCTTGGCAAGTGCGTGGTTAGCCTCATCGACGATGTCGGCAATGACCACCCGCGCCCCTGCTTCGGCGAGCCGGGTGGAATAGACCTTGCCGATGCCGGTTGCGCCCCCGGTCACGATAACGACGCGGTCGGTGAGGTCCAGGCTCGGACGGGTGCGCGAGATTTCGGCCATGGCGGGCTCTCCCTGTAGGGTGATGAACAGACGTGATACGGAACGGGTTCAGGTCCGGAGCGGCCCGCCCGCGACGGTAAAGCGGCGCAGATGGCGATCCTTGCCGGGATCGAAGTCCGTCCGCGCGTGAATGGTGCACTGGTTATCCCAGATCACGAGGTCGTCCTTCCGCCATTTGTGCCGGTAGACGAATTCCGGGCGTTCCTCGTGATCGAACAGTCGCGCGAGCGCCTGTTCGTTCGTAGGCGCGTCGAGTCCCTCGATCGACCACGTCATCAGCCGGTTGACATAGAGCGCCTTGCGACTGGTCACCGGATGGCGCACGACCATGGGCTGGACGTGCTCGCGGCGTTTCGACGGATTGCCGACCTGGTCACGCTGCGTGGAATCATAGGTGAAGACGTTGAGGGCGCGATGGCTGTCAACAAGCGCCCGCAGGTCGACTGGCAGCGCGTCGTAGGCGGCACAGAGATTGCCGAACAGCGTGTCGCCGCCTTCTTCGGGCACCGTGATCGCGTAGAGCGAGGTCGCCCGGGCCGGGGTTTCCACATAGCACTGGTCGATATGGAACATCATCTCGCCCTCCGGCAGGGTGTAGACGTACCTGCCGTTCTCCCGACGGTTGGAAACGAACATCACCTCTGCCGGCTCGTCGGACTTTTCGTGGCGCGTGTCGGCGGGACGGGACCGCTTGCCCAGAGGGCCGAAGAACTCGCAGAACCGGACCTGCGCTTCGGGCTGCAGGTCCCGCTGGTCGCGCACCACCAACACGAGGTTCTCGGCAAAGGCGCGGCGGATCGCCTCGACCGTGGCGGCCTCCTGCGGTTCGTTCAGGTCTATTCCCCTCACTTCCGCGCCGAGCGCGTCCGACAGCTTGCGGATGTCCATGGTCACCGGCCGTGATCCCTTGTAATCAGGTCGCCTCGGCCTTCGGGTTGACCGAGCCCCAGATATGCTCGTTCCAGTCCTGCGGCAGGGTGCCGTCGTCGAAACCCATGCCGACATAATGGCTCCACAGCTTGTAGCAATGCTGCTCGCGGTTGGTGTTGACCGCGCCGATGAGGTCGAGCTCGGCGCGCGTCAGCGGCTTGACCTTGCCGACCGTCGCCGCCTGGTAATAGGCCTTGGCATTTTCCTCGAAATGGACGGCATCGACCAGCAGCGCCGGCAGGGTTTCCGAAACCAGAACGCCACCGTGTGCGCGCATCAGCGCGCCCTGGTGGGGGCCGAGGGTCCGGGCCAGGTCGCGGCCCTGCTTCGGGGTCTTGATATGGGTCGGATCGAGATGGGTGGGAATCCCCGACGCCCAACGCTGGGCATGGCTTTTCATCAGGGCGAGTTCGATGCCGTCGAGCATCGTGAACATCGCGGCAAGGTCCGAATGGGTGTGCACGACGCAATCGATGTCGGGCCGCGCGCGCAGCACTTCCGAATGAATGTAGGATTCGAGCGGCGGCCGGTGGTCCGCCGGACCTTCCAGCACCTTGCAGGCGAAATCGCAGATCAGCAAGCCTTCCGGGTTGATCCCGGCGCGGCTGTCGTTGATGGACTGGATCATGAACGCGTCGCGGCCGGGGATGCGCACGCTGGCGTGACCCGAATACGTCAGGATGCCTTCCTTGTGCAGCAGGCGGGTCAGCGCCGCGAGCTGGATGCGGAGGCTTGTGATCGATGCACCGGTATTGGAGCCCGCTGCGGCGGTCGCCATATGTCTCTCCCTGTCCTTGGGTGTTGACGGCCGTCCCTAGGGGGCGAGGCCGTAAAGGTTGCGCTTCATCGTATGGAGCGTGCGACGCAGCGTCTCCACGTCGGCGAGCGGCACGCCGGCCACGGCGCGCACGTTCACGTCGATGGCGTGCGGCAGCAGGATGTTGCGAAGGGCACGGCCGCGGTCGGTCAGGTAGATGTTGACCTTGCGCTTGTCGTCCGTGTTGCGGACGCGCCTGACGTAGCCGCGTTTTTCCATGCCGTTGAGGGCGGTGACCGTGGTCGGCTCCATCATGCCGACACGCTGGGACAGTTCGCGCTGGGTGAGCCCGTCCTCGTCCCACAGCACCCGCAGGAAATACCACTGGCCGATGGTCACGCCGTGGGTGGAGATACGCGCCTGAAGGACCCGGGTGAAGACGCGGTAGGTATCGCGCAGCAGGTAGCCGACGCTGGTCTCCGAATGGAACTCGACGTCCTTGCCCTTGGCGGCCGCCTCGGCCGCGGCGGCGGCTTCGGGTACCAGATCGAATTGGTCGGTCATGGGGGCCCTGCCTTTGTCCCGGCCCTTGCCGATGTGCGACGAGGACCATTAGCTTGCGAACTATTCTAGGCCGGAACCATTCGAATTCCAACAATGGCGCCCTTCCAGGGGCCATCTTGCGCCGGTCGCGGGAGCCGCTAAGGTAAGGCCCCCGGCAGGAAAAACCGAGCAACCAGCATGGACACGGACGAGATCAAGACCGCCATCCGGGCACGGGCGGAAGCCTTGGGCTTCGACGCCGTTGGCTTTGCCGCGGCGGGAACGGTGCCCGACGGGCGCGAGGCCCTGGCCGCGTACCTGGGTGCGGGTCACCACGGCGGCATGGACTGGATGGCGCGCCGGGTGGACGAGCGCGCAAGCCCGCCGGGCCTATGGCCCGAGGCCCGTTCCGTCATCGCGCTCGCCATCAGTTACGCGCCGCCGGGCGATCCCCTGGCGCTGCTCACCCGGCCGGATCGTGGCTCCATAGCCGCCTACGCGCGGGGACACGACTATCACGACGTGATCAAGCCCCGTCTCAAGCAACTGGCGCGGTGGATCGCCGAATCCACCGGCGCCGGGGTCAAGGTCTTCGTCGATACCGCCCCGGTGATGGAAAAACCCGCGGCGGAAGCGGCGGGACTCGGCTGGCAGGGAAAGCACACCAACCTGGTGTCGCGCCGGCACGGCTCGTGGCTGCTGCTGGGGGAAGTCTTCACTACCCTCGACCTGCCTCCCGACGCGGCCGGGACCGACCATTGCGGCACCTGCCGGTCCTGCCTCGACGCCTGCCCGACGGCGGCATTTCCCGGGCCGGGCCAACTCGATGCGCGGCGCTGCATCTCCTACCTCACCATTGAGCACAAGGGTCCCATTGCCGAGGAATTCCGCGCGCCGATGGGCAACCGCATCTATGGCTGCGACGACTGCCTCGCCGTCTGTCCGTGGAACAAATACGCGGCCCGCACCCGGGAACTGGCCTTCCTGCCGCGGATCGAGCTGACGGCGCCCAAGCTCGCCGACCTCGCCGGCCTCGACGACGCCGGTTTCCGCCGTGTCTTCTCCGGCTCGCCGATCAAGCGGATCGGCCGCGACCGCTTCATTCGCAACGTCCTCATCGCCATCGGCAACGCCGGCGACGTGGCGCTGGCGTCCCGCGCCGCCGGCCTGCTCGGCGACGCCTCGCCGCTCGTGCGCGGCATGGCGGTATGGGCCCTGTCGCGCCTGCTCGCGCCGGACGCCTTCGCCGCGCTCGCCGAGCTGCATTTGGCAACCGAGCCCGATGAATCGGTCCGTATGGAATGGCGCGGTGGCTTCGCCCGCAACACCGGGAAGCCGAAGCGTACCGCGCGAGTACGAAGACGCGTCGCATCATGAAGCTTGCTGATTTCGATTTCGATCTTCCGCGCGACCTGATCGCAACGCGGCCGATGGAGCCGCGCGAAGCGGCGCGGCTTCTCGAAGTCCGGCAGGCCGAAACCCTTGGAGAAGGACTTAACGACTGTCGCGTCGCCGACCTGCCCGACCTTCTGCACGCCGGTGACGTGGTCGTGGTCAACGACACCCGCGTCGTGCGTGCCCGTCTCAGGGGCCGCCGCGGTGACGCAAAGGTCGAGATCACCCTGCACAAACCGCTGTCGCCATCGCGCTGGCACGCCTTCGCCAAGGGCGCCCGCAAGCTGCGCGCGGGGGACGTGATCGTCTTCGCCGAGGGATTCGCCGCCGACGTCGCCGCCAGGGGCGAGGAAGGCGAGGTCGAACTGGAGTTCGCCCTCCCCGAAGCAGAGGTCCTTGCGGCTCTGGAACGCTACGGATCGGCCCCGTTACCGCCCTACATCCCGCGCGACGACGGGCCGGATGAACGCGATATTGCCGATTATCAGACCGTCTTCGCGGCCAAGCCGGGTGCCGTCGCCGCGCCCACCGCCGGGTTTCACTTCACCGAAGGGCTGCTGCGGCGCCTGCTGGCCAGGGGTATCGAGCGCGCAACTCTGACCCTGCATGTCGGCGCGGGCACCTTCCTGCCGGTCAAGACGGAGAACGTGAAGGAGCACCGGATGCATGCCGAATGGGGCGAGATCGACGCCTTCACCGCGGAGTTCATCAACCGTGCACGCCTGCGGGGCGGTCGGGTCGTCGCCATCGGCACCACGGCGCTGCGGCTACTGGAGGCGGCGGCCGGCGAAGACGGCCGGCTCCGCGCCTTCGCCGGCGACACCGACATCTTCATCACGCCCGGCTACCGTTTCCGCGCCGTGGACCTTCTCCTGACCAATTTCCACCTGCCGCGCTCGACCCTGTTCATGCTGGTCGCCGCCTTTGCCGGGCTCGACCGGATGCAGGTGGCCTATGCCCATGCCATGGCACGGCGCTACCGGTTCTATTCCTACGGCGATTGCTGCCTGCTGCATCCAGCGCCTGGCGTTCGCGTCACCGACCGATGAGCGCGTCCCGGTTCCGCTTCGATCTTCTCGCCACATCGGGCGCGGCCCGGCGCGGGCGCATCACGACCGCCCACGGCACGGTGGAAACGCCGGCCTTCATGCCGGTAGGCACCCGCGCCACGGTCAAGGCAATGACGCCGGACGCCGTGCGCGCCGCCGGTGCCGAGATGATCCTCGCCAATACCTATCACCTGATGCTGCGCCCCGGGGCGGAAGCGATCGCGGCGCTGGGCGGGCTGCACCGCTTCATGGATTGGCCGGGTCCGATACTGACCGATTCCGGCGGCTTCCAGGTGATGAGCCTGGCCAAGCTGCGCAAAATCACTGAAGCGGGGGTGACCTTCCGCTCGCACCTCGACGGTTCGGAGCACGAGCTCACGCCCGAGCGCGCGATGGACATCCAGCACCAGCTCGATGCCGACGTGGCCATGGTGCTCGACGAATGCACCGCCTTCCCGGCGACGGAGGCGGAGGCGGCCCGCTCCATGCGCCTGTCCATGGCCTGGGCGATGCGGTCGCGCGAGGCGTTCCGCGAGCGGCCGGGCTACGGGCTGTTCGGCATCGTACAGGGCGGCATCCATCCCGACTTGCGCGAGGAATCGGTCCGTGCCCTCTGCGCCATCGGATTCGACGGCTACGCCGTCGGCGGCCTCGCCGTCGGCGAAGGCCAGAACAGGATGCTCGCCACGCTGGACTCGACGGTCCCGCACCTGCCCGCCGACCGGCCACGCTACCTCATGGGGGTGGGCACGCCCCAGGACCTGATCCGCTCCGTCGCGCGCGGGCTGGACATGTTCGACTGCGTCCTGCCGACGCGATCGGGCCGCACCGCCAAGGGGTTCACCCAGCGGGGCGAGGTCAACCTGCGCAACGCCCGTCACGCCCTCGATCCCCGGCCGCTCGATGCCGAATGCCGCTGCCCCGCTTGCGTGCGGTTCTCGCGCGCCTATCTGCATCACCTGTTCCGGGCCGAGGAAATGCTGGCAGGCATGCTGCTCACGGCCCATAACGTCACCTTCTACCAGGACCTGATGGCGGGCCTCCGCGCCGCGATCGAGGGGGGAACATTCACGGAAACCGCCGACCGTTGGGAAGCGGACCTCGCGCACGGCGACATCGAGCCACTGTAGGTCCCCGCATGGACTTGAACCCGGGGCCGCCGTAAGATGCCGCCATGAGTGATACGCCCGAACCGCCCGGCCTCCGCCAGCTCGGCCAGCCGAGGCCGCTACCCGCCAGTCCCGACGAAGCGACGCTTGAGACCTTCGCCAACCCGGATCCCGGCACCCCCTATCTGGTGCGTTTTTCCTGCCCAGAGTTCACTTGCCTGTGCCCGATCACCGGCCAGCCCGACTTCGCCCATTTCGTCATCGACTACGTGCCGGGCGAACGCTGCGTCGAAAGCAAGTCGCTGAAGCTCTTCCTTGCGTCCTGGCGCAACACCGGCGCGTTCCACGAATCGACCACGCTCACCATCGCCAAGCGCCTGACCGAGGCAGCGACGCCGCGCTGGCTCCGTATTTCCGGCTTCTGGTATCCCCGCGGCGGCATTCCCATCGACGTGTTCTACCAGTCGGGCGACCCGCCCGAGGGTATTCACCTGCCAGAACCTGGCATGCCCCCCTACCGCGGGCGTGGCTGATCACAACACGAGGGGGAAATGATGATGTACGAGAACGACTGGGATTCCGGGGGGATGTTATTCCCAGCATTTCTATGGTTGATCGTGGTTTCGATCCCGATCGCGATCGGCGTCTATCTGGTGGCGGGCCGCATGGGCCGCACCCAATGGGCCTGGGCGATCCTCGCGGTCGTGCCATTCGTGAACGTCTTCTTCTACATCTACGCATTCTTCGCGGTGCTGCTCTACGTCCTCGACCGGCTCAACCAGGCCGCGCCGCGCGCGGAGCGGCAATAGGGATATAGGGGTCAGGCTGCCGCAGCCGTCTCCCGGCGGCGGATCAACCACCACACCACCAGCGCGCCCAGCATCTTCGACACCGTCATGGCGGCGACGCCGGTGACCGACAGGTGTCCGATGCCCCACAGGAACACGACCGAATCGACCGGCGTGCCGAGCAGGCTGGAATAAAGGATGCGTTCCGACAGCGGGCGCCGGGTGACGGTATAGACCAGCCAGTCGGCCAATTCCGAGACCAGGAATGCGGCCGCCGAGGCAAGCGCCACATAGGGCGAAGCCATGACATAGGACAGCGCCGCGCCGATCAGCATGGCGAACAGCACACGATGGCCGATCTCGCGCTGGGCGAAGTCGCGCACCACGAAAATGAAACCCACCGCCAGCGACAGGGGCGGCCACATCTCGCCCCCCGGCATCTTGACCAGCGGCACCACGGTGAAGCCCCAGTTCACCGCGACGATCAGCGCGATATAGACGAGGGTCGAACGATATCGGGACAACGCAGACATGGTCAGGACCTTTGCTGGTAAAAGGTGGGATCGGGGACACCGGCCTCGGCAAAGCCCTTGCGCCGCAGCGTGCAGGAATCGCACGCCCCGCAGGCACGGCCCGCCGGGTCCGGATCATAGCAACTTTGGGTCAGGGCGTAATCCACCCCGAGCGCGGTGCCGGTGCGGATGATATCCGCCTTGGTCATGGCGATCAGCGGCGTGTGGATGCGGACCGGCAGGGTGCCCTCCACGGCGCCCCGGGTGGCGAGGTTGGCCATGGTTTCGAAGGCCCGGATGTATTCGGGCCGGCAGTCGGGATAGCCGGAGTAGTCGCGGGCGTTGACACCGATGAAGATGTCGCCCGTCGCCAGCACCTCGGCCCAGGCCAACGCGAGCGCCAGGAACACGGTGTTGCGCGCCGGCACGTAGGTGACCGGGATGCCGGAGGCCATCGCTGCCTCGTCGCGGCCCTTGGGCACGTCGATGTCGGCGGTCAAGGACGAACCGCCGAAGGCGCGCAGGTCGATGGGCTGAACCACGTGGCGGGCGGCACCGAGCGCCCGGGCGACGTCCTCGGCGGCATCGAGCTCGATCGCGTGGCGCTGGCCGTAGCGGAAGGACAGGCAATACGCCTCGAACCCGTCGCGCTGAACCATCGCCAGCACGGTTGCGGAATCGAGCCCGCCCGACAGCAGCACCACGGCACGGCGGTGCGCGGCGCTCATCGCCCGCCCCCGTCGGGGTTTCCCCCGCCGTCGGCGCCGAGGGCGACATCGGCGTCGAGCGCGCGACTGGTGCGGTAACGGCGGAACAGGTAGACGCCGAGCATGCCCGATACCACGAACAGCACCACGCTGGCGCCGATGCGGAGGCTCGGGTCGAGGTGAATCCCCGACCCGAGCAGGGCGAAGATCACGGTCTGCGGCAGGTAGCCGATGACCGAGCCGGCGATGAAGGGCACGGCGTGGATGCCGGACACGCCGGCGGCAAGGTTCGTCACCACATTGGAACCGACCGGCAGAAGGCGGATCAGGAGCGCCATGGAGAACGGATGGTCGCGCAGAAAATCGTCGAGGCGGCGCACGCGCGGGCCGAATTTCCCGCGCACGAATTCACGCCCCAGGATGCGGGCAAAGGTGAAGGCGAGGATGCAGCCGCAGCCGGCGGCGGCAAGGGCGAGAGCCGTCCCCGCGCCGAAGCCGAAGGCGTAGCCGCCGAGGAAGCTCACCGCCTGGCGCGGAAAGCCGATGGCGGTCAGCACCGCGCCGAGACCCAGGAACAGGAGTTCGCCGGCGATGCCGCGGCCGCGGATCTCGCGGTCGATCCAGCGTTCGTCAAGCAGGTCGTACAGGCCCGTTTCCTTGACCAGATAGCCGAGCGCGACGAAGGTCGCGATCAGCACGAGGCCGCGCAGATAGGGCTTGAGCGCGGACATGAAGCGATCAGCTTTCGGGAGCGATGTCGGGCCGCTTTGCCCGGCGGGCGAGCCAGGCCACCCCGAACAGGTCGGTGATGCCGACCCACAGCCGGTCGAACAGGCCGTAGTTCGAGGTGCCACGCAGGCGCGGACGGTGATTGACGGGAACGCAACGGATGGCACCGCCGCCGCGGATGATGAGCGCTGGATAATAGCGGTGCATGTGATCGAAGTACGGCAGGCGGAGGAAGGCGTCCCGGCGCATCACCTTGAGGCCGCAGCCGGTGTCGCTGACGCCGTCGCGCAGCAGGGCCTGGCGGACGGTATTGGCGACACGCGAGGAGACCCGCCGCAGCCAGTTGTCTTGACGTTTGGCGCGAATGCCGGTGACCAGGTGCACCCGTCCCGTCGCATCCTCGATCGCGATCCGCACCAGAGCGGGGATATCGGCCGGGTCGTTCTGGCCGTCGCCGTCGAGGGTCACGATCCAGGTGCCGCGCGCGGCTTCGGCGCCGGTGCGGATGGCGGTGGACTGGCCGCAGCTCACCCGATGGGTCATTACGCGGAGCCGGGGAAAGCGGGTGCGCGCCTCGGCAAGGCGGTCCGCCGTCGCGTCGGAGGAGCCGTCGTTGACGTAGATCACCTCGAACGCGTGCGCGCCCTCGAGCGCCGCGTGGATCTCCTCGATCAGCGGGATAATGTTGTCGGCTTCGTTGCGTACGGGAACGACGACCGAGAGCACGGGTGACGGGCTTGCCTGCATCTCTTTCCGCGGGGTGTCCGGTTTGCTCGGGTTTTACAGAACGGGGCGATTCTTGTCCAAGGCGTTTGTTGATACACTCCTCCGGAACCCCGGAAACCAAGGCCCGGGAAGGGAAGCCCACGTCGATCATGACCCTGCCGCGCACCATCCGGGGACCCCGCGCCCTCGTCCTGCTCTTTCTTCTGGGCCTCGCCCTCTATCTCCCGGGAATCCACGCCCTTCCGGTGACCGACCGCGACGAGGCCCGCTTCGCCCAGGCCACCCGGCAGATGATGGAAAGCGGGGATTTCGTCCATATCCGCTTTCAGGACCAGTCCCGCGACAAGAAGCCGGCGGGCATCTACTGGCTCCAGGCGGCCGCGATCCAGGCGTTCGCCGGCGGCGATACCGGCGCCATCTGGGCCTACCGGCTGGTGTCGGTCCTCGGCGCCATCGGTGCGGTGCTGCTGCTGTTCGCGCTCGCCCGGCCGGTCGCCGGCGTCGAAGCGGCGTTCCTTGCCGCGCTGGCGCTGGCGTCCTGCCTGCTGCTCGCGGTCGAGGCCCATATCGCCAAGACCGATGCGATCCTGCTCGCCCTCGTGGTCGCGGCCCAGGGCACGCTCCTGCGCCTTTACACGGCGGCACGTGCGGAGCAGGCAACGGCCCCGTGGCTCGCCGCCCTGTTCTGGGGCGCTCTCGGCACCGGAATCCTGATCAAGGGACCGGTGGCACCGCTGATCGCCGGGCTGACCATCGCCGCGCTGCTGATCGCCGATCGCGGCACCGGCAGCAATCGACGGTTTCGCGCGGCGCTGCACCCGCTGTGGGGATGCCTGCTCGCCGTGGCCATCGCCGCGCCGTGGTTCATTCTTTCCAGTCTGGGGGACAGCAATTTCGTCGCGGCCGCGTTCACCGGCGACCTGCTGCCCAAGCTGGTGGGCGCGCACGAATCCCACGGCGGCCCACCCGGCATGTACCTGGCGCTGGCGGCCATCACCTTCTTCCCCGCCTCGATCCTTCTGGCGCCGGCGCTGGCCTGGGCCTGGATGAACCGCGAGGCTGCCGTGGTCCGCTTTGCCCTGGCCTGGGCCGTGCCCGCCTGGCTCATGTTCGAAGCGGTGCCGACCAAGCTCGCCCACTATGTACTGCCGCTGTATCCCGCTCTCGCGCTGCTGATCGGGCTCGCCGCGACAGCGGAATCCTTCACGGATCGCCTGAGACGCTGGGGCGCGCGTACCTGGATCACCCTGAGCGCCGTCGTCGGCATCGCACTCGCAGCCGCCCTGCCGACCCTTCTCTCCTATCTCAGCCTGCGCCTGCCGCCCGGCACCTGGATCGCCGCCGTGGCACTGGCGGTGGCGGCGCTGGCAGGAGGCGTCTGGGCGTGGTGGAGGCGCCCTGCAGGGGCGCTCGGGCTCGCCGCCCTTGCCGTCGTGCCTTTCGTCGGCGTGACGTTTGCCCTGACCCTGCCGGCGCTGCCGATCTGGCCGACCCGGGCGGCGGTCGATCTGGTCAGCCGGCACCGGTTGACGCCGGGGCCGTCGGTGGCGGTCGCCGGCTACGCAGAGCCCAGCATCGTCTTCGCCCTGGGGACGGACACCGTGCTCACCGGGGGCGCCGGCGCGGCGCGGCATCTGGCCTCCCGACCCGGCGCAGTGGCATTGATCGAGAGCGCCGAGACGGCTAAGTTCACGGCCGCGCTCGCCGCCCTCGGGATCGCCGCGGAACGGCTCGGAACCGCATCCGGCTTCAACACGGCGCGCGGGCGCCTGACGCGCCTCACCCTTTACCGGGCGAAACCGGAAGGACGAT
Source organism: Alphaproteobacteria bacterium (assembly GCA_009380075.1). Classification (GTDB taxonomy): domain Bacteria; phylum Pseudomonadota; class Alphaproteobacteria; order SMXQ01; family SMXQ01; genus WHSO01. The sequence continues at coordinate 38,086 of WHSO01000005.1, read as the reverse complement.
GAAACCAGCTTACTTTCTGGCTCTGGCGGTTGCGGCGGCCTTCGTGTTCGTCCTGTTCCCCGGCCTCGACATCGAAACCGCGCGCCTTTTTCACGTTCCGCCGAAGCATTTTCCGCTCAGGGAGTGGTGGCCCGTCGTCGCGATCTACGAATCCGTGCCGGTCATCCCGTGGCTGACCGTGGCGGGGCTCATCGTCGCGACCCTCCCCTGGCTCATACCGGCACTGGCGCGGTTTCGCGTGCGCCGCGCCGTCATCGTTTACGTGGCGCTGTCGCTCGCCGTCGGCCCGGGGCTCCTGAGCAACGGCCTGCTCAAGGAAAACTGGGGCCGCGCGCGTCCGGCGCAGATCGTCGAATTCGGCGGCCCCAAGGCGTTCAGTTCCGCGATCATTCCAGCGAAGGAGTGTCCGGCCAATTGCGCCTTTGTCTCAGGCCATGCCGCGGTGGGGTTTTTCCTTGTCACCTTCGCCCTTCTGGCGGCACCGGGCACCCGGCGCCGGGCCGCCGTCGCTGCGGCCGTCGCCGCCGGGTCCATCATAGGGCTCGGCCGCATGGCCCAGGGATCGCACTGGCTGTCCGATATCGTCTTCGCCGGCTTCATCAACATCGGGGTCGCCTGGACGCTGCATCATTGGCTGATCGCCCGGGATGAGGTTTCGCGTGCTGTGGCCGAACTGATGCAGACCCGTTCGTTTCGGCGACATTTGATGATTCTGGCGGGGGTCGCCGCCGCCACCACCCTGTGCGTCGCCTTCATCGATGAGCCCGTCGCCCGATGGGCCGCAAAGGCGCCGCCAGATCTTCATGTCTGGTTCGAGCGCGTCGCCAACGTCGGCGAATCGACGCGCTGGTACATCATTTTCGCCCTGTGTTTCGCCGCCCTGTGGCTCGGAGCGAAGGTGGCGCCGGGAACGGCGCGCGAGCTGCAGTTCAAGGCATGGTCGATGCTGCCGCTCTACCTGTTCGCCGCGACCGCGGTGGCCGGACTGGCCGGGATCCTGCTGAAGATTCTGTTCGGGCGGGCCCGCCCCGGCGTTTTCCTGAGCTCGGGCGATGCCGGTTTCCACTGGCTCAGCCTGACCGCGAAGTTCATGTCCTTTCCATCCGGCCACGCCAATACCATCACCGCGATGATGGTCGGACTCGGCTTTATTCTGCCGCGCTTCCGGGTGGCCTTCCTCGCGGTAGCGCTGGCGGTTCTCGTCACGCGGGTGGCCGAGTACCAGCACTTTGTTTCCGACGTGGTGTTCGGCGCCTGGATCGGCTTCGCCGCCGCAGTATGGATGCGCGGCATCTTCGCCCGCTCCGGCATCGACCTTCCCGAGGCCCTCGCCGGCCGGTACACGCCGCGCCCGAGGGGTGCCTGGCCGTTCCGGCTGGGGCTGGGCTCGAAGGCTTAGGCTCTCCGAAGCGTGCGGGTCGCAGCTTCGTCGAGCACAAAAATACCATCCCGTTCCGCCAGGGCGACACCGTAGATTTCCCGCGCCGCCGCCACGGACACATAGCCTTCGTTGACGTCGTTGACGACGCGCTCGGGCGCGCGCTTCTTCGGATCGCCGTAGCCGCCACCGCCGGGCGTTTCCAGGCAGAAGATGTCGCCGTCGGCGAGCGGGTAGTCGGAATAGCGCGACGGCAGGATCTTCTCCTCCGCCTCGCCCGGATGGACCGTGAGCCGCCCGCACCGCCCGTCATTGCCGGACGCCACACCGCGCGGCGGAATGAAATGCTTGTTGGAGCGGATCGAGAACCGCGCCTCCCCCAGGTTTTCATATTCACGCAGCACGCCGAGGCCGCCGCGGTTTTCGCCGGCGCCGCCCGAATCGCGGATCAGCTCGAACCGGCGCAGGCGCGTCGGAAACTCGGACTCGATGATTTCGATCGGAGCGACGCGGGCGTTCGACTGGTGCGAGCAGGCGCCCGAGACGCCGTCCTTCATCGCCCGCCCGCCGGTGCCACCGCCGACGATCTCATACTGCACGTAGCCCTTGCCGGAGCGGGTCGAGCGGCCGCCGATGATGATCGAGCGCGAGCCGCAGCCGTCGGCGCGGGCCCGGCCGGGAACGATGTTGCTCATCGCCTCGACGGTTGCTTCGGTGACCGCCGTCACGGTCGGCATGTAGGTGTTGACCGGCGCCGGAAAGATCGGATTGACGACGCTGCCCTCGCGCAACTTGATCTCCGCCACCCGAAGGAGACCGGAGTTGATGGTGATGCTCGGATCCACCTGGGTGATGAGGGTATAGACCATCGCCGCCTGCACCAGCGGCGGGCGAATGTTGGCGGGCCCGCGCGTCTGGTCGTTGGAGTCCGAGAAATCGAACGAGATGCGGTCGTCCTTCTTCTCAACGACGACATGGACGCGGATCGGCTTGTCGAGGTCGATGCCGTCGTTGTCGACGAAGCGTTCCGCCTCGAAGCGGCCGTCCTTCCACCTGGCGATGGCGGCGCGCAGGATGCCTTCGGAGACCCGCATCAACTCGTCGAAACTGGCCAGCACCTGATTGTCGCCGTACTTGCCGATGAGCTCGGCGACCCGCCGCTCGCCCAGGCGGTCCGCCCCGATCTGGCCGCGGATGTCGCCCAGCACCATTTCGGGGGTACGGGAATTGGCGCCGATGATGCGCGCGACCTCGCGCAGGGGCCTGAAATCCTGCTCGCATCGCACGGCCGGAAGATGCAGACCCTCGGCGAAAATCTCCTTGGCCAGCGCGAAGCAGCTCCCGGGCACCGGCCCGCCGAGGTCGGGCTTGTGGGCGATATTGCCGCAGAAGCCGATGAGCCGCTTGCCCACGAAGATCGGCGTGATCACCGCCATGTCGGGCGCGTGGGGACTGCCGCCTTCGTAGGTATGATTGATGAGGAAGGCATCCCCCGGCGCGAGATCGTGGCCGTAATCGCGGATCACCGCCGCCGTGCAATGGGGAAAGGCACCGATGTGGAGCGGCAGCACGACATGCTGGGCGACGACGTCACCGCTCGCGTTCATCAGGGCGCAGGATGCATCCTGACTCTCGCGGATGATGGTGGAGAACCCGGTCCGGAACAGGCAGTTCTGCATTTCACGGACGATGCCGACGAGGGACGCCTTGATGACCTGGAAGGTCACCGGGTCGATGTGGTCGCGGCGGCGCGCCGGGGCCGTTTTCACGGATCGTCGCGCGGGCGCCTTGCGACCCCGCCGGGATGAAGAAGACCGTGATGGAGTGAGCCGTGCCATGTCACTTCCCTTCGGTGATATGGAGGTTTCGGAACCGGTCGACCTCGGCCACCTGTCCGGGGTGGAGGACGATGGTCGAATCGAGCTGCTCGATAACCGCCGGCCCCTTGACCCTGTGGCCGACGTCGAGGCGCTCGCGCTGGTACACGGCGACATCGCCGGTTTCGCCGTCGAAGCGCGCGCGGCGGGTACCGAGGCGGGCATCCTTCAGCTTCTGGCCCTGCTTGCGGAAGGTCGGCATGCGGACCTCCGGCAGCCTGCCGACGCCGGTCACCCGGTAGGTGACCGCTTCCACCGGTTCGTCCGGCGCGCTGTGGCCGAACAACTGCCTGTGGGTAGCATCGAACAGCGCGCGCATGGCGGCAAGGACCTTCCCTGTGACCCTGGCGGAATCGAGGGGAACCGTCAGCTCGTAGCCCTGGCCGGCGTAGCGCATGTCGATCCCGTATTCGAGGGCGATCTCGGATGCCTTGAATCCCTCGGCCCGCAGCTCGGCCCGCGCCTGATCCGCCAGGACGCCGAGGCGGCTCGACACCTCGCCGGGACCGACCTCCGACAGCAGCGTAAGGCGCGAGGCCGCGTAGTCGTGGCGCACGTCGGCCTGCAGCAGCCCGATCGCGGAATTGACACCAGGATAGAGCGGCACCAGCACGCCGCGCATGCCGAGGTCGCGCGCCATCTGCCCCGCGTGCAGCGGCCCCGCGCCGCCGAAAGCGACCAGCATGAAATCGCGCAGGTCGTAGCCGCGCATGGTCGAGATCGCCTTGATCGCTTCTTCCATCTTGACGTTGATGATGCGGACGATGCCCTCGGCCGCCGCTTCGACGCTCATGCCGAGGGGGCCGGCGACGTTGTCCTGAAGCGCCTTGCGGGCGAGGGCGGTGTCGAGGCGCATGCGCCCGCCCAGAAAATTGCCCTCGCCGAGATAGCCGAGTGCGAGGTTGGCGTCAGTCACGGTGGGCAGCGTGCCGCCCTTGCCGTAGCAGGCGGGCCCGGGCACGGCGCCGGCGGAATCGGGACCGACCTGGAGCTGGCCCACGGTATCGACGCGGGCGATCGTCCCGCCGCCCGCCGAAACGGTATTGATGTCCATCATCGGCACGGCGATGACGCGGCCGTCGACCTCGATACGGTTGGCGTTGGACGCCTGCCCGTCGCGGATCAGCGCCACGTCGCAACTGGTGCCGCCCATGTCGAAGGTTATCAGGTTGGGTTCCTTCGCGTCGCGGGCAAGATTTACGCCCGCGGTGACGCCGCCCGCAGGGCCCGACAGCACGGTCGCCACTGCCTTGCGGGCGGCGGCGGCGAAGGTGGCGGAGCCGCCGTTGGATTGCATGATATAGCGCTTGCCCGTGCGCACGCCGGCGGAATCGAGCTGGCGCTCCAGGTGATGGACATAGCGTTCCAGGATCGGCTGCAGACAGGCGTTGATCACCGTGGTCGACAGCCGGAAGAACTCGCGGATCTGCGGCAGCACGTCCGACGACAGGGACACACTGACGCCCGGCGCTTCCTCCTGGATGATCTCGGCGACCCGCTTCTCGTGCGCCGGGTACAGGAACGAGAACAGCAGGCAGACCGCGACCGATTCGACCTTCTTCGCGTGCAGGCCCCGCACCGTCGCGCGCAGCGCCCCTTCGTCCAGCGGCGTCAGCACGCGGCCCTGGAAATCGACGCGCTCCCTCACTTCGCCGGTCAGGCTTTCGGGCGCGAGCAGCTTGGGCTTCTCGTACTCGATATCGAACACCGATGGCCCGTGGGGCGTGGATTGTTCGCCGACTTCGTAGATGCCCCGGAATCCCTCCGTGACCAACAAGCCGGTGCGCGCGCCCTTCCCTTCCAGCAACGCGTTGGTGCCGACCGTCGTGCCGTGACAGAAATATTTGATGTCTCCCGGCTTCACCCCCTGGTCGAGCAGGTGCTGCACCCCGGCGACGATCGCCTGCGACGGGTCATGGGGCGTCGACGGCAGTTTGTGGATGGAGATTTCGCGTTTATCTTCGCGGAAGTAGACCACGTCGGTGAAGGTGCCGCCGGTGTCGACGGTGATACGGTACTGGCTCATCTTTCGGCCTGCCCTTTGCGGGTCTCCAGCGGGTTGTCGTCATAGAACATGCGCGGTGCCTTATAGCCGAGAAATCCGCGCACGTGAAACACCCAGACGCGAAGATCCCGGCGGGCGGCAATGGGCACCGAAACCGCATCGATCATGGCAAAATCGCGGAAATGGCGCAGGATATAGCGGGGATCGTCGTAGTCGGTCACGAACAGGTAGTCGCCCCCCGGCGATTCCGGCATGGGACGGGTCAGGTCGAAATGATCGCCGATCCGACCGTCGCGCCGCCAGGAGTAGATATCCTCAGGCCAGGGCCGGACGTAGTAGAGCAACTCCGCCAATAGCTTGCGGTCATCGACCAGTAGCGGCACGCTTGGGAATCGCGCCCGGATCGCCGAAAGACGCGCGCCGACCTCCTGCCACCCGTCGTAGTGGAGGAAGGGGTCGAGGCCGCGCGGAAAGCGCAGGCCTGCGTAGGTACCGGGCCCGTCGCGCAGGACGGGCAAGACACCCACCGCCGCGGCGACCGCGACATGCAGTGCCAGGGAGGCCACCGCGAGCCAGCGCCGGCCGCCCTCAATCAGGACGGCGGTGACCCATACCGTGCCGGCGACGTAGACAGGCGCCGCCCAGTTGGCGTTGGCCCGCGACAGGAGCGCGAGCACGGCGATCGACACCAGCATCGGCAAGATCAGGGCGGCGAACAGGCGGGTCCGCCAGTCGGCCCGCCAGCGCGTGGGGCGGAGGATCACAAACAGGAGGACGGCGAACAGCACCGGCCCGAAGACGCCGAACTGCGAAGCGACGAAGTCGAGCAGGTGATCGGGATGGAACAGGTCGCCGCGGAGGTTGGCGTTGCCGCCGGTGTGGGCGAAGGTGACGAACTGCGACCGGATGTTCCAGACGAGATTGGGCAGGTAGATCGCGCCGGCAATGGCAAGGCCAAGGCCGAGCCGGCGCCAGCCAGCCGTTTCCGGGAGCGCCAGGCGGCGGCGCGCCTCGCCGTCGCAGGCGATCCAGAGCGCCAGGCCGACGATGAAGAACGCCATGGCGTATTTGGACAGGAGGCCGAGACCGATGGCCGCGCCAAGCACGACCCACCAGACCAAGCGACGCGCTTCCCCCTGGGCCAGGCGCACCAGCGCATAGGTCGCGAGCGCCCAGCACGCGAAAAGCGGCGGGTCCGTCGATGCGATGACGGCGGAGTAGCTCACGCCGGGCAGCGTGATGAACGCAAGTGCGGCGAAAAATCCGATGGTCCCGCCGTAGAGCCGGCGGCCGATCCCGTAGATCAGCAGGGACGTGGCAAAATAGAGGAGCGGGATCGACGCCTTGATGCAGCCCTCGCCGGCGCCGCAGACGGCGGTGCTGGCGGCGATCAGCCAGGCGATGACGGGCGGCTTGGAGAAATACCCCCAGGCCAGGTCGCGCGACCACGACCAGTACTGCGCCTCGTCGGGGTAGAGGTCGAGCCGGTAGTAGGCCAGCGCGACGAGGCGCAGCACCGTAACGGCGCCGAGCACGGCGACGACGGTCATGAGGTCGCGCACCGTTGTCTTGGCACTTGGTGCGGCGAAAGATGTCCGGGACTCGGCCATGGCGTCCTGAAATCGCGGCGGCACATCGCCGGGAAACGGGCAGAATAGACCGCCGCCACCGGGCGAGCCAGTGCCGGAACCCTGCCGCGTCCCTACATATTACGGTCCATGCGCTCGACCCGCACCAGCACCGGGAACAGCTTCCAGCATACGGCGGCGACGATAACCGAACCGATGCCGCCGAACAGGACCGCCGGGATCGTGCCGATCAGGGCCGCCATCGTCCCGGCGCGGAATTCGCCGATTTCGTTGGATGCCCCGGTGAACACCGAGTTGACCGCGCTGACCCGCCCGCGCATGTCGTCAGGAGTGGCGATCTGCAGCAGCGTGGAGCGGATATAGACGCTGACCATGTCGGCTGCGCCGATAATCGTCATCGCCGCCATCGACAGCCAGAACCACTGGGAGAGCCCGAACAGGATCGTGGCGAAGCCGAAAATGAACACCATGACGAAGAGGATCTTTCCGACGCCGCGGGTCATCGCGATCTGGGTCAGAAGGGCGGCACTCAGGACAGCGCCGAACGCGGCCGCCGAACGCAGCAAGCCGGCACCCGACGGCCCGACCTCGAGGATGTCCTTGGCGAAGACCGGCAGCAGCGCCGTGACGCCCCCCAGGATCACGACGAACAGGTCGAGGGTGATGGCGCCGAAAATGATCTTCTTGTGGTAGACGTAGCTGAGGCCGGCCAACAGAATCTTGAGGGTGGTCGGTTCCTTGCCGGTGCGATGGGTACGCGTGCGGATCATCGCCGTGGACGCGATACCGACGACGCACGCGGCCGCTGCTGTGGCGTAGACCACCTCCGGCCCGATCAGGTAAAGGCCTCCGCCAAGTGCCGGCCCGAGCATCTGCGAGACCTTGTTGGCGCCGGTGTTCCAGGCGACCGCGTTGGGAAACTCCACGGCGGGCACGAGATTGGGCACCAGCGCATTGGACGCCGGCTGGTAGAACGCCCGCCCCGTCCCCATCAGGGACATGATCACGAACGCCGGCCAGACGTCGGCACCGCCGTGAACGGTAAAGATGAACAGCAATACCGCCGCCGTCATCATCACGCCGTAGCAGTACGACAGTACGAGGCGGCGATCGAACAGGTCCGAGACGTAACCGGTAAACAGGGCGAAACCGAAGGCCGGCGCAAATGTCGCCAGGCCGATGTAGGCCAGATCCATCGGATCGCCGGTGCGGTCGTACACCTGATAGCCGATGGCCACCGTCACCATGTGCTGCCCGATGGCCGCGAATGCCTTGCCGAAGAAAAAGAGCCGGAAATCACGGTTGCGCAGCGCGACCGTTCCGGTCAGAGGCCGATCTTCACCTTGCACCTGAGGCTCGCCCGATATGGGGGGATCGCTCACTCTCCGTGCCTTCGTCTCGGTCGCGGGCCGGCGGGCGAAAATGGAGCGGGTGAACGGAATCGAACCGTCGTCAGTTGCTTGGGAAGCAACAGCTCTGCCATTGAGCTACACCCGCGATGAATCCAAGGGGCCCATTTCTAGCGGCAAGCCCCGCTCGCCAGCAACAAAAACACGCTTCGGCGACGCAAACCGCCGGAATCCGTGGATCCCCCGGCCTGGCGGCGTATCCGGCTCTTGATCGCATGGCGGATGATTGTTACACAAAAAGTAGTAGTATGTCTTTTGGGGGGATTTGGTGACGTGACCTGGAACGGGGGCATTTCCTCGTCATCCGCCGACGTTCTCCCGTCTTTCCGTCGCTCCCGTCTTCCCTCCGAAGACGTGTCCTGCCGTCGCGGCGGGGTCGCTTTCCGATGATGTTACGCCCCATTACGACCGGCACAACCCATGATGCTGACCAAACATGCCGACTACTCGATCCGGGTACTGATGTACCTGGGTGCGCGCCCGGGCAGGAAGATTCCCATCACCGCCGTCGCGGAAGCCTACGGCATCTCGCGCAACCATCTGATGAAAGTGTCGCAGAATCTCGCGCGGCACCGGTTCATCATCGGCTATCGCGGCAAGGGTGGCGGGATCGCCCTGGCGAGGCCCGCCGGCGCCATTCGTCTCGACGAAGTCCTCGAGCTGGTCGAGCCTACCTTCCGTCGCCATGTCGGGACACGCGGGCCCCAGGTACAGCCCGGCGACAAGCGCTTTCACGCCGCACTGGAGGTCGCACGCAATGCCTTCATCGCCGCCTTGTCGCAATACAGCCTTGCCGACCTGATCGACGGCAACGCGCATGGTGGAGGATCACGGTCCGGCCACCGTCACGACCGCTAGCCGCTTCGCCCTTCAACCTTGACCACCGGCGTGCTTGGGTCTATGAACCCCCTACGTGGTCATTTGTGCCGGCCGGCTTGCGCCCACGTTAAACATGTCGCTAAAAGGTCGGGTGCGCGGTTTCCGCCCTGGCCCCATCGGTCGGGGTTTTTTATTGCCCGGTCCCACCCGTTCCTGTGGCGCGGGACCGGCACAGGAGACGCAGATGAGTGATCAAAGCGCGGGCCGCAACGGGTATCGCACCCGGACCAACCTCGTCCGTGGCGGGCTCGACCGGTCCAACTTCCAGGAAACCTGCGAGGCGGTGTTCGCCACCTCGGGCTACGTCTACGCCAATGCCGAAGAGGCCGAGGCGGCGTTCAAGGGCGAGAACACCAAATTCGTCTATTCGCGGTTCTCCAACCCCACCGTCGCCATGTTCGAGAAGCGCATGGCACTGGCCGAAGGCATGGAGGCCTGCCGCGCGACCGCGTCGGGCATGGCCGCGGTCTTCGCCTCGCTGGCGTGCATGCTGCGCGCCGGCGACCGCCTGGTCGCGTCGCGGGCCCTGTTCGGCTCCTGCCTCTACGTGGTGAGCGAAATCCTTCCGCGTTACGGGATCGAGGTGGTCCTGGTGGATGGCGCCGATATCGGCCAGTGGGAAAAGGCGCTGGCCGGGGGGGTGCGCGCCGCGTTCCTGGAAACGCCGTCCAATCCCGGCCTCGAGGTGATCGACCTGCCGGCGGTGGCGGAACTCGTGCACAAGGCCGGCGGGCGGCTGGTGGTCGACAACGTCTTCGCCTCGCCGGTGCTGCAGAAGCCCCAGGCGCTCGGCGCCGACATCGTGGTGTATTCCGCCACCAAGCACATCGACGGCCAGGGCCGCGTGCTCGGCGGTGCCATCCTCGGCGATCCGGAGTACATGGAAGACCACCTGCGCATGTTCCTGCGCCATACCGGGCCCGCGCTCAGCCCGTTCAACGCGTGGATCCTGCTCAAGGGTCTGGAGACGCTGGACCTCAGGATGCGCGCCATGTGCGATTCGGCGGAACGGATCGCCGCCCGGCTGGAAGCGCGGGGCACGCTGCCGCGCGTCGTCTATCCGGGCCTTGCGAGCCACCCCCAGCACGCCCTTGCAGCGCGGCAGATGTCCGGATTCGGCACCGTGGTCGGCTTCGAGGTGCCGAAAGGAAAGGCCGGCGCCTTCCGATTCCTTAACGCGCTGCGACTGATCGACATTTCCAACAACCTGGGCGACGCCAAGAGCCTGGTCACCCATCCGGCCACCACCACGCACCAGCGCCTGTCCGAGGAGGAGCGAAATCATCTAGGAATTACAGCTGGTTACGTGCGCCTTTCCGTGGGGCTGGAGGATCCGGAGGATATCATCAAGGACATCGACCAGGCGCTTGCCGCCGCCGCGGGCTGAGGCAGCCACGCTTTGACACCCGCGCCCGCATGGTTCACTCTTGGGGTCATGCTCGCCCCGTCAAAAGGCGGCCAGGCGGCCAGGAGGAAACGAGTTCATGTATTCCGCGACCACCCATTCCATCGTCATCACGGTGGAGCCCTATTATCTCGATGAGGAGTCCGAACCGGGCGATCACCGCTACGTTTGGGCCTACAAGGTCAAGATCGAGAACCACGGCGACCGGACGGTCCAGTTGAAGCGGCGCTACTGGCGCATCACCGACGCGGCCGGCCGGACCCAGGAAGTCCGCGGCGAAGGGGTCGTCGGCGAACAGCCGGTGCTGGCGCCGGGGGAGAGCTTCGAATACACCTCGGGCACGCCGCTGACCACGCCTTCCGGAATCATGGCGGGGCGCTACTATATGGAGACCGTGGATGGCCACGGCCTCGAAGTGGACATCCCGGCCTTTTCCTTGGATTCGCCCGGCGAACGACCGATGATCCACTAGTCCGGCGCGCCCTTCCCCGGCGACGGGAAAGCGGTTCGCTCCTTGCGGGTGACCCGGCGCAGCCCGCCGGCGCAACCCTCGTGAAACCGTGAGAGGCAGGCCCGTGAAGACCGACCGCAGCAACGTGATTGAAGCCAAACCCCGTGCGCCCAAGCGGCCCAGCCGCATGGAGGCCGAGGCCGCGGTTCGTACCCTGATCGGCTGGGCCGGCGACGACCCCGACCGCGAAGGGCTTCGCGGCACCCCCGAACGGGTGGTGCGCGCCTGGGAGGAATTCTTCCGCGGCTACGACGAGGACCCCACGGATATCCTCGCCCGCACCTTCGAGGAAATCGGCGGCTACGACGAAATGGTGATGCTCAAGGACATCCGCTTCGAATCCCACTGCGAACATCACCTGCTGCCCATCATCGGCAAGGCCCACATCGCCTATCTGCCGGACAAGCGCGTGGTCGGCATCTCCAAGCTGGCCCGGCTGGTCGAAGCCTACGCCAAGCGCCTGCAGATCCAGGAAAAAATGACCGCCCAGATCGCCGCGGCCATCGAGGACGTGCTGCAGCCCAAGGGCGTCGCCGTGGTGATCGAGGCGGCGCACCAGTGCATGACCACCCGCGGCGTCCACAAGCCGGGAACGACGATGGTCACCAGCCGGATGCTCGGCGGCTTCCGCACCGACCAGAAGACGCGACGCGAGTTCCTCGCCATGATCGGCACGCCCGGCAACCACCACCTGCCCAATTCATGATGCGGCACAGACCGGCCTCGGTCGCGATTTCACGGTAATCCTGGCCGTTCAGGGCCGTTTCAGTGCGGGTTTTCGCGCAGAAAATCCCGCGAAATGCCGGTATCTTGCGCGCCCGAACCGCGCCTGAACCACGATCTAGCGCGGTTTGGCGTGGACAAGCGGCCGCACCGGACCATAATCGCGGCCGTTTGCATCAGATACGGGTAGCTCCGTGACCGATATTCGCCCCGTTTTGTTCGTCGTTGGCGTGCTGCTGAGCGCGTTGGGCGTCGCCATGCTGCTTCCCGCCGCGGTCGATGTCGCGTCCGACGATGTGGACTGGCGCGTGTTCGCCGTGTCGTCGATGGTGACGATCTTCGTAGGCGGCAGCCTGGTGCTGTCGATGCGCGGCGCCAATGATGAAAGACGCCTCGGGCTGCGGGAGGCCTTCCTGCTGACGGTGATGAGCTGGACGCTGGTCGCGCTCTTCGCCGCCATCCCGTTCCTGTTCTCCAACCTCGGCCTCGGTCCCGCCGACGCCGTGTTCGAGGCGGTATCGGGCATCACCACCACCGGGTCCACGGTACTGTCCGGCCTCGACCGCATGCCACGGGGAATCCTGTTGTGGCGCTCCATCCTTCAGTGGATCGGTGGCATTGGCATCGTGGTCACCGCGATCGCGCTGCTGCCGCTGTTGCAGGTCGGCGGCATGCAACTGTTCCGCACGGAATCGTCGGACCGTTCCGACAAGCTGTTCCCGCGCCTCAAGCAGGTCGCCACCGCCCTGGTCAGCGTATACCTCGGTCTCACCACTCTCTGCGCGCTCAGCCTCTGGGCCGCAGGAATGAGCCTGTTCGATGCCGTCAATCACGCCATGACGTCGCTGGCCACCGGTGGCTATTCGACCCATGACGCCTCCATCGGCTTTTTCCGCAGTGCCCTGATCGAAGGCATCATCGTCGTCTTCATGCTGCTTGGGGGCATTACGTTTACCGTACACGTACGGGCGCTGCGAATGGGCCCTGCCGCCTATGTGCGCGACGAACAGGTGCGCCTGTTCCTCGCCCTCGTTGCCGTGGCGACCCTGTCCATCGCGGCCTGGACCGTCCTGACCCAGGACATGGCGATCCACGACGCAATTCGCGGCGCCCTGTTCAACGTCGTCTCCATCATCACCACGACGGGTTATGCCTCGGCCGATTACGCGCTGTGGGGCGCCTATTCCGTTGCCGCCTTCTACTTCCTGACCTTCGTCGGCGGCTGCACCGGCTCCACTTCCGGCGGCATGAAGATCTTCCGCTTTCAGGTGCTCTACGCCGTCGCCCATCAGCAGTTGATGCAGCTTCTGGCGCCGCACCGGGTGACGGTGCCGCGCGTCCAGGGCAAGGAGATCGAAAGCTCCGTCGCCATATCGGTGCTCGGTTTCTTCTTCTTCTATGCCCTGACCTTCGCCGTGATCGCATTGGCGCTGAGCGTCTTCGGACTCGACCCGGTGACGGCGCTGTCCGGGGCGGCGACCGCGATCGGCAACGTCGGTCCCGGCCTCGGCCCGATCATCGGCCCGTCCGGCAACTTCGCGACCTTGCCCGACGGCGCCAAATGGGTGCTGTCGGCGGGAATGCTGCTCGGGCGGCTCGAATTCGTCACCGTCTTCGTGCTGCTGACCCGGGCGTTCTGGAGGGACTAGCCGCGCGCGGCCCCTTTGCCGCAAACCGGGGCAGGCCCTATAGTCGGCCCCAGCCCGACCCCGCCGCGCGGAGCCCATGCCCGACATCCGCCCCATCTTCTTCATCATCGGACTGCTTCTCGTCATCCTCTCGGCGGGCATGGGCGTGCCGGCGCTCGCCGACATCGTTACCGGACATGCGAACTGGCGGGTCTTCGCCGGTGCGGCCGGCGCCTGCCTGTTCATCGGCGTCACCCTGATCCTGACCATGCGGACGGAAGCGGCGCGCATGGGCGTGCGCCAGGCCTTCCTGCTGACCACGGTCTCGTGGCTGGTGATCGCGCTGTTCGGGGCGCTCCCCTTCGCGCTGGCCGACCTCGAGCTCAGCTACACCGACGCCGTATTCGAGGCGATGAGCGGCATCACCACCACGGGCGCAACGGTGATCGTAGGGCTCGACCGGGCCCCGCCCGGCATCCTGATCTGGCGCGCCATCCTGCAGTGGCTCGGCGGCATCGGCATCATCGTCATGGCGGTATCGGTGCTTCCCATGCTGCGGGTGGGTGGCATGCAACTGTTCCGCATGGAATCGTCCGAAAAGACCGAAAAGGCGCTGCCGCGAGTCGCCCAGGTCGTCGCCATCATCAGCATAATCTACGTCGGGCTGACGATGGCCTGCGCGCTCGCCTACTGGCTGGCCGGAATGCGGGGGTTCGATGCCGTCGCCCATGCCATGACCACCGTCGCCACCGGGGGGTTCTCCACCGCCGATGCCTCCGTCGGGCATTTCAACAGCCCGGCCATCGAGTGGATCGCCGTGGCCTTCATGCTGTCGGGCTCGCTGCCGTTCGTGCTCTACATCCAGGCGGTGCGCGGCAACATCATGCCTCTCCTGCGCGATTCCCAGGTCCATACGTTCTTCGGCATCGCCGGCACCGCGATCCTCCTGCTGGCGAGCTGGCGGATCATGGCCGCGGACGAAGCGATCGGCCCCGCCATCCGGCAGGTCACCTTCAACCTGGTCTCAGTGATGACGGGAACCGGCTACGCCACCAGCGACTTCAGCCTGTGGGGCGAGTTCGCCCTGACCGTGTTCTTCTTCGCCATGTTCGTCGGCGGCTGCGCCGGGTCGACCACCTGCGGGCTCAAGGTCTTCCGCCTCCAGGTTCTCTACGCCACCACCACCGCCCAGATCGGCAAGCTTCTGCAGCCCCACGGGGTCTTCGTGCCCCACTTCAACCGCAAGCCGATTCCCGAATCGGTTTCCGAATCGGTGCTCAGCTTCTTCTTCCTCTACGTCGTGTCGTTCGGCGCGCTGTCGGTGGGGCTCGGCGCCACGGGACTGGACTTCCTGACCGCCGTGTCGGGGGCGGCGACCGCGATCGCCAACGTCGGGCCGGGACTCGGCGACGTCATCGGCCCGGCGGGCACCTTCGCATCCCTGCCGGATCCGGCCAAATGGCTGCTGTCGTTCGGGATGCTGCTCGGCCGGCTCGAGCTGTTCACGGTGCTGATCCTGCTCACGCCGGCGTTCTGGCGGAATTGACCTAAGGCCGCGCCATGTAGTTGGCGAAGTAGCGCTCGACGTTCTGCGTCATCTCCTGGTTGAGCTGGCGCATCATTTCCTCGGTCATGGTAAGCCAGACCCGTTCGCGCTCGGCGATGGGGGCGCCTTCGGCCACCGTCTCGGAGCGGTTGGCGCGTCCGGTGACGAAGGCACGCCGGCGCCCATTGGGGTCGAGGATCTCCAGCGTCATCTCGATCTTGCCGTCGTAGCGTGCGGCCTGGTCGCGGGTGAACATCCCGCGGACGCCGCCCGTCACCGCCAGCGGCACCTCGACGATGGACGCGTCCAGGATCTGGAGCCGCGCGCGGTCCGGACCGCCCAGCGCCTTGATGCGGTCGATTCCCCACTGGCGGGCCGCGTTGTAGGGAGGCACGGGGGCGCGGTGTTCGACATTGGGGTCCTTGAGCGGCGGCACGTAGCGGTTTTCGATATCGAACGCCCCGACCGCAAGGTTGATGGGCGGGAGATGCCGGTAGCTCAGTTCGGGGAAATTCTGCTGCGCCGGCGGCGTGGCGCAGGACACCACCACCCCCAAAGCGAGGGCAGTGAAAACGGATGCAAGGGCATGTCGAACAGGCTTCATGGGACGTGACCGTCGTCTTATGAGCGCCCGGACGCAATTCCGGGCCTTGCGGAGAATGGCATCGTGACCGTGAAACGGGACGATTTCAAGGCGGGATGCGGAGGCGCCGCGCGCCGGCGGCGGGAACACCCCGGTCAGGCGGCGAACAGCGCCTCGATGGCGCCCCGGTCGAAGGCATAATCCGCCCCGCAAAACTCACAGCGGACGCTCACGGCGTCATCCTCCATCAGCGCCAGGATTTCTTCCCGCGGGAAGGCCGCGAGCGTGCGTGCCACCCGCCGGCGCGAGCACCGGCACCCGGCGCTTACCGGCAACGGCGCAAAGGCGCGCACCCCGGGTTCATGGAACAGGCGGTAGAGCAGCCGGTCGGGCGCGAGCGCCGGATCGACGATTTCGTCGGTGCGGGCGCTGCCCATCAGGGTCACGACCTCGCGCCAGTCCTCGTCGGCTTCGCCGCGGCCCCGCTCCGGCGCGCCGCTCACGTCGGGAAGGCGCTGCACCATGATCGCCCCACCCCGCCAGCGCTCCCCCTCGCCGGCCCCGCCGTCATGGGCGACGGCGACCTTGATGGCGGCGTCGATCTGCTCGGACTGGCGAAAGTAGTGGTGGATGCAGTCGGTCAGCGTGCTGCCTTCCAGCGCGACGATGCCCTGGTAGCGTTCGGTGTCCTGTCCCTGGTCCACGGTGAAGGCGAGATGCCCCTGACCGATCAGCGCCGGTACCGGGGACAGGTCCGGCCCGTCGGCGAGCGCGGCGACACGCCCCGCGTCGAACTGGGCATAGGCCCGCAACGCGCCGGCGCTGGTCATATCGGCGACGAGGATGGAGACGGGCCCATCACCGTTCGTCTGCAGGGTGAATATGCCGTCGTACTTGAGCGCGCTGCCCAGCGCCGCCGTAAGAACGATCAACTCCGCCAGCAGGCCCGAGACGGGCACCGGATAGTCGTGGCGCGCGAGGATTTCGGTGAGCAACGGTCCGAGGCGCAGGAATCGGCCGCGCAGCCCGGTTCGCTCGACCCGGAACGGCAGGACGAGATCTTCCGCGAGCCCCGGCCACGAAGCCATCAGCGCGTCAGGCCCCCGTCCCGGACAGGCACCAGTGCAGGATTCCCTTCTGGACGTGCAGGCGGTTTTCCGCCTCGTCCCATACCACCGACTGGGGGCCGTCGATTACCGCTGCCGACACCTCGCGCTCGCGCGAAGCCGGCAGGCAATGCATGAACACCGCGCCCAGTGCCGCCCGCGCCATCAACTCGTCGTCGACGCGATAGGGCTCGAGCTGGGCGATATGCGCCTTGAGGGCGGCATCGCCGTCGACCCCGTGGCCCATGCTGAGCCAGGTATCGGTGACGACGCAATCGGCGCCATCGACGGCCTCCGCCGGATCGGTGAACAGCACGACATCGCCGCCGGCCGCGCGCACCCGTTCGACCATGCGGGTATCGGGTGCCAGGGCCTTCGGCGTCGCCACGCGCAGGGTAAAGCCGAAATGCGCCGTGGCGTGGACCCAGGACGCGCAGACGTTGTTGCCATCGCCGACCCAGGTGACCGTGCGCCCGGCGAGAGGCCCCTTGATCTCTTCGAAGGTCATCAGGTCGGCCATGATCTGGCAGGGATGGCTCTTGTCGCTCAGCCCGTTGATGACCGGCACCGTGGCATGGGCGGCCATTTCCACCAGACTCGATTCGCGCAGCGTGCGGAACATGACGACGTCGGCGTAGCGCGACAGGACCCGGGACGTATCGGCGATGGTTTCGCCGCGGCCGAGCTGGGATTCCTGGCTGTTGATGATGGTGACGAAACCGCCCAGTTGCTTCATCCCGACCTCGAACGACACGCGGGTGCGGGTGGACGGCTTCTCGAACACCATGGCCAGTGTCTTGCCGGTGCACGGCCGCGCGTCTCCCGGAAGCACGTCGCCGCGCTTGTAGGCGTGACCGAGGTCGAGGATGGCGCGGAGCGTCGCCGTCGGGATCTGGTCGAGATCGAGGAAGTGGCGCAGGCCCTTGGCGCCACGCCGGGGGGCGGGCTTGGGGCCGCGCTTCGAGGCTTCGGCGGCGGTCATGCCCCACCCGAGAGCTGGGCGCAGCTTGAATCGATGATCGTCATGGCTTCGTCGATATGCTGTTCCTCGATGATCAGGGGCGGCAGCAACCGGATCACGTTGTTGGCCGCTCCGACACTGAGCAGGCGGTTTTCGCGCAGCTTGAGAACGAGCGGCTTGGGATCGTCCTGGCACATCAGGCCGATCATCAGGCCCCGCCCGCGCACGCCCTTGAGGAGCTTCGGGTACTTCTCCACGATCGTTTCGAGGCGCGTAACCAGTTCCGCGCCCGTCTTCTGCACGCGCTCCATGAATCCGGGTTCGAGCATGACGTCGAGGACGGCATTGGCGACCGCCATGGCGAGCGGATTGCCGCCGTAGGTCGACCCGTGGGCGCCGACGCCCATGCCCTTGGCGGCCGCTTCGGTGGTCAGGCACGCCCCGACCGGGAAGCCGCCGCCGATGCCCTTGGCCACCGCCATGATGTCCGGCGTGACGCCCGCCCATTCATGGGCGAAGAGCTTACCGGTGCGGCCCATGCCGCACTGGACCTCGTCGAAGAACAGGAGAAGGCCGTATTCGTCCGCAATCTCCCGCAGGCCATGCAGGTAGTCCTCCTGGGCCGGCAGGATTCCGCCCTCGCCCTGCACCGGCTCGATCAGGAGCGCGGCGGTCTGGTCGGTGATGGCGGCGCGGGTTTCATTCAGGTTGCCGAAGCCGACGTGGTCGAAGCCGTCCATCGCCGGTGCGAAACCATTGAGCAGCTTCTTCTGTCCCCCCGCCGCGATGGTGGCGAGCGTGCGCCCGTGGAACCCGTTTTCGGCGCAGATCACCCTATAGCGTTCCGGTGCGCCGACGGCGTCGAAATACCCCCGCGCCGCCTTGAGGCCGCATTCGACCGCTTCCGCGCCGGAATTGCAGAAGAACACGGTGTCGGCGAAGGTATTCGCCACCAGCCGTTCCGCCAGGCGCTCCTGCCCGGGGATGCGGAAGATGTTGGACGTGTGCCAGAGCTTGCCGGCCTGCGTCGTCAAGGCGTCGACCAGGTGCGGGTGGGCATGGCCGAGGCAATCGACGGCGATGCCGGCGCAGAAATCGAGGTACCGGTCGCCCCCGGCGGTGAAGAGATACGCCCCTTCGCCCCGCTCGAACGCAAGATCGGCCCGCGCGTAGGTCGGCATCACGGCGGAAATCAAGGTACCCTCCTGCCCCTGCGGGGCGCCCGAAAATGGCGCCGGACGGCCGGAATCAGGCCGAATCCAAGGGGGCGATGCGGAAAAAGCGGTGAGTATCCATATCCCGGGGCAGCCTGTCAACGGCGGCGAAGGCCGGCGGGGTGCCCCTAACCCCGCGGAATCCGGGCTTTCCCGCGCGTCCGGCCCGTCACGCCCGAAGGCGGTAGCCGGAACGGAACATCAGCCAGGCGAGCGTCCCGAGCCCCAGGTTGCCGGCCAGCATAATGGCATAACCGACCGCGATCGGAGCATCGGCATGGCCGGTGAAGGCGTAGCGGAATCCGTCGATCAAGTAGAAAAACGGATCGAGACGCGCGGCGACGTTCCACATCCCGGGCAGCCGCTCGATCGAATAGAACGTCCCCGACAGGAAGGCGAGCGGCGTGATGATGAAATTGGTCACCGCCGCATTCTGTTCATGCTTGTCGGCCCAGATGCCGCCGACCACGCCGAGCAGGCTCAGCATCAGCGAACCCATCATGGCGAAGAAGAGCGCGTGCCACGGATGCACGATGTCAACCGTTACGAACACCGACATGGCGAGCGCCACCACCGTGCCGACCATGAGTCCGCGCACCATGCCGCCGATGCCGTAGCCGATGGTGAGTTCCAGCGGCGACAGCGGTGCCATGACCACATCGACGATGTTGCCCTGCATCTTGGACGACACGATGGAGGACGACGAATTGGTGAAGGAATTCTGGATCATCGCCATCATGATCAGGCCCGGCGCCAGGAACTGGGTGAACGGCACGCCGCCGACCACCTGCAACGCGCGGCCGAGCGCCAGGGTGAAGACGGCGAGGAACAGCAGCGTCGTGACCGCCGGCGCCCCCACGGTCTGGACCCAGACCGCGAGGAACCTCCGGATTTCCTTGCGCACCAAGGCCGCGAGGCCGAGCCAGTTCACCCGCCCGATGGGGCGCGGGGCAAGGGACCGCTGGGGGGAGGCCTCGGGCAGGAGCGACATGCCCCTTTTTAGGGCGGGATGACAAGGGCGTGCAAGCCTGCCATTTTTGGCGGCGATGACGAAGGACGAGGCAAGGAGCGCGGCAGGAGATGCGCGGCGCGGCCGGAAACGGCCGCGCGTGCCGCGCAAGGTCACGCGCGCCTCGCTCGAGAACGCGGCGCTCGCCTATCTCGCACGCTTCGCCACCACCGCCAAGGGCCTGACCGAGGTGCTGATGCGCCGTGTCCATCGCGCCGCGCATCATCACGGCACCGACCCGGCCGAGGGGCGGGCGCTGGTGGATACCATCGTCGTCCGTTACCGCGACGCCGGGCTGATCGACGATGCCACCTTCGCCCAGGCCCGCGCGCGGACCCTGTTCGCGCGCGGCGTCGCGGTGCGGGCGGTCGTGTTCCGGCTCCGGCGCAAGGGTGTTTCCGACGACGACATTGCCGCCGCCATCGCCGGCCTCGATCCCGAGTCCGGGGACTCCGCCGATACCCGCGCGCTGGACCGCGCCGCGGCGCGCGCGCTCGCGCGCCGCCGGCGCCTCGGCCCATGGCGGCGCGGGCCCGCGGGCGAAGACACACGGACGCGCGACCTCGCGGCGCTCGCGCGTGCCGGGTTCTCCTACGGCATCGCCCGCGAGGTCATCGACGGAGCCGCCGACGATGACACCTCTGCCGGCAGGTAGTGGCGTCGGTGATCAGTCCGTTTCCGATGACGGCGGCACCGACGCGACCCGCACCGGCGGCGCGTTGCCGGAACGGTCTTCACCGAAATAGATGGTCTGGTGGGGGAACGGGATCTCGATCCCTTCAGCGTCGAAGCGCGCCTTCATGCGACGGTTGAATTCGCGCCCGACCGCCCATTGCTTGATCGGCGGCACGATCCTGAGCCGGACCTTGATGACGACGGCGGAATCCGCGAACCTGTCGAGGCCAAGGACTTCGAGCGGTTCGGCGATGAACGCGCCGTATTCCGTGTCCTTCTGCATTTCCGTGCCGATATCCCTGAGAACGGCGATGACGTCGTCGACGTTTTCCCGGTAGGCAACGCCGACGTCGAAGACGTAGTAGGCGAACCCCTTGGTCATGTTGAGGACGGTCTTGACCTCCGAGAACGGGAGGGTATGGACGTTCCCGGCAAGATCGCGCAGCTTGACCGTGCGAATCGACAGGCCCTCGACCACACCCGCGTGATCGGCGTCGAAGCGCACCACGTCGCCCACCGCGAGCGTATCCTCGACCAGGATGAACAGGCCGGTGATGACGTCCTGCACCAGCTTTTGCGACCCGAAGCCGATGGCCAGCCCCAGCACGCCGGCTCCCGCCAGAAGGGGCGTAATGTTGACGCCCAGTTCCGACAACGCGATCAGGCCGGCCAAGGTCACGAGGACGACCATCGCCGTCGTACGCAGGAGCGGCAGCAGGGTCCGGACGCGGGCCGAGCTCGCGCCCGCGGAATCGAGGCGCCGGATATAGCGCGCGATGACGAGATTGATCCCCTCCCAGGCCAGCACCGCGAGGACCACGATGATGGCGATGACGACGGCTTTCTCGATCGCGGCCACGCCGTCGGGCGAGGCGAGCCAGCCGAGGGTGTCGAGCCCCCAGGCCCTGAGGATGAAGAGCGCCGCAACGATGCCGATGGCCCATCGCGTCAGGGCCCGCAGAACAACCATGTAGCGGTTGGCACGGGCCCGGACCGCCGGGGTATTCCCGGCAATACCGGTGCCCATGTGCATCACCCGGTCGAGACCCCGGTCGGCCATAAGCACGACAACGCGGGCCAGCACCAGGGCCAGTGCCGTCCACCCCGTCGCCATCATGAGGAACTCGAATCCGTCCCTGATCTTGAACAGCCACGCCAGATAGACCGCGGCGATATAGGCGAAGGCGACGATGTGCCAGACCGCGGCGACACGGGCGAGCGCACCGCCGGCGGCCGTGGACCGCGTCCGGCCGCGGATCGCCGCGGCAACCGCCACGCGGTTCTGCATGACGAAGACGACGAGGAATCCGGCGAAGGCGAAGCCGACGATATACATCAGGGATTCGTGCGCCGGCCCGGGCAGCCCGACGAGCCGGACCGCTTCAAGCAGGAAAAACGCGTAAACGAAGATCCGCACCAGACGGCGCACCCAGAGGTAAAGATACTGCGCGGTTTCGTCGCTGAAGGTCCCGAGGCGCAGTCCGGGCACGGTGGGCGACAGGAACATGCGCGCCGTGGCAAGAATGAGCTTGGCCACGAAGAACGACGAGGCGCCGACCAGCAGCACCGTCGCCCCGACCCCCGGCATCGGCAGCAGCAGATAGGCCGCGTAGGCACCGCCGGCATAGGCGAAAGCGTTCAGATAGAACATGAGCGCGCGGCCGAGGAATCGCAGCCCGCGTGCCAGCATCGCCTCGTCCTCCGGCACCCTCTCCAGCCGCCGCCGGGTGCCGTCGGTCGCCCGGCGGAACAGGAACTGCGCCGCCATGCCGAGGCCGACGATGACGATGAACCGCCAGCCGAGACCCACCAGCCGGTCGCGCTTGCGCGGCTCCGTCACCTGGCTCTCCGCCCAGGGGATAAGACGTGGTGCCTCACTCAGGACCGACAGGACCACGGCGGTGCGCGTGGCCAGAGCGCCGGCGCGTTCCGACACCGCCGCCGCGATACGGTCGCTGAGCGCCGGCCGGGCAGGCGCTGCGGCCTTTGCTTCGTTCGCGCGCCGCGCGGCAATCAGCGCGTCGAGGGTCTCCAGGAACTTCGCGCGGGCCGCCTCGTCGCGGAGCGTGCGGGACAGCGCTTCCAGCTCGGCGGCGTTGCCGGTGGTCGGCGGTGCCGCAGCGTCCGCCGCCGCGCGCGGAGGGGCGTCCGTCCCGCCGCCGCCCTGGGCCAGAGCGCCCGACACCGGCACTGCCAGCAGAAGGCCGAGCGCCACGGCACGCAACGCGCAGCGCAAGGCGCGGGCAGCGGCGGCGGTGTCGCGGAAGGGTCGATCGACGGGAAGCATGGGCCGGGAAAGATTAACCCGTGCCGCCGCGCAAGTCACTTCCCGCCCGCCGTCCCGGTTTTCGCGATGCACCCGCACCGCTATAATTTCCCGGCATTTGCCCGGGTATCTGGCTCAAAAGCATCGAACGAGGAAGACCGCGCCATGACCATCGACTTCTATCACAACCCCCGCTGCGTCACCTCGCGCAAGGCGCTCGAGCTGCTGCGCAGGAAGGGGATCGAGCCCAACATCATCGAGTACCTCAAGACCCCGCCGAGCAGGGCCCGGCTCAAGAAGATCGCGGAGCTGATCGGCATCCATCCCCGCGACATGCTGCGCAAGAGGGAAAAGGCGGCGCTGGCCAAGGCCGGGATCGACCCCAGGACCGCCAGCGCCGCTGACGCCATAAACGCCATGGCGGCGGTGCCGGTGCTGATCGAGCGCCCGATCATCGTCAACGGCCGCAAGGCCCGCCTCGGCCGCCCGCCGGAGAAGGTGCTCGAAGCGGTGTGACCGGCGCCATGCGCGATAATCCCGGAACCGAAACCGCAACGCGGTGGCGCCAGGGCTTGAGGGGACACCGCCGGTCTGCTATCCCACCATTGATGTCTTCCACCCCCGCCATCCGGCGTCCGGGACCGTGCCTTTGAGGACATGACGGGGGCGCCCGGCGCGCAACGGGTTCATGGCTGATCCGAATTCCATCACCATCCGCATTTCGCCGGGCGAAGCCGTCGACCGCCTGACCATCCTCGAGATCAAGTCCGAACGCATGACCGACGCCGCCCGCCTCGCCAACGTGCGCCGCGAATTGGCCGAACTTTCGGCGGTGGTGGAACGACATATCCCGAAACGCGACGACGTGCGCGACCTGCACGACCGGCTCAAGGCGGTGAACGCCAAGCTGTGGGACATCGAGGACGACATCCGCGACTGCGAGCGCGGCAAGGACTTCGGCGAGACGTTCGTGGCTCTCGCGCGCGCGGTGTACGTCAACAACGACGAGCGCGCGCGCCTCAAGCGCGCCATCAACGAAGCGCTCGGCGCCGACATCATCGAGGAAAAATCCTACACGCCTTATTAGGGCGACGTGACGGCGACGGGCGAAACGCCCGCCGGTCAGATCCGCTTCAGGTTCTCGTCGGTCAGGCCCTCGGTCGCCATCTCCTGCCCGGCGAGCGCCTCACCGAGGTCCTGGGCCAGGGTCTCGCGCAATTGCGCCGCTTCCTGCTGGCGCGCCCACATGGCGGCGTACTGTCCGCCGCTGGCGAGCAGGCCCGCGTGAGTGCCGCGCTCGGTGATGCGGCCCTGGTCGAGCACGATGATCTCATCGGCATCGACGACGGTGGACAGCCGGTGCGCGATGACCAGGGTAGTGCGGTTCTCCGACACCTGGCGGAGCGCCGCCTGGATTTCCTTTTCCGTGTGCGAGTCGAGCGCCGAGGTCGCCTCGTCGAACACCAGGATATGGGGGTTCTTCAGCATGGTACGGGCGATGGCGACGCGCTGCTTTTCGCCGCCCGAAAGCTTGAGGCCGCGCTCGCCCACCCGGGTTCCGTAGCCCTGCGGCGTGGATTCGATGAAATCGTGGATGGCGGCCAGTTTCGCCACCCGGATGATGTCCTCCTCGGGCGCGCCGGGCCGGCCGTAGGCGATGTTGTAATGAACCGTGTCGTTGAACAGGACGGTGTCCTGGGGAACGATGCCGATGGCGGCGCGGACCGATTCCTGGGTTACGTCGCGCAGGTCCTGGCCGTCGATGGTGATGCGCCCGCCGCCGACGTCGTAGAACCGGAAGAGCAGCCGGGAAATGGTCGACTTCCCCGCCCCGGACGGGCCGACGATGGCGACCCGGCGCCCCGGCGGCACGCGGAAGCTGACGCCCTTCAGGATCGGCCGGTCGCGGTTGTAGCCGAAGCCGACGTCGTCGAACACCACCTCGCCGCCATCGACAGCGAGCGGCTTCGCCCCGGGCCGGTCCGTAACCTCGGAAGGCACCTGCAGCAGATTGAACATCACCTCCATGTCGGTAAGGGATTGCTTCACCTCGCGATAGACGTAACCGAGGAAATCGAGCGGCATGTAGAGCTGCATCAGGTAGGTCATGACCAGCACGAAATCGCCCACGGTCATGGTGCCGGCGGCGACGCCGTTGCCGGCCATGATCATCACCGCGATCAGGCCGAGGGCGATGATGAACGACTGCCCCACGTTGAGCAGCGACAGCGAGGTCTTGTTGCGGACCGCCGCGGACTCGTAGCGTTCCATGGCGTGGTCGTAACGGCGGGATTCGTGGTCCTCGTTGCCGAAGTACTTGACGGTTTCGAAATTGAGCAGCGAATCGACGGCCCGCGTGTTCGCCTCCTGGTCGCGGGCGTTCATCTCGCGACGAAAGCGCAGCCGCCATTCGGTGATGGTCAGGGTGAAGTAGATATAGGTCGCGATGGTGACGAAGGTGACTGACGCAAACCAGAAATCGTACAGGCGCCACAGGATGGCGCAGACGACGACGATCTCGATGATCGTCGGGATGATGGAGAACAGCATGAAGGCGAGGGTGAACTCGATTCCCCTCATGCCGCGTTCGATGGCCCGCGACAGGCCGCCGGTCTGGCGGTCGAGATGGAAGCGCAGGCTGAGCACGTGGAGATGGCGGAAGACGCTGGTCGCCACCTGCCGCACCGCGCGCTGGGTCACCTTGGCGAAGATGGCGTCGCGGACCTCGCTCGACGCGGCGGCCGTGAACCGCAGCAGTCCATAGCCGACAATCAGCGCCAGCGGCACCACGACCAGGGCCGCGCCCTTCGGCGTGAGCACGTCGATCGCGGCCTTGTAGACGAGCGGCACGCAGACGTTGGCGGCGATCGCCAGCAGAAGGAGGGCAAGCGACACGACGACGCGGGCGCGCAGCTCGAACGAGTTTTCGTGCCACAGAAACGGCAGCAGCGAGCGTATCACGCGCACGTCGAGGCGCCCGGCGAAGGTCTTGAATTCGCTCGAGTCAGGGGACGGGGGGAGGCGCGGCGACGCGTTCTCGGCTGTCATAACGATGACGGGCGATGTTACCCGGGCACCCGGCCGGCCGCGGCGGCGGCATCGCGCGCATTCGCGGCAAGGTAGGCCATCGCTTCCCCCGTGGTCATGACATCGCCGAAGGAGAGATAGAAATTCGTCAACGCCGCCGCGTGCGCCTCGTCGCTGCGCGCGGCATTGGCGTCGGAGATCATCACCGTGCGGAAGTTGCGCATCATGGCGTCGCGTGCCGTCGATTCACAACAGGTGTTGGTGACCGTGCCGGCGACCAGCACAGTATCGATGCCTTCGCGGCGCAGCACCGCCTCGAGATCGGACGAACCCTGGATGAAGGCGGAATAGCGGGTCTTGTCGACGATCAGGTCGGCGGCGCCGACGTCAAGCCCCGGCCACAACTCGTAGCCGGGCCCGCCCGCCCGCATGCCGTCCAGTCGCTTGCTGCGACGGGGCGCGAGGGTAAGTTCGTCGTAATAGACCGACCACTCCCGCGCCGCCTGGTCGGTCGCCACCATGCGGATGAACACGACCCGCCCGCCGGCGGCGCGCACCGCGGCGGCGAGGCGGTTGACGTTGGGGACGATGGCAATGGCCTCGGGCACGAAGGAATGGGCCACCGTCTCGTCCATGAACCCGCGCTGGAGATCGACCACGAGCAATGCCGTCGTCGCCGGGTCCATATCGGCGAAGGCATGGAGGCGCCCGCGCCGCTCCTTGACGTGGCGCTTCACCCAGTCGGGAATGTCGAACCTGTGCATGTCCGGCCCAATCGCCCATATCCCGGCCTCGAATCCCGAGCCCGTATCCCTGAAAGGTCGCAGTATAGCGGGCGGGGGGCAGGCGCGCCTATCGTCTTTCGCCGCAGGCCGGGAGTCGCGCCGTGGCTCACGCCCCCGAGGGACCGGCCGAAAAATCTGCTTCGTTGGACTTGATGTGGAGATCGCGCTGGGGGAACGGGATTTCGATGCCGGCCGCATGGAACTTGTCCCAGACGCGCAGCAGAACCTCGCTCTTGACATTGCTGATGCCGTTGCGCGGATCGTTGATCCAGATGCGCACCTCGAGGTCGACGGAGCTGTCGCCGAATCCCGTCACCAGCACGACGGTTTTCGGCTCATCCAGCACGCGCGCGACCTCCTTCGCCGCCTCGAGGACGAGCGCGATGGCCTTATGCGGATCGGACTTGTAGGAAATGCCGATGGGAATCCTGAGCCGCAGCAGGTTGTTGGAATAGGACCAGTTCTCCACCGGCGTCGTAATCAAGGTTTCGTTCGGGATCAGGTGCTCCGTCCCGTCGCGCGTCACGACCGAGACGTAGCGCGCCCCCATGAAGTTGATCCAGCCATAGGTGTCGCCGACCACGATCACGTCGCCGGGCTTGATCGACCGATCGATCAACAGCAGCACACCCGAAAACAGGTTGCCCACCACCTTTTGCAGGCCAAGGCCAAGGCCGACACCGAGCGCCCCGGTAAACACCGCGAAGGCGGTCAGGTCGACCCCGACGGACGCCAACGCCACGACGATGGCGACGGTGATCAGGATGATCTTCGACAACTGCCCGAACAGCACCCGGACCGAAGGCGACAGGCGCTGCGACGCGCTCAACCGACGCTCCAACGACTGGGAGAAAAACAGCGCCAGCCACAGCAGGATTGCGAACAGGATCAGACCCTTGATCACCACCAGGACGGACAGGCGGAATCCGCCGAGGTCGACGGCAACCCGGTCGAGCGCATCGATCAGGGGATCGAGCAAATCGATGATATTGAGCGCCGCCACTGTCCAGGCCAGGATGGCCGCCGTACGGCGCAGGGCCGGATCCCGGATCAGGATGGAGGTGAACTGGATAACGACCCAGGCGGCGAGCAGGCTGACGGTGACTTCGATCGGCTTGCCGCCAAGCGGCGTGCCCGATGCCAGCAGGTACATCGGCCACTGGATGGCGAGCCAGATGATGGGCAGGAGATTGTCGTCGAACTCCTGCAGCGCACGGGCCACCCAGCCGCCGGCACCGACGCGGGACTTGAGCCGGGCGCAGCCGCGCCGGGCCGCCGGCGTCGCCAGCCGCGCCACGATCAGGGCCGCCAGCACGCCCCCGAGCTGGATCAGGTTCGCCACCACCAGGACGTCGTCGCGCAACCAGGCTTCGGCGGCAGCGAACCATTTCTGCAAGGTTGCGGTGTTCCAGAAATCCGACATGTCCGGCACAGACCTTTCCGTCGTTGTCGCGATCGGCACGGGAGCTTAACCGTTCGCGGCGTACCACGCATCTGTTATGCTGCCGCGCGGGGAGCGCACGCGGGCGACGAAGCAGCGGGAGCGATCATGAACGAGGACATCGACGGGCTGATCTGCGCCGTCACCTTCGACGGCACGGGACGGGGACGTGAAATCGGCTGGGACGGAATCGCGGCATGGAAGCCGGGCGACGGATTCCTCTGGGTCCATCTCGACTTCCGCGACCCCGGCGCCGTCGACTGGGTGCGCCGCAACGTCGCCGACACCCAGGCGGCGGAGACCCTGTTGGCGATGGAAACGCGCCCGCGCGCCGTCGCCCTCGGCGACCACCTGCTGGTATGCCTGCGCGGGGTCAACCTCAACCCGGAATCGGACCCCGAGGACATGGTATCGGTCCGAATCTGGATGGGGCCCGAGCGCGTCGTGACCACCCGCCACCGCCGCATCATGGCGGTCGCCGACGCGCTCGAGGAATTCACCCGTGGCACCGGCCCAAAGAGCATCGGTGATTTCCTGGTCTTCATCGCCAGCGGCCTGGTGCGCCGCATGGGACCGACGCTGGACCAGTTGGAAGACGTCGTGGATACCCTCGAAGGCGACATCCTCGAAGCCGAGGACGGTGACCGGCGGAAGGGAACGGACTCGCCGGCGCTGCGCCGTGCGCTCGGGCGCGTGCGCCGTCAGGCGATCGAACTGCGCCGCTACCTGGCGCCCCAGCGCGACGCCATGAACCGCCTGCTGGCGGAAAGCGTCCCCTGGCTCACCACCGGCCACAAGGCGCAACTGCGCGAGGTGTCGGACCACATCACCCGCTACGTCGAGGACCTCGACGCGCTCAGGGACCGCGGTGCCGTGGTACAGGACGAATTGCGCAACCGCATCAGCGAGGACATGAACCGGACGATGTACGTCCTCACCGTCGTGGCCTCGATCCTGCTGCCGTTGAGCTTCGTCACCGGGCTGCTCGGCATCAACGTCGACGGGTTGCCCGGCGCCAAGGATGCGCCGTCGGCGTTCTGGCTGGTGACCGGGGGCCTCGTCTTCGTCGCCGCGGTGCAGATCTGGCTGTTCCGCCGCCTGCGCTGGCTGTGAAACGCGTGCCGGAATATCCGGTGCCTCGGATGGACAAGCGGCCGGAGCTCGGATTTAATGACCGCAACAAGCCGATAACGAAGGGCAGGCTGTAATGGGAAGCGTTGCATGGCGCGCGGAGCCGGAGCACGCGGCCTGAGCCGGCCGCGCTACAAGGTCAGGAACGAACGGGATATGACCGTCGCCATGCGCGACGGGACCCGTATCGCCCTGTCCGTCTGGCGCCCCGAGGCAACGGGACGGTTTCCCGCGCTCTATGCCGCCTCGCCCTACTGCTACGAATTCGACGACGTGCCCGCGGTGCCGCTGTTTGCCTGGCGCGAGACCGGCCCCATCGCCTGGTACGTCGCGCGCGGGTACGCCTACGTCCATGCCGACGTGCGCGGGTCGGGCCGGTCGGAAGGCCTGTTCCGCTACATGGCGGATGACGAGCAGATGGATAACGTCGAGATGATCGCCTGGATCGCCCGCCAGCCCTGGTGCGACGGCAATGTCGGCGGCATCGGGCAGTCCTATTTCGGCACGTCTCAGTGGTTCATGGCGGCGATGAAGCCGCCGGCGCTCAAATGCATCGCACCCTACGACGCCTCGACCGACAGCTACCGCGGTTCCACCTACCACGGCGGCATCCTCTGCGGCTACCGGTCGAACTGGTACAACAACACGGTGCGCGCCAACAACCTGCACCGTCCCGCCGATGTGCCGCGCGGACGGGAGATGACCTACGACCTCAATCTCGAGATCCTGCGTCACAGCACCTACGACGCCTTCTGGAAGGAACGCACCGTCACCGAACGGCTGGGCGATATCCGTATCCCGGTCTTCTCCATTGGCCACTGGGGCAAGCGCGATTTGCATCTGCGCGGCAACCTGCTCGGCTATGAACTCGTGCGCGGGCCGAAGAAACTGCTGGTCACGGGCGCAGCCAACGTGCGCGAGGCGCACCACCTCTACGACACGGAGGAATTCCACGCGGCGGAGCTGCTGCCCTTCTACGACCGCTACCTCAAGGGCCTCGACACCGGCTGGGAAAGGGTCGCGCCCGTCCGGCTGCACATTACCGGGGAAAAGGTCGTACGGGCGGAACGGGAATTCCCGCTCCGGCGTGCGAAATATACGCCGTGGTATCTGCGCAAGGGGCCGTCGAGGTCGGTCGTCTCGCTCAATGACGGCGCGCTCGCGCCGGAACCGCCACGCCGCAACGAAGGCTCCGTGTCCTATGCCTATCCCGATCCCGAATGGAAGATCGGCGTCGTCGCCATCGGCCCCGACGGGCGGCCGGACCCGGTGCGTAGGGTGCTGACCTTCACCTCCGCCCCGCTGGCCGAGGACATGGAAGTGACCGGGCCGATCCTGCTCGAGCTCCGTGCCACGAGCGACCAGATCGACACCGACTTCATCGTCAAGCTGTCGGACCAGGCGCCGCAGTCCGACGAGGCCCGCACCCGGGGCGCGCAGCCGGCGGCGGCGATCGTGTCCAAGGGCTGGCTCAGGGCCTCGCACCATTGGGAACGCGACCCGCGCTTCGACACCCGCTTCAGGCCCTACTACACCCACGAACGGCCGCGGGCGATCGAGCCGGGGACGATTTACCGCTTTGACATCGAGCTGATGGCGGCGGCGCACCTGTTCCGCAAGGAACACCGCATCCGGCTCGAGATCGCCAACGCCGATTCGAACCAGACCGACGGTGTCTTCGCCCACCCCTATCACCCGACCAAGCTCGGCCGCGACATCATCCACCACAGCGCGGCGCATCCATCCTGTCTCTGGCTGCCGGTGGTTCCCCGACAGCCCCGCGCCGGTGCGCGGACGTCCCGGACCGCACGTTCCCAACGGGGGAGGAAGACATGAAGATACGGCTTCTGATGCTTGCCGCTGCGGCAGCCCTGCCCTTCGCCGGACATCCGGCGCAGGCGGCTGACTTCTATGCCGGCAAGACACTGACGCTGATGGTCGGCTTCGGGCCGGGCGGCGGCTACGACGCCTACACCCGGCTGATGGGCAGCCACATCGGCAACCACATCGCGGGCAGCCCCAAGGTCGTGGTGCAGAACAAACCCGGCGGCGGATCGTCGGTCGCGGCGGCCTATCTTTACGGCCCCGGCCGCCAGGATGGTACCGAGCTCGGCGTGTTCAATTCCCAACTCGCGCTCAACAAAGTGCTGGGCGAGAAGGCCGCCTACGACGTCACCAAGTTCACCTACGTCGGCCGGCTGGTGCGCGCGCTCAACATTGCACTGGTGCGCTCCGACGCGCCGGCGACGACGCTGGAAGGCGCCAAGAAGGTCGAGGTCGTCCTCGCCGCTTCGGGCCCCAACAGCGCCACCACCCGCATCCCGATGGCCTTCAACCGCATGATCGGCACGAAGTTCAAGGTGCTGCGCGGCTACGAATCCTCGCCCAAGATGCTGCATGCCGTCGAACAGGGGGAGACCCACGGCCTCGGCGGGACATCGCTTACCGCCGTCCGGCGCACGCTGAAGCACATGGTGGCCGAGGGCAAGATTAGGTACATGTGGATCACCGCGCTCGACCGCCATCCCGACCTGCCCGACGTGCCGACGGCGCCGGAGCTGCTGAGCGATCCGGAACAGAGGCGGATCATGGAGCTGATCTGCTCGTCCTCGTCCTTCGGCTACGCCCTGTGGGGACCGCCGAAGCTGCCGAAGGGCCGGCTGGCCGAGCTGCGGCGGGCCTTCAACGCCATGGTCAAGGACCCGGCCTTCGTCGCCGACGCGAAGAAGCGTCGCCTCGACCTGGAGCCGGAAACGGGGGAATACCTCGACAAGGTCATCAAGCTCATGGCCGATGCACCCGAAGAGGTGATGATGAAGGCGCGGGTCCTGAGCAAGCCGTAACACCGCTCGCGAAACACAAACGACAACACGACGACAGTACGGGAGAACACCGACCATGTATTCGCTTCTCACCTACAGCGATTCGTCCAACGTCGCCCGCTCGGGCCTCGACGTCGGCGGCGCCGTCTTCGACATCCTGAAGGCGGCGGATGCCATGGGCAAGGAACTGCCCGGCTACCGCGCCATCGACATCGTGCGGGACTGGGCCAACAGCGAAGGCCTGATGTCGCTTCTCGCCGAGGCGGCGGCCGCGGGAAAGCTTAATGGTGCCGAGGTCGGCTCCCGCGACAGGGTGACGCTGAAGGCGCCGCTGCTGTACCCCAACACCCTGTTCATGGCCGGATCGAACTACGGTGCCCATACGCGCGAGATGGCGGGCGGCGCCGGCTACGACAAGACCACGCGGCGGCCCTATTTCTTCATCAAGCTTGCGCGCCAGGGCGTGATCGGCACCGGCGAGGCGATCCGCCTGCCGCACACCTCCAGGCAGGTGGACTGGGAGGTTGAGCTCGCCGTCGTCATCGGCAAGCCCGCGCGCAACGTCAAGGCGCAGGACGCGCTCAAATACGTCGCCGGCTACACCATCTGCCATGACGTGTCCCTGCGCGACATCGGCCACCGCAAGGACTGGCCCCAGTGGGAGCGCGACTGGATCCTGCACAAGAGCTGCGATACCGGCGCGCCCATGGGGCCCGTCATGGTCCCGGCCGCCTTCATCCCCGATCCCCAGAAACTCACTCTCAAGACCTGGATCAACGACGAGTTGCAGCAGGATTCGAACACCGACGACATGACCTTCAGGATCGACGAGCAGATCGAGTTCCTGTCGGAGCACTTTACCCTGCTGCCGGGCGACGTGATCTCAACCGGCACGCCGTCCGGCGTGGGCCGGCCGCGTGGCATCTTCCTCAAGCCCGGCGACACCGTGCGCATGGAGATCGAATCGATTGGCACCATCGTCAACCCGGTCGTCCGGGGCGACTAGGGATCGCTTCCGCTACTCGTCCGGGCTGACGATCTGAAGGTGGTGGCCGTCGGGGTCCGTGAAATAGATGCAATCCGGATCGGCGCTGCGCCCCGTCGCCTTGACGCCGTGTTCCGCCAGCGCCTTCTTGATCGAGGCGCTGGTGCCGCCGGGCACGTTGAAGGCGAGGTGCGACAGCTCCTCCCCGCGGCCCGTGTCGGCGTCTCCCTCGGCGGCAAACAGGCCGAACAGCTGATTACCGCAACGCAGGAACGCGTAATCCGAGGACTTGTGCTTCACCTTCATGCCGAGAACGTCGACGTAGAACGCGACCGAGCGCGCGACGTCGCGCACATAGAGCACGACATGATCGATGCCCGAACATTCGACCGCGGGACGCACCCGCGATTTCTGCGCTGTGCCTGTCATGGGTCGTCTCCCCGGCGCTTTGTGCGCCGATGACGAGATTACCACGGCGTGCGGTCCGACGCACCCCATGCCAGGACGACATCAAACGA
Source organism: Alphaproteobacteria bacterium (assembly GCA_009380075.1). GTDB lineage: Bacteria > Pseudomonadota > Alphaproteobacteria > SMXQ01 > SMXQ01 > WHSO01. Next base: position 4,613 of record WHSO01000005.1, on the reverse strand, counting down.
AAGGGGCGCCCCGTGGGGCGCCCCTTGCATGCGGGAAATGGCGTTTGCCTATTCCTGCGGCGCGGCGACGGGCGCCGTACCGGCGCCGGACGACGGCGCTTCCTTGTGGGTGAAGATCACGACGAAGAAGCCGACAACGATGGCGGCGAGAAGGACGAGCATGAGTTTGCTGGGACGCGAGGGCACGGTGGGCGGTACGCGGAAGGCATCCGGGGTGGTGGCCATTGGGGTCTCTAACGATGGGGTTGTGCCGTCAGGTAGCGGCCGGGAAAGGACATCCGACTTCCCGAGGCGGGACTTTTATCTTGTTTTCGACGGAACGCAAGATCGATTTACGCATAACCGATTGAGGCAAAAGAAAGAATTGTGGCGGAACCGTGGCCGGGTCTTCTTCGGCCGGCACGCACGAGGCGCCACCGACGGCGGCACGGTCAGGGCCGGGCCGCGGCGCGGCCGCCGGCAAGCTCCGCCAGGCTGGACACCAGGTCGCTGAAGCGTTCGCCCTGGACCAGCACGTGTTCGCGGCACAGCGCGTTGGCACGCGTCTGGTCGTGGGCGGCGAGGGCGGCGATGATCGCCTCGTGCTCGGCATGGGAGACCCGAAGGCGCCCCCCGACGCGGAACTGAAGGCGGCGATAGACCCGCAGGCGGCGGTGCAGGTTGCGCGCCTGCTCGGCGAGGTAGCCGTTGCGCGACGCCTGGTAGATGACGTCGTGGAACTCCCCATTGATGAAGTAGTAGGCGTCTGGATCGTTCTCGGCGATGGCCGCGGCGCAGTCCTCGTGCAGGGCGCGAAGGCGGTCGACCTCTTCCGGCTCGATCCGGCGCGCGGCGAGGCGCCCACACATGCCTTCCAACTCGGCCATGACCTCGAAGATTTCCACCATCTCGCGCGGGCCGACCGAGGCGACATAGGCGCCGCGGTGGGGACGCATTTCCAGGAGGCCGGTTTCGGCCAGCTGGATGATGACCTCGCGGATGGGGGTGCGCGAAACGCCGAAGCGCCGCGCCAGCGATACCTCGTCGAGGCGCTCGCCCGGCCGGTAGCGGCCCATGACGATATCGTCCTCGAGCTGTTCCCTCAGTCCCTGGGTGCGCCCCATGAATTTCCTCACGCTCGAACCCGACCGCATATTGTATACATATTGAAGGCCGGGGTGCGAATTCCCGCAGGCGAATCCGGGGCAATTTGCCGGGACCTTCGGCCGCCCGGCGGTGGCCCCCGCGACCGTGCCCGCCGGGCCCGCTTCACCCGGGACGGGGACAACCGAACCGACCGACAGGGAGCGGGACTTTACCATGCCGGAGCCGTTTCTTCCCCAACGCCCGGTCCACGCGCCCGCCACTGGAACGGGGCGCGGCTGATGGGCGGCAATCACCTGTTCGACCTGTTTGCCGCCGCCGTCCCCCGGCCGGACAAGGTTGCCCTCGACCTTCCGGGCGGCGACGCGGTGAGCTACGGCGCGCTGCTCGGCCTTTCCGCCCGGCTCGCCGGCGTGCTGGCCGCGCGCGGGCTCGAACCCGGCGACCGCGTCGCGGTCCAGGTGGAAAAAAGCTGGCAGGCGCTGGCGCTCTACCTCGCCTGTCTGCGCGCCGGTGGCGCCTTCCTGCCGCTGAACACGGCGTATACCGGCACGGAGGTCGACTTTTTTCTAGGCGACGCGGCGCCGCGGCTGTTCGTGTGCGACCCGGTGCGGGCGGCGTCCGCGACGAAGACGGCCGCGCGCCACGGCGTTTTGCACGTCGAAACGATGGACGCCGCCGGCGCAGGCTCGCTCGCCGATGCGGCCCGCCGCATGCCGGCGCGCCACGATCCGGTGGCGCGGGGCGAAAAGGACCTCGCCGCCATCCTCTACACTTCGGGCACCACCGGGCGCTCCAAGGGGGCGATGCTCAGCCACGGCAACCTCGCGTCCAACGCCCGCGCGCTGGTGGAGGCCTGGCGTTTCACCCCTGACGATGTGCTCCTGCACGCGTTGCCGATCTTCCACATCCACGGCCTGTTCGTCGCCGGCAACGTGGCGCTGCTGTCCGGGGCGTCGATGATCTTCCTGCCGAAGTTCGACCTCGACCGGGTGATGGCGGAAGTCCCGCGCGCCACGGTGATGATGGGCGTGCCCACCTTCTACAACCGCATGATCACCCGCGGCGACCTGACGCCGGAATTGTGCAAAGGCATGCGCCTGTTCATCTCCGGCTCGGCACCGCTTTCCGCCGAAGTGCACAAGGACTTCGCCGCCCGCACCGGGCACGCGATCTGCGAGCGCTACGGCATGACCGAGACCGGCATCAACACGTCGAACCCGTACGAAGGCGAACGGCGCGCCGGCACCGTCGGCTTGCCGCTGTCGGGCGTGACCTTGCGCATCACCGAACCCGCCAGCGGCCGGCCCCTGCCCGACCGCGACATCGGCATGATCGAGGTCAAGGGGCCGAACGTCTTTTCCGGCTACTGGCGGATGCCCGAGAAGACGGCGGCGGAGTTCCGCGACGGCTATTTCATCACCGGCGACATGGGCATGGTCGACGCGCGCGGCTACGTCTCCATCGTCGGGCGCGAGAAGGATCTGATCATCACCGGCGGCCTCAACGTCTATCCGGCGGAAGTGGAATCCCGGATCGACGAAATCCCGGGCGTCGCCGAATGCGCGGTCATCGGCGTGCCGCATCCCGACATGGGCGAAGGCGTGGTCGCCGTGGTTGCGCCCGGAAACGGCACATCGCTTTGCGAAGCCGACGTCGTTGCGCCACTCGAGGCCGTCCTTGCCCGCTTCAAGCAGCCCAAACGCGTGATCGTCGTCGATGCGCTGCCCCGCAACACCATGGGCAAGATCGAGAAGACAAAGCTGCGCGACGCCTACCGCGACCTGTTCCAGGGACAGGGGTGATCGCCGCAGCGCGACGCCGCGCGACTGAGGCGGTGAAGGGTGCCACCCCTTTCGGATTCCGGAAAAGGGAATCGGACGGGTGACATTGACTCCACGGCCCGCGCGGGGGAACATGGCACCAATCGTCCAAGAATAAACACGTTACGGGAGGATCACATGCGCAAGCTCACCGCCGGCATCGGCGTCCTGACCATGGCCGCCATCGCCGCGCAACCGGGCGTGGCGACGGCACAGTCGGTCGCCGATTTCTACAAGGGCAAGCAAGTCGAATTCATCATCGGCAGCGCCGCCGGCAGCACCTATGACGCCTGGGCGCGGGTCATCGGCCGCCACATGGGCCGCCACATCGCCGGCAAGCCGACCTTCCTGCCGAAGAACATGCCCGGCGCCGGCCACATCAAGGCCACCAACTACCTGTTCAACGTCGCGCCCAAGGACGGCACCAGCATCGGCATGTTCTCGCGCAACATGCCGACCCGCGCGCTCCTCAATCATCCCGCCGTCAAGTTCAAGCCGGAGGAGTTCAACTGGATCGGCTCGCCCGAGCTCACCAACCGCCTGTGCGTGGCCATGACCAACGCCCCCGTCAAGTCGGGCGAGGACCTGTTCACCAGGGAGCTGATCGTCGGCGGCGCCGGGTCCGGCGGCGCGGTCAGCACCACGCCGCTCATCCTCAAGGGCGTGCTCGGCATGAAGTTCAAGCTGGTCGAGGGCTACAAGGGGACCGCCGACATCTTCCTCGCCATGGAACGCGGTGAGCTGCAGGGCATCTGCCACAGCCTGTCGGGCCTGCGGGCGGGGGTGCCCGGCTGGCTCGAGTCCGGCAAGATTCGCGTGCTGTTCAACATGGAGCGCAAGCCCATCCCCGGCGTCAATGCGCCGACCATCTACAAGTTCATGAAGACGCCGGAGCAGCGCCAGGTGGTGAGCTTCTACACCTCCAACACCGAGTTGGGCCGTCCCATCGCGGCACCGCCGGGGCTTCCGGCGGATCGCCTGAACGCGCTGCGTCGGGCCTTCGACGCGACCATGAAGGACCCCGGTTTCACCGCCGACGCGACCAAGCAGAAACTCGAGATCAACGCACTCACCGGCGAGGAACTGACCGAGCGCGTACTCGACCTCGCCCGGACACCCGCCGCGATCGTCGACCGGACCGAGGCGCTGCTGGGCGCCAAACCGAAGAAGAAAAAGAAGAAAAAGAAGTCCGAATAGGCATAAACCAACGTCATCGTCGCACGGGCCCGGTCAACAGCCGGGCCCGCCGGTGGCGCTTCATCATCCCGAGGAAACTTCAATGGCCAAGTCGGAAACCTGCGATGTCATCGTCATCGGCGGCGGCTCGTCCGCGTTCGAGGCGGCGGTCGCCGCGCGCCAGTCGGGCGCCGAGCGCGTCGTCATGCTGGAAAAGGCGCCGGAGCCGGAATACGGCGGTAATGCGCGGTTCTCGCACACCGGGTTTCGTTTCTGCCATTCCGGCAAGGAAGAAATCCGCGAGTTCCTGCCCGACGTGGATGCGGAATCCTACGCGAAGTTCGTCATGGCCCCCTATACCGAGGCGCAGTTCGTCGCCGACCTCAACCGCGTGACCCAGGGCCTGATCGACCCCGACCTCGCCGAGACATTGGCGCGCGAGTCCAACGCCGCCGCGCACTGGGCGCTCGACACCGGTATCAAGTGGATTCCCGAGCGCTTCGCCACCGTCGAGGTCCAGCACCACGAACT
>WHSO01000098.1 GCA_009380075.1 Alphaproteobacteria bacterium | reverse complement strand
GGGTGGGATTCTGCGCGTCGTCGGGCACGCGTCCCCTGGTGGCCGGGGTGTCGATCCGCTGAAGCAACGGCTGGCGAACTTCCGCGTGTCGGTGGCGCGCGCCAATGCGGTGGCCCGGGAACTGGTCCGCCTGGGCGTGCCCGCTGGAAACGTGATGGTCGAGGGGAGGGCCGACAACGAGCCCCTCTACCAGGAAGCCGCGCCGGCCGGGGAGGCGGGCAACCGCAGGGCCGAGATTTATATCGATTATCCGAAGGGACGGCGCTAAACCATCGCCCGCCAGTCCGGTGCCGCATTGGGGCGGTAGCGCAGGCGCGGATCAGGACCATGGACCAGGAATTCCACAGAATCAGGCGGCTCCCGCCCTACGTCTTCGCTGAGGTCAATGCGATGAAGGCGCGCGCCCGCGCCGCCGGCGAGGACATCGTCGACCTCGGCATGGGTAATCCCGACCAGGCGACGCCGAAACACGTGGTCGACAAGCTGATCGAGGTGGTGCAGGACGGCCGCACCCACCGCTACTCCAATTCGCGCGGTATCCCGGGGCTGCGCAGGGCCCATGCCGCCTATTACAAGCGCCGCTTCAACGTCGACATCGACCCGGAGTCCGAGAACATCGTGACGCTGGGTTCGAAGGAGGGGCTGGCGAACCTGGCCCAGGCGATCACCTCGCCGGGGGACGTCATCCTGGCGCCGAACCCGAGCTACCCGATACACCCTTACGGCTTCATCATCGCCGGCGCCAACGTGCGCCACGTGCCCATCGGCCCGGGGTTCGACTTCCTCGAGGGCCTGACCCGCGCGGTGCGCCATTCGGTGCCGCCGCCGACGGCGCTTATCCTCAATTTCCCGGCCAATCCGACGGCGATGGTCGTCGACCGCGACTTCTACGCCAAGGTCGTCGAATTTTGCCGCGAGCACGGCATCTGGGTCCTGTCCGACCTGGCCTACGCCGAGATCTATTTCGACAACAATCCGCCACCCTCGATCCTCGAGATTCCGGGGGCGAAGGACGTTGCGGTCGAGTTTACCTCCATGAGCAAGACCTACTCGATGGCCGGCTGGCGCATCGGCTTCGCTGCCGGCAACAAACGGCTGATCCACGCCCTGACGCGCATCAAGTCGTACCTCGACTACGGCGCCTTCACGCCGATCCAGGCGGCGGCGGTGGCGGCGCTGAACGGACCGCAGGATTGCGTCGAGCAGATCCGCACCCTCTACCGCGACCGCCGCGACGTGCTGGTCAAGGGCCTGGCCGAGGCGGGATGGACCATCCCGTCGCCGCCGGCGACCATGTTTGCCTGGGCGCCGCTGCCGGAGAAGTTCGCGCACCTCGGTTCCATCGAGTTCTCGAAGCTCCTGCTGCGCGAGGCCAGGGTCGCGGTCTCCCCCGGCATCGGCTTCGGCGAATACGGCGACGGCCACGTCCGCATCGCGCTGGTGGAGAATCGCCAGCGCATTCGCCAGGCGGTCCGCAACATCAAGCAGTTCCTGCGCAACTCCGGCGCGACGGCGCCGGCAACCGGCGGCAAGCAGGCGGTCGCATCCTGATGCCGCAAGCGTTGAACATCGCCGTCGCCGGGCTGGGCACGGTCGGGGCGGCGACGGCGCAGCTCCTGCGCGTCAATGCCGACCTGCTGGCGCTGCGCTGCGGCCGGCCGATCGTCCTCAGGGCGGTGTCGGCCCGCGACCGCGGCCGCGACCGCGGCGTCGATCTCGCCGGCGTCGACTGGGTGGACGACGCGGTGCGCCTGGCGACCCATCCGGGCATCGACGTGGTGGTCGAGCTGATCGGCGGCGCCGAAGGGGTGGCGCGCGACCTCGTGGTGGCATCGCTCACGGCGGGCCGCCCGGTCGTCACTGCCAACAAGGCGCTGCTTGCCCATCACGGGACGGAGCTCGCGCGGCTGGCGGAAGGTAAGGGCACCAGCCTCCATTTCGAGGCCGCGGTGGCGGGCGGCATTCCCATCGTCAAGGCGTTGCGCGAGGGCCTCGCCGCCAACGCGATCGAGCGCATCTACGGCGTCCTCAACGGCACCTGCAACTACATCCTGACGACCATGCGGGCGACCGGGCGCGACTTCAGCGCCGTCCTCAAGGAGGCGCAGAAGCTGGGCTATGCCGAGGCAGACCCGAGCTTCGACGTCGACGGGGTCGATACCGCCCACAAGCTGTCGATCCTGACCGCGCTTGCCTTCGGCACGGAGGTGGATTTCGCCTCGGTCCATATCGAGGGCATCCGCCGCGTCACCGCCGACGACATCCGCTTCGCCGACGAGCTCGGCTACCGGGTCAAGCTGCTGGGCATCGCCCGGCGCACGGCGGACGGCGTCGAGCAGCGCGTGCATCCCTGCCTGGTGCCGGATTCCGCGCCCATCGCCCATGTGCCGGGCGCGTTTAACGCGGTCGTCGCCGACGGCGATTTCGTCGGCTCCACCGTGTTCGAGGGCCGCGGTGCCGGCGGCGGGCCGACCGCCTCGGCGGTGGTGGCCGATCTCGTCGACATCGCCCGCGGCCTGCGCGTGCCGACCTTCGCCATCGCCGCGGACCGGCTTACGCCGCCGCACCCGTTCGCCATCCAACATCACCGCGGCGCCTATTACATTTGTCTGACCGTGCGCGACGTGCCCGGCGTCATGGCGGACGTCACCGCGATCTTCCGGGACGAGCAGATCTCGCTCGATTCCATGCTCCAGCGCGGCCGCGCGCCGGGCGAGCCGGTGCCGGTGGTGCTGGAGACCCACGAATGCGAAGAGGCGGGCATGGCGCGGGCGCTGAAGAACATCGGGCGGCTCGAGACCATGCTGCGGCCGCCGCGCATGATCCGCATCGAGGCCTTTTAATAACCCTGTCAATAAAGCAATATATCCGGCACCTGCAGCGCGGGCCTCGCCGGACCCGCGTCCGTTTCGGCGAAAATCGAAAAGTCCTCGCAAGGAGTCCCGCATGACCGAACTCATGGATCGCAACCTCGCGCTGGAAGTGGTGCGGGTGACCGAGGCGGCGGCACTGTCGGCGTCGCGGCTGATGGGACGCGGCGACGAGAAGGCTGCCGACCAGGCAGCGGTGGACGCCATGCGCGGCGCGCTCAACGGACTCGAGATCGACGGAACCGTGGTGATCGGCGAAGGCGAGCGCGACGAGGCCCCGATGCTCTACATCGGCGAAAGGGTCGGCAAGGGCGGGCCTCGCATCGACATCGCGCTCGATCCGCTGGAAGGCACCACCATCACCGCCAAGGGCGGCAACAACGCGCTCGCGGTCATCGCCATGGCGGAGGAGGGCGGCTTCCTCAACGCGCCCGACGTCTACATGGAGAAGATCGCGGTCGGCAAAAACGTCGGCGACGGCATCGTCGACCTGGACGAGACGCCGGCGAAGAATTTGCAGGCGCTGAGCAAGGCCCTCAAGAAGGATATCTCCGACATCCTGGTCTGCATCCTCGATCGTCCGCGCCACGAAGAGCTGATCCGGCACGTGCGCGAGGCCGGCGCGCGCATCATGCTGATCTCGGACGGCGACGTGTCCGGCGTCATCGCCACCTCGGAGCTGTCGTCGGGCGTCGACATGTACGTCGGCTCTGGCGGCGCGCCCGAAGGGGTGCTGGCGGCGGCGGCGCTGCGCTGCATCGGCGGCTTCATGCAGGGGCGCCTGCTGTTCCGCAACGACGACGAGCGCAAGCGCGCCGCGCGCTGGGGCATCACCGACCTCAACCGCAAGTACGAGCTGCTCGATCTCGCCTCCGGGAACGTCATGTTCGCCGCCACCGGCGTCACCGACGGCGCCATGCTGGACGGTGTCCGGCGTTTCGCGGACGGCGCGCGGACCCATTCCATCGTCATGCGGTCGAAGACCGGCACCGTGCGGCGGGTGGAGACCGAGCACAACTTCAGGATCAAGTCCGGCTTCATTCCCATGGATCGCTGAGGCGATGGCGTCGGCGGAAGAGGGGGCGCTCAACGTCGCGCGCTCGTTTTCCGGCTTCGCCTGGAGGCCCCGGCTCGCCGACGGCCGCACCGCGCTCATGCTGGCGCAGCAGCTCGACCTGCCGGAGGTTGTTGCCCGGGCGCTGGCTGGTCGCGGCATCGGCGCGGCCGAGGCCGAGGCTTACCTTTCCCCGACGCTCCGCACCCAATTGCCGGATCCTTGCCACCTGCGCGACATGGACCGAGGCGCCGCCCGTATTGCCGACGCGGTGGCGGCTGAGGAGGGCATCGCCGTGTTCGGCGACTACGACGTCGACGGGGCGACGTCCTCGGCGCTGCTGACCCGCTTCTTCCGCGCCCTCGGCCGGCCTATCGAGGTCTATATCCCCGACCGGATCAGGGAAGGCTACGGCCCCAACGGTCCCGCGCTGCGGGCACTCGCCGCCCGCGGCGCCCGTGTCGTCATCACGGTGGATTGCGGGATCTCCGCCTTCGAGGCGCTGGACGAGGCGAAGGCCTGCGGCCTCGACGTGGTGGTGGTCGACCATCACGTGGCCGAGGAACGCCTGCCCGCGGCCCACGCGGTGATCAATCCCAACCGCCTCGACGAGGAGAGCCCGCACCGGCAGCTTGCCGCCGTCGGTGTCGCTTTCCTTCTGGTCGTCGCGGTGAACCGCGAGCTGCGCCGCCGCGGCTTCTTCAACGCCGTGCGGCGCGAGCCCGATCTGCTGCAGTGGCTCGACATCGTCGCGCTGGGCACCGTCTGCGACCAGGTGCGGCTCACCGGCATCAACCGCGCCCTCGTCGCTCAGGGCCTCAAGGTCATGGCGGCGCGGGGCAACGCCGGGCTGCGCGCGCTGGCCGATGTGGCGCGGCTGGAACAGAAGCCCGAGGCTTGGCACCTCGGCTTCATGCTCGGCCCGCGCATCAACGCCGGCGGGCGCGTGGGGCGGCCCGACCTGGGCGCCCGCCTGCTCGCCACCGACGACGACGACGAGGCATTGGCGCTGGCGCGGGAGCTCGACGCCTTCAACGCCGAGCGGCGTGAGATCGAGGCCCAGGTCCTGGAACAGGCCCTCGCCCAGGCGGAGGAGCAGGCCGGCGGCCGATCCCCGGACGAACGCGCGCTCCTGTTCCTCGCCGGAGAGAACTGGCATCCGGGCGTCATCGGCATCGTCGCCAGCAGGGTCATCGAACGCTATCACCGCCCGGTCTGCGTCGCCGGGATTGATGGCGCCATGGCCCGGGGCTCCGGCCGCTCGGTGCCGGGCATCGATCTCGGCGCCGCGATCATCGCCGCGCGGCAGGAAGGCCTGCTCCTCAATGGCGGGGGCCACGCCATGGCGGCGGGTTTCGCGGTAGCGCGCGAGCGGCTGGCGGAGCTCGGATCGTTCCTCGAGGAGCGCATCGCCCGCCAGCGGGCGGAAGCGGGGGAGGAACTGGGGCGCCTGCTCTATCTGGATGGTGCCGTCGCGGTACGCGCCGCGACCCCGGACCTGATCGCATCCCTCAACGCGCTGGCGCCGTTCGGAACGGGCAATGCGGAACCGCGGTTCGTCATTCCGGCGGCGCGTATCGGCAAGGCCGACGTGGTCGGCGAAAACCATGTGCGGGTCTTCGTCAGCGGGGCCGACGGCGGCCGCCTGAAGGCGATGGCCTTCCGCGCCGCCGACAACCCGCTCGGCCGGGCGCTGCTGGAGACGGGGGGCCTGCCGCTGCATCTCGCAGGGAAGCTGCGGGCCGACACCTGGATGGGCCGCAACGAGGTCCAGATGTTCATCGACGACGCCGCGCCGGTCGCCTGACCGGGCCGAGCATTCACGTCAGGAGGTTTTGCCCATGCTGACGCTCTATCACGCTCCGCAATCGCGCTCCTCGCGCATCCTCTGGTTGCTCGAAGAGCTCGACGCCGAATACGACATCAAGACCGTATCGATTCGCCGGCGCGACCCGGCGGCCGAGGGTCCCGTCGCGCCGATGATCGGCGCGCGCGATCCGCAAAACGTGCATCCGCACGGCAAGGTGCCCGCGCTGGTCCACGACGGCGTTACGATCTTCGAATCCGCGGCCGTCGTCCTGTACCTGACGGACGCCTTCCCGCGCAACCGCATCGGCCCGGGGGTCGGCGATCCGCTGCGCGGCCCGTATCTCTCGTGGCTCGCCTACTACACGGGCGTGATGGAGCCCGCGTTCACCGCGGCGATGCTCGGGCTCAAGGGAACCGACAGCACCATCGCCTGGGCGCCGGTGGACGACGTGCTGGCCCATGTCGAGGCGGCGCTCGCGAGGGGCCCTTACGTCCTGGGGGAGACGTTTTCCGGGGCCGACGTGCTCGTCGGCAGCGTGTACATCCTGTTCATGGGCGCGCCGCTTTTGCCGCGCACGGACCTGCGCGCCGCCTATGTCGAGCGCCTGACCGCGCGCCCGGCCTACCGAAGAGCGCAGGCGAAGGACGGCGCGACCGCCTGACGTCTTTACGTCGGATGAGGTGCGGGACCGGCCCGGGGAGGCATCGGATTCGCCGTGGACGTTCGCCGCGCGTGGCACCCCCCCCAAGCGGGTTCTGTGCGACCGTTCCCTCGTGTCGCACGCCCGTGACCGCGTGAGCGTCCGGCGTCCCGCTGCCGCCCTGGAGCTGGGGGGCCGGTCCCGTCATCGCGCCGATCCGCCGGACCAGGACGCGTTAGGCGGATCCTCTCCCAGTCGCGCCAGCATCGGCGCGCGCTTCGCCTGGCCCGCGCGAGCGGTGATCGTGGCAGCCGGGGAACCCGGGATTGTCCTTGATTTCGGTTGCGTTCCCCCTTAAACGAGGCGGCCTGACCGGCCGCGCGCCGGGGCCCCACGACCCCATCGTCTAGAGGCCTAGGACACCACCCTTTCAAGGTGGTAACACGGGTTCGAATCCCGTTGGGGTCGCCATGTTTCCCTAGAAAAACCGCCATTCTTATCGGCCAGTCTGGCCGAATTGCCACCGGGATGTTCATTCGGTGTTCCCGCCCATACGCCATGCTTGGTCCACCGCGCTGGAACTATGCTCCGAGTGTTGTTAGCCTGAGCGTTGTTGGAAGAAAAAACACAGGGAGATAATCATGAACCTGGAGATTCCTAAATGGATCAAGCCGGCTGTATGGGGCGGAATAGTCGGAGCCGTCCTTATCACGATTATTGGGTTTAGCGCAGACTGGGTCGTCACAACCGGCACCGCTGACACGCAAGCAGAGCGCCGAGCGGAACAAGCCGTTGTTGCCTCGCTGACACCGATTTGCGTCGCGCAGTTCAAGAAAGCGGCGCAGGAAGCGCGGGCAACACATCTCGCGGCACTTCAGAAAGAAGACTCCTGGATGCGGGGTGACTACGTTGAAAAGCAAGGCTGGGCAACAATGCCCGGAAGTAAGGAGTCAAGCGACGAGGTCGCTGAGGCGTGCGCGGAAGAACTCCTTAAGTTTTCTAAAAAGAAGTGACCGGGTAAAGACCGGACAGCTATGACTGGCCCCGCCCCGGCGGGGCTTTTCTTTGCCGGAAAATTGCGCCGGAATTGCCACCGAACGGGTAGGGAGGGGGTCGGACAGGACGGTATCAAGCGCCTGTCCCGTCCATGGTAATCGGGAGATTTCCGGGCTTATAGGGATAACCCGCGATAAGCCGATGTACCGCTATTCGGCTTCGAATCCCGTTGGTGCGGGAGACCGGCCAGCTCGGTATCGTGTTGCGCGGCGACCTGGCGGCAATACTGAGCGCCGCACGCAGCAAAAAAGCCCGGTGCCGTCTCTGGCGCCGGGCCTGTTGCGCTGCGGCTGGTGGAAAGCGAAGTAACGCGTATCGCAGCGTGAGTAGGCCTATTTGCGCGGGCACGCAACTGCCTTAACCTGCTCTTCGATGCGCCGGTTTGGCGAAAGATAGTGAAACCCCTTCTGTGCCCTTTGGCAACGGGCTCAGTCGACCGAAGGTTCCCCGCGTTGCGTGCCGGCAGCTCGCGTCCAGGAGGCGTCGTCCGCGCGCGGCGGCTCGCCGAGATCGGCGCGCTGATGCGCGGGACCGCTGACCCGGCGCAGGTTATACGCCGTGTTGATCAGGCCGACGTGGGAGAATGCCTGCGGGAAGTTCCCCAGCTGGCGCCGGAGGCGGGGATGATATTCCTCAGCAAGAAGCCCGAGGTCGTTGCGCAGAGACACGAGGCGCTCGAACAGAGCCTCCGCATCGTCGCGGCGGCCGGTCATGATATAGGCGTCGGCAAGCCAGAAGCTGCAGACGAGAAAGGTACCTTCCTGGCCAGCGAGCCCGTCTTCGGTTTCTCCAGCTCGGTAGCGCAGCACAAGGCCATCTTCCACGAGCTCGCGCTCGATCGCTTCGACCGTGCCGCGAAAGCGCGGATCCTCCGGCGGCAGGAATCCCACTTCCGCCATCAGCAAGAGCGAAGCGTCGAGCGCCGTTCCGTCATAGTGCTGGACGAAGGTGTTCCGGCCCCTGTCATAGCCCCGCGCCAGAACCTCTGCATGGATCTCGTCCCGAAGCGCACGCCATCTCTCGACGGGCCCGCGGAAGCCGGATTGTTCCACGGCCTTTATCGCCCGGTCGAATGCGACCCAGGCCATCACCTTCGAATGGACGAAGTGCTTGCGCCCGCCGCGCACCTCCCAGATGCCTTCGTCGGGCTCCTGCCACAGGCCCTCTAGCCTGGAAAGCATCGCTTGCTGGAATCGCCAAGCCTCTTGGCTCGGGCCAAGCTGCGACTTGCGGGCGGTATGAAGCGCGTCCATCAACTCGCCGAATACGTCTATCTGAATCTGGTCGTAGGCACCGTTGCCTATACGCACGGGCAGGCTGTTCTCGTAGCCCGGCAGCCAGGGCAACTCGATTTCGGTCAAGCGGCGCTCGCCGCCGATGCCGTACATGATCTGCATCTGGTCAGGCGCGC
>WHSO01000120.1 GCA_009380075.1 Alphaproteobacteria bacterium | reverse complement strand
CTCGTCCGCGCCTTCGCCCACCTGGGCGACGACCACGCCGTGCTCGCGCGCGAGCTTCGAGACGTAGTAGACGGGAACGCAGACGGGGTCCGCGATGGGCTCGTCCTGCAGCGCGATCATCCGGGGCAGGAAATCCAGCAGGTCGCGCTGGGTCAGCTCGTGCTCCCAGTGCTCCGCCCCGGTCCGCCGCGCCATCGCGCGCGCGAACGGCATCTCGTCGGCCACGCTCGCCTGATCGCCGGCATAGGTGATGGAGAACGCCTTGACCCGGCTGTCCTCGCCTTCCGAGAACAGCGCGAGATTGGTGCTGGAATCCACCCCGCCGGAGAGGAAGACCCCGACCGGCACATCGGCCAGCTTGCGAATCGCGACCGCGTCGCGCAGTTCCGACAGCAGCCGCGGCGCCGGGTCCGCACCGCCGTCCGGCATTGGCGCGGCGTGGTCCAGCACATCCCACCAGCGACGTTCCTCCATCGTGCCGTCGGCCTGCACGCGCAGAAGCCCGCCAGCCGGCAGCTTGCGGATGCCGGCGAAGAGCGTCTGCGGCGCCGGTGTGGTCAGGAACGAGAGGAAGTGGAAAAGCGCGTCCTCGTCGACCGCGCGCGGCTGCGCCGGATCGGTCAGCAGCGCCTTGATCTCGGACGCGAAGCGGATGCCCCTTTCGTCGTGCGCGTAGCAGAGCGGCTTGACGCCGAGCCTGTCGCGCACCAGCCATAGCGTTCGCTCCGGCGCATCCCACAACGCGAAGGCAAACATGCCGCGGAAGCGTTCGATACAACCGATGCCCCATCGGCGATAGGCATGGAGGATGACTTCCGTATCCGAATGGTCCGTGCGCCACTCGCGGTGGCCCAGCCCGACCAGTTCCTGGCGCAGCGCGGCATGGTTGTAGATCTCGCCGTTGAAGACGAGGGCCAGCGCGCCGTCCGCCGACACCATCGGCTGGTCCGCGGCGGCCGACAGGTCGATGACGGCCAGCCGGCGGTGGGCCAGCCCGACCCGCCCCTCCGCGTCCGTCCACGCACCCGCGCCGTCCGGGCCGCGATGGACCATCGCGTCGCGCATGGCGACCAGCGATTCCCGGTCGACGCCGAAGCGCACGGGATCGAAGCTCAGAACGCCCGCGATGCCGCACATCGGATGTGTCCGCGACCGACTGCTTACTTGAGCGCGCGAACGACGATGAACGAGCCCAGCGCGTCCGGAAGCCATCCCGCCAGGAAGGCGGGCAGGTGCTGATAGTCGTAGGGAGTCATCGCGGCTTCGATCGTCACCTCGCGCCAGGCGGCGAACATGGCCCGCATCTCGCGCATCGTGTAGGCCTTGGTGCCCGGGCTTTCGAAATGATGTGCCAGCACGTCGGCGAAGCTGCGGAACGGCCGGCCGGCGAGCAGCGCGTGCTTGATCCATTCCTTGAGGACGGCGAGCGAGCGCCGCTTGTAGAACATGCCGCGGAACTCCCCGCCAGGCGCGAGCACGCGGCGGATCTCCGCCACGATCCTCTCCGGATGTTCCGCATGGTGGATCACGCCCCACGACCAGACCAGGTCGAACGAAGAATCATCGAACGGCAGGGTCTCTGCATCCAGCCTCTGCAGCGACGACGTGAATCCGTAGAGCGCGAGCCGCGCCCGCGTCGTCTCGATTGCCGCATCGGTGAGATCGACGCCGTGGCACTCGCAGCCCGCCCGCGCCCATTGGAGGTGATCGGTGCCCGCACCGACGCCGATCTCAAGAAGTCGCTTTCCCCTGTGCCGGGTGAACTGCGCGGCGGCGTGAATCATCGGCTCCTGCAGATAACGGTTGCGTTCCACCGTCTCGAACCACTCACGGCTCAGCGGCTCCGCCTCACCGGTCACGCGCATGTTGGTGCCGCATGGCTCCTGCTCCCAGAAGGCGCGGACCGCCAGGTTCCGGTCTGGGTTCGCGTTCATCCCGCGCCTCGTGTCATCGCCGCTTCCCTTTCCGCCGCATGATGTGCCGCAGTGCGCCCTGCGCTGTCGCCGGCCGCCGCCGCCAGCCGGCTCTGGAACGCCCGGCGCACCTTCGCAGCGTCGTGACGCTCGACCGCCAGCGTCCGCGCCCGTGCCGCCAGCGTTCTCCGCAAATCCGGGTCCCCGCTCAGCTTCGCCAGCGCCGCCGAAACCTCGTCCACCCCGCGCCTGTCCACCACATGGCCCCAGCCGTGGCGGCGGGCGTCCTCGACCTGCGCCAGGCCCGGCGGGCCGTATACCAGGACCGGAGTGCCGCTGGCGAGGTAGGCCGGCAGCTTCGTCGGCATCGAGTATCGGACAAGGCGCACCGAATCGGCGTCGAAATTGACCGGCAGCACCAGGATGTCGGCCGCGGCGATCGTGCCGAAGAAACGCGCGTCGTCCTCGATCGCGTCATGGAGACGGACGCAGGGTGCGGTTTCGATGAGCGGCCGGAAGCGTTCCGCCAGGTGCGACGGGCTGTAGAGGTCGAAGCGGATGTCGAGTCCTCTGGCGGAGAGCGCCGCGACGGCGCGGGCGACGTCTATCACGCTCTGCGCCTGGGCATTGTCGAAAAGCGCGCCGGCGTAGACGACGTGCAGGCCGCTGGCGGTTCCCTTGCCCGCGCGGCCTGTCCCGGCCCAGGAATCGATGGCATCCATGTCCACGGCGTTCTGGAAGGCGGAGAACGGGACTCCGTAGCGTTGCGCGTAAGCCTCGGCCATCGCGTCGCCGATCGCCATGCGTTCGGCCGCGACATCGACCAGACGGCGGACCAGGGCCTGCATCCGCGCCCGTGCGGCGAAGGACAGCATGCCGCCGCGATAGAGATGCGACGGCCAGTCGTCCATGAAATGGACGACGAGCGGCAGGGCGAAGCGGCGGCGGACGGCGTCCACCAGCTCCATCATCCCGATGGTGCCGAGGATGGTGTAGACGAGTTCCGGTTCGAACGCCGCGATCCACGACTCCAGCCGGGGGATGAGCCGCCCGCAATCGGGCCAGCCATTCCCGGCGATCCAGCGCTTCGCCCGGCGGCCGATGGCCGGGCGGCCGGCCGGCGGAGCGGCCGCGGGCGGTCCCGGCGTGTCGGGGGCGGCGGCGAGAAACCGGGGCCAGCGGGCCAGTTCGTCGTGGCCGAGGCGGTAGTACCTGCGGCACACGTCGTCGACCGTGGGCACCGTGTCGCTATGCATAGTCGCGAGCCGGTCGCCCGGCCAGCCGCGAAACAGGGTCGAAAAAGTGATGCCGCCGCCGGTCACATGATTGAATGCGGCGGGGGTGATGAACAGGGTTCTGGGAAAGCCAGCTATCGTCATTCCGCCCGCGCCGCCGCCAGGGACGTATGGAGGTCGAGAAACGCGCGCGCCTCCCGTGCGGCGTCGAACCTGGTGGCGATGCGGTCCACGCCGGCCTGCGCGATGCGGTCGCGGGCGTCGTCGTCCGCCAGCAGCCGAGCCGCCGCGTCGCCGAGTGCGGCGGCGTCGCCGGGCGTCACGAGCACGCCCGTTTTGCCATCGGTTACTGCGTCGGAGATACCGCCCGTATCATAGGCGACGACAGGCGTGCCGCAGGCCATCGACTCCAGGATCGAGTTGGGCAGGTTCTCCACTGTGCTTGGCGCGATGGCGACGTCGGCCGCGGCATAGGCTGCGGCCAGCAGGCGCTCGTCGCTTATGAATCCCAGCGGATGCACGCGCTGAGGAATCCGTCCGCGCCAGCCTTCTCCGCCAAAGCCGAGCAGCACGACGTCGCACTCCGTCCGTTCGGCGAGATGACGGCATGCCTCTTCCGCATCGGCACTGCCCTTTCGGGGATTTCCCGTCAGCACATGGGCGCTATAGAGCAGCAGTTTTCGATCCCGGGGCAGGCCGAGCACTTCGCGGGCTGCGGCTTTCGGGATTGCCCGGAAGATGCTGCGATCCACGCCGTTGGGTATGCAATGCACCTTCAGGCCGGCGAAAAGCGGCGATTCTTTCGCGATACGCTCCAGCCAGCTCGATGGCGCGACGATGACCGGGCGCGCACGCGCGTAGATGCGGCGCTTGATCCGCCACAGCCATGCGGTGGTGTCGACCGGCACCGGCGGATAGGCGACAAGATCCGGGCAGGCGCCGCACCCCTCGCGCCAGCGCTCACAAGGGCCGGAATAGGCACAGTGCCCGGTGACAGCCCACATGTCGGAAAGCCGCCATACGACCGGTGCGATCCGGGCTAGGGCGGGCAGCAGCCGGTGGCTGATATAGCCGCCATGCGTATTGTAGACTTGGATCGTGCTGGCCCCTGTCACCCAAGGGTGCCGGATCAGATGGCGGCCCGAGGGATACCAGAGATACTGCATCCCGGCGCGTCGTGTGGCCTCTTCCGCAAGCCGATCCGCGATGCGGCGGGCCCCGCCGCCATGGACGGTATCGGTGTCGTCGTCATGGCCGCTCTTGAATCCGACCAGCATGCGCG
>WHSO01000063.1 GCA_009380075.1 Alphaproteobacteria bacterium | reverse complement strand
GTCCAGAACATAAACCAGCCCACGACCGTCAACCTCAACGTCGTTCGTCTGCACGTTCTTCCCCCGCAGACCAGGATCCGGAATGAACGCCCCCACCTCCCCGGGTCGGTACGGGTCCGAAAAATCCACCGCCCGGAGACCTCCCGAAAACCATGTCGCGAACAGGAGCGGTCGGTCGAGGTGCTCCTGGTACTGATGCGCGCCGAAACGGCCGCCATTTCGCGCGAAGGGTGTATCGCCCTCGTTCACATGGAAGGTCGAGATCGGCTTCATGCCGTTGCCGTCGCTGATGTCGAAGAACCAGAGGAACGCGTGTTCGCGGCCACGTTCATGTTCCGCTTCCTCGTCCATCACCACGACGATGTCGCGGCCGCCGACCTTGAACGTGGGGCGGAGCGCCGTATGGGTCGGGTGAAAAAACGCCGGATGGTAATCGTATTCGGCAATGGTCCTCGGTCGACGGATATCGGAGATATCGATGCCGCGCACACCGGCGTACCAACACCCCGCCCACAACTCGTTGCCGACGCGAAGCGCATGGTGGAGCTGGTTGCGGGTTCCCTTCCAGGTCGGTCGTTCGCCGGCGGCCACGTTCTGGCCGGGCAACCACCACAGCGACACCAGATCGGGTTTCGCGGGATTCGAAATATCGTAGATCTGCAGGATATTACCGACGAAGCCGTCACGGCCCGACGAAATGAACAGATAGTCGTCGTCGACATCGAACCGGTGCGAGCCGTCGCCGCCCGTGTTCACATGGGCCAGCAGCTTGGGGTTGGACTTGTCCGCGATATCCCAGACGCGAAACCCGCCGGAATCGAAGGCCACCTTGCCGGCTGCCAGCAGGTCCGGCACCACCGCGGGATCGAACCCGCCGGCGGAGCCGATCTCGTCGGCCGTCGGCGTCCGCCCCAGTTCGCCCTCGAGCCGGTCCGCGATCGCCACTGCGTCGCGCCCGCGGCGGAAGAATCCGCGCCGGGCGCGCTCGCAGTTGGTGATCATGATCTTTCCGTCGTGGATGACCCGCGCCTTGTGGCTGTGGATTTCGTTGCCATCGAGCCGGATGCTCGCGACCACCTTGGGCCTGGACGGGTTGGAAACGTCGATGATCGACGTGCCGTGCGGCGCGTCCATATGGCCGAGATAGGCGTAGTCGCCGACGACGGAAACCTGACCGCCCCCGGCAATATCGAGACGTGAGATATGCTTGAAACGATCCAGTTGCACGGACGCTCTCCACCGCTACTCGGGGACGAACGTCCTGCGTCTTCTCCTGCCGGCGACGGCGCTCGGCAGGCGATCGACGGCGGCGACGAGGCTCCCCGTACTTGGGGCCCGGTCTTCCCGGGCCTCCGGTTCGTTGGGCGGAAGTGTATCGCGAAGGTGTGCCGAACCACCACCCGATAGATCAAACACACAGTCTTTCCGGAACACAGGGAATCCGCCGCATCCCGACGATGGGAAAGATCACCGGACCGGAGGGGTCCCGGCAAAATACATAAAATTTCAAATAAATACCAAGTGATACGGTTTGACGACCAAGGGCAAAAATTTCAATAATGCCCCATAAAGCACCGCGCGAATTCAATAAATAGGAACAATACAGTATATTATTTTTATTTTACTTAAGTTATATGATGCTTTTAATTGTCCATGGATCAGGAACTCGGATTCGGGACAAATCAAGCGCCTCGGAAGTTGATAATTCGGTCTTCAGCCTTGTGACCGCCCTGGCGTCCCCTCAGCCCTAACCGGCTGCGCCACGGGCGGTCACTCTTTTTTTGTCCGGTCGCGATCCCCGCCGCGAGGATGCGCAACATCTCCCGATCCCCTATAACAGAGCGAAGGAAAGACGCCGCGGTCGCATGCGCCTGTCGAGGCGTATCACGACGCGCACATCACGGGGAGGACCATGGCAGAAACACCGAAGGCGGCAGAACGAATCGCATTGTTCGAGCGCATGCTCCTGGTGCGCCGGTTCGAGGAAGAGGTCCTGCGCGTCGCGCAGGCGCACGCTTACGTCGGACGCCAGCATCTTCATATCGGGCATGAGGCGACGGGTGCCGCCGTCGCCTCGGTCCTCGGACCCGAAGACCTGTTCCACACCACCCATCGCAATCACGGCTACCTGATCGCGCGCGGCGCCGATCCCGGCCGTGCCCTGGCGGAGATCATGGGGCGCAAGGACGGCCTCAACAGCGGCCGCGGCGGGCCCTGGCACCTGTGCGACCGGGCCGCGGGGTTCCAGTCGACCTCGGCCATGGTCGGCGGCAGCGTCGGCCTCGCCGTCGGCGCCGGCTTCGGCCTCAAGAAGCAGGGCAAGACCGCCATCGGCGTCGCCCATTTCGGCGACGGGACGCTGGACGAAGGCATCTGTTTCGAATCGTTCAACCTCGCCTCGATACTGCAGTTGCCCGTCCTCTTCCTGTGCGAGAACAACGCCAAGGAGGGCCAGCGCCCGTCGTCCATGCTGGCGGCCAGGGCGCTGCGCGACCTGCCGGCGGCCCTGCAGATCGAGACCGTCGTCGTTGACGGGCGCGACGCCGATGCGGTGCGCGATGCCGCTGCCGACGCGGTCGCGTTCATCCGCGCCGGCAAGGGCCCGGTGTTCCTCCAGGCCCAGCTCGAACGCTGGCCGGGATCGCACCAGACCCGGCCCGAGTTTCCCACCGGCGTCACCGACCTGACACTTGCATGGGACCGGGACCGGATCAGCGGCACGCACGCGGACTGGATCCGCGATCACGACGGAATTCTTCTCTACGCGGCGAAGCTGGTCGCCGAAAAGGCGGTGAGCCGCGACGACATCCTCGCCGTCGATGGCCGGGTCACGTCCCGCATCCAGGCGGCGCGTGCCTTTGCCGAAGACAGCCCCTTCCCCGACGCGGCCTCCGCCGCCGACGGCGTCTTCGCCTGAGGGGGGCTGCACTATGACCGTCAAGACCTACGCCGAAGCTGTCGTCGATGCCCTTTCCGGGATGTTCCGGGCCGACCCGAACTTTCATGCCATCGGCCGCGGCATCCTCGGCCACGGCGGCCACGAACGGCATGCGCACGCCCTGATGAAGGAGTTCGGCCACCGCTTCACCGACCCGCCAACCGCCGAAGGCGCCACCGCCAGCATGGGAATCGGCGCCGCCATGTCGGGGTGCCGCATGTTCGTCCATTTCGGCACCGCGAGTTTCTCCCTCGAGGCGTGGAACCAGCTCATCAACGAGGCCGGCGTCGCCCATTCGATGTCGGGCGGCCAGATCAGGGTGCCGGTGGTGTTCCACATGTATCACGGGCTGCGGGGCGGCGGCTCCGGCCAGCATTCGACAAGCCCCCAGGGCATGATGGCCAACAATGCCGGCCTCATCGTCATGCAGCCGACCAGCCCGCGGGATGTCAAGGGCATGCTGCGGGCAGCGCTCAAGTGCGACAACCCGGTGGTGTGGATCGACCATTCGGCGCTGCTCGGCCGCACCGGCGAGGTGCCGGACGAGGATTATGAAATCCCCCTCGGCTCGGCGGAGGTCAAGCGTGCGGGCACCGATGTCACCATCGTCGCGACCTCGCGCGCCGTGCTGTGGGCGCTCGACGCCGCCGAAATCCTTGCAAAGGACGGCATTTCGGCCGAGGTCGTCGACCCCCGGACCCTGGTGCCGCTCGATGAGAACACCATCCTCACGTCGATCCGCAAGACCGGCCGCCTGGTCACGGTGGACGAGGCTATCCAGACGTGTTCCTTCGGTTCCGAGATCGCCGCCCTTGCCGCGGAAAAGGCGCATGATGCGCTCAAGGCGCCGGTCGCGCGCCTCGCCCGCGCGGCGACGCCGGTGCCGTTCTCGCCGCCGCTGGAGAAAGCCATCGCGCCGTCGCCCGAATCCATCGCCATCGCGGCCAGACGATTGATGAACTGACAGGCGTTTGCGCCGGAAAGGAGGGCCCATGGCCGAAGACCTGACCGCCAGAACCTGCATCCCGTGCAAGGGCGGTGTCCCACCGCTCACCCGCGACGAGGCGGAGACCTACCGCCGGGAAACTCCGAAATGGGACCTGATCGACGGCGCGACACGCATCCGTCGGTCGCTGTCGTTCCCGAACTTCGCCGCGGCCCTCGACTTCGTCAACCAGATCGGCGCGCTGGCCGAACGGGAGAACCATCACCCTGACATCACCTTCGGCTGGGGCTATGCCGACGTCTGCCTGCAGACCCACAAGATCAAGGGCCTGCATGAAAACGACTTCATCCTCGCGGCGAAGATCGACCGGCTCGCCGGCCTCCGCTGAATGAAAAAGGCCACCGGTCGCCCGGTGGCCTTTTTCGTGTCCGCACCCGGGATTACTTGCACACCACCTTGGACGCCTCAAGCCCGCGCTGGGCATAGGTCAGGGTGCAGGTCATCCCTTCCTTGAGATCTTCGCGCTTGGCCGCCTTGCCGGCGATGGTCACCTTGCTGCGCGAGCGCGACAGCGGCGCCTTGACCGTGGCGCCGTCGGGCATCTTGACCTCGATCGAACGGCCCTTCTTGACTACCTTGGTGATGGCGCCGCTCTCGTTCACTTCGACGATCTTCGCCTTCAGGCGTTCGCCCTTGTACTTCATGGTATCGGCGGCCTTGTCGATGACCGCGCGCGGCGTCTTGAGCAGCTTGGCGATCAGCGTCTGCATGCGCTCGCCGGACACGAGGGCAAGGTCGAACTTCACCCGTTCCAGATCCTTGATCAGCTTTTCGTCCGTCGCCGCCTTGGTGAAGGCGTCGCGGACCGCCTTGACGCGCTCCGCCGGCACGTCCGGCGGCATCATGAAGGGACGCCCAAAGGCCTGCGGCGCGAACACCAGTTCCAGCACGTCGCGCTGTTCCTCGTTCTTCGCCAAGTCCATGACGAAGGGCGCCTTGATCTCGTCCAGCTTCTCCACGGAAAGCTGGATCAGGATGTTGATGGTGCCGTTTTTGATCCAGTCAGAATGCTGGTTCTTGAGCGAACTCCACGACCAGCCGCAGCGGCCCTGGACCTCGTTCCGTTCCATCGCCAGCGCGATGTCCGGACCCTTGTAGCCCGACACGATCTTGAACTTGGTGCCGAGCAGATTGTTGAGGACCGCCGGGAAGTTCTCCGTGTCGTTAGCGCCCGACCCGCCGATGATAAGCTGTTTCTGCTGGGCGTCGGCAAGCGTGGCGACGCCGGAGTCCTTGCGCGATACGCAGACCGAGATTTCGTTGTTGAGGCTGCCGATCCAGTTGAACTTGAGCGGATCGTACTGCAGCCCCGGCGCGCCATAGAGCGGCAGCAGAGGAATCGTGCGCTGCACCGCGCCCATGATCGTGCCGTCCTTGCGGGCGACGTTGTAGACGTAGTTGGCCGCACGGATGGAGCCGGCGCCCTGCATGTTCTGGGAAATGATGCCGGGCTTGCCGGGAATGTAGTTTCCTATGAAGCGGGCAAGCTGGCGGGCATAGACGTCGTAACCACCGCCCGGCGTGCCACCGATGATGATGGTCATCTTCTTGCCCTTGTAGAAATCCTCGACCGCGTCGGCGGCGGCCGGGGCCGCCAGGACGACGGCGGCGGCAAGGCCGGCGGCGGCGGAAAAAAGAAGGGGCTTCATCTGCATGTCGGTCATCTCCCTGTTGCAAGCCTGAGAATGGCGCGCCCGACCTTGGGCCATGTTCCGCGCCCGCTCGAAAGATCGCTCACGCTATCAAACCTGTCGGACCGGCACTAGCTGTAGATTCCGCCCCGGCGCTGGTTGAGCTCGATCTCGAACCCGTCGGGATCGTAGATATTGGCGATATAAGCGTTGGTCCCGGTCCTGGGCTGGGCCAGCGGCCGGGCGAAACGCACCCCCGCCCCTTCCAGCGTCTTGACCAGGGCGGGAAGGTCCGACACCGCGACAGCGAAGTGCCCCGCCCACGGCTTGTCATGGTTGCCGGTGTTCTCGATCAGCTCCAGAACCGGATGGGTGCCCTCGTCGCCGTAGCCGACATAGGCGACGTTCTGGCCGCCTTCGGGATCGTTGCGCTCGCGCACGATTTTCATGCCCAGGAGCCGGGTGTAGAAATCCACCGAACGGGCGAGGTCGCCCACCGGCAGCATGGTGTGACGGAAACGGAACTCGATCGCGCTCATCGGACCTCCCCCGGCGGGTGTCATGGGACCGGGGCGCGGCACAATCGCCGTTCAGACCCAGGTCAGCCGCTCGTGGCTCCATTCTAGGCGATCGTCGTCGGTGGCGGAAGCCGCCGCCGCCAACGACTTCAGGCGCGCCTCGAAACGCGCGCGCCAGGTGGCCGACAGCGCGGCGACATCGAGCGCCCGCGCGAGCCGGGCGGTGGTCGCCCCCTTATCGGCCCACAGCGCGAGGACCTCCGCGACGGTCAGGCGGGCGGGGTCGCGGACCTCGAGGACGATGGCGTCACCGGCAACGATGTCGCCTTCGGTGAGGACGCGGCAGTAGAACCCGACATGGCCGGTCGCGGCAAAGCGCCGCGGCAGGTCGTCGTCGTCAAACTTCATGGCGAGCTTGTGGCACGGCGTGCGCGGTTCCGTCACCTGCAGCCGGGCGCCGCCGATGCGAAAGACGTCGCCGACGGCGACCTCGGCCTCGTCCATGCCGGTAACGGTCAGGTTCTCACCGAAGCTACCGAAGGGGAGTTGCCGGCCGAACTCCCGCTCCCACTGGGCGTAATGTTCGTGGCCGAAGACGTAGACCGCCATGTCGGGGCCGCCGTGGGTTCTCGGATTCCCCTGGCTGTCGCCGTCGATGTTCAGGCGGCGCACGGCGACGCCCCCCGCCACCGGTTGCTTGAAGATGGCGGTTAGATAGGTGCGCCCGCGGTAGCTGACCTCGCGCGGATGGGCGACATTGACGGAAAAGAGCTGCACCGGTGGACCCTCTCTGGCGTTGGACGGCGCCAAGGATAGGCCATGACCAGGCGCTTGACGAGGGGCACGGACCGGGCACGCCGTCAGATCAGTTGACGATCTTCCAGCTGCCGTCGGGCTGGCGGCAGGCGGTGCCGTAGGCCTGTTCCGTCTTGCCGCCGACGGTCACGGTCTGCTGGTACTCGCGGCAATAGGCGCCCTCGGCCTGCTGGTACGTCTTGGTCGGCGTGATCGTCCCTGTGTGCCCGTTGTCGGGGTTGTTCCAGGTCCCCGGCTGACCGGTTTTGTTGTTTTCAAAGGTCTGCTGGGCCGTATTCGCGGCGGCGGCCCGATCGGCATTGTCGAGGGACTTGCCCACTTGGGAACCGATATAGGCGCCGAGCAGGGTGCCGAGGCCGGTCATGATCAGGCGGCCACTGCCCTTGCCGATCATGGAACCGGCGACGCCACCCGCCACCGCGCCGACCACGGCGCCGCCGGTCTGCTTCCTTCCCGCATCACGGTTGGCGCAGGCGCCGAGCCCGAGGGCGGCCGCAAACATGACCGCAAGCGGCAGGCGGTAACGGGAACGGGTGAACCCGGAAAGACGAAAACTGGAACGCACGGTCGTCATACGGACTCCCCGTCAGTTCGGACAAGAATGGTGAAAGCGCCTTTCGAATTCATGACGGTGGAGCCTAGGGCGACGATCGGCCGCGTGGGACCGCATTCAGGCGGTCTTCTCCCAGGAGCCGTCCGGCTTTCGGCAGGCAGTGCCGTAGGCGTTTTCGACCTTTCCGCCGATGACGATCTTGGTCTGGTACTCGCGGCAATAGGTTCCGTCGCCGGTCTGGTAGGTGCGGGTCGGCGTGACCTCATAACTGCCGTTGCGGTCCGGGTTGTTCCAGACCACGGTGCGGCCATTGGGGGTGCGCTCGAGGACCTGGCCGACGCAGTTCTGGTCCGCTTCGTCCATGGCACGGCCGATGCTGCCGCCGACGAGGACGCCGACGATGGCGCCGCCGATGGTCGCCAGCACGCGGCCGTCGCCCTTGCCGATCTGCGATCCGACCGTGGCGCCGACCGCACCGCCCAGCACTGCGCCGATGACCTCGCGGTTGCAGGAACCGCGGCCGATCTCGGGCAGACGTACGAGGTCGGCCGGCAAGGCGTCATACACAACGCCGTGGCGCCGGTACTTGAACGCCTTCTGGCTGCGATAGCCCCAGGCCGGCGCCCAGGCCGGCGGGCCGCCGCGCTTGCCTTCCTGGGCGTGCGGAGGGCCGCCCTTGTGTCCCGGTTTGTGATGCGCAAGCGCCGTCGACGCCGCCGCCAACGTGATGGCGAACAGGCATAACGTCGCCAGGATGGTTCTGAAGAATGGCCGTTCCATGGTCGTGCTCAGCCTCGACATGTTCGACAGGTTGGTCCTCTCCGGAGCGTTACCTGGCCGGAGGGGTGCGATGTTTTGATACCGCCGGCATCCTGTATATTCCGTTAACGGCCCGCCTGGTGGCGTCGAAAGCGGCGGTCTTCGGCCGATCAGGACAAATTGTGCGGGTGCAGGGGGCACTCCGTCATCGGGTTCACGCCGGTGCCTGCCGGGCGAGATGCTTGCCGATCCAACTCTTGGGATCGGGCTCTTTTCTTGCCTGGGCTTCCGCGATGAGCTTGAAGACCTTCTTGTGATCGTCTCCCGACAGCGCGAGCCATGTCCTCAGCAAGGGTTTCAGACTTTCCGCAGGTTCCCCGTAGCATTTCGTGAGATATCCCAACCCCTTTTTGACCAGCACACGCGCCCAGTCACCCTGTACAGGCCGCACCAGCATCAAGGGAATTTCCAAAGGGTCCTCGGTTTCGCATTTTGCTGTCGTTTGATGACGAAGAATGTCTGCTGTATCGGCGGGTGGTACAGCAATTGCCTGCAAGGCGTCGCCTGCAGCTTCAATCGGGGTGCTTTTTGCGGGCAGGCGGTTCATTCCTTCCCCGGGCTCAGGAAACATTCGCTGAAGCCGGGATTCTTCGTGACCGGTCTCGGGGCGCGCTGGCGCCTGGACCCGCCCCTCAGGGAACAGCGATAGATATTCGTCCCATGGAAGCAGGCCCGCCTGGTCAAGAAAACTGCCGAGTAGGGAACTAATGGCATCCCCAGCCCCGCTCGAAGGGGCGATACGAAGGGCCCCCGCGACACCCATTGCAAACTGCTGCAAACGGTCAAGTCGCGGCACTGTCACTGCGCTGTACTTTTTGACGCCCCCCAGGTCTCGATTGAAGCGGTTCAGTTCCCTGCGGAGTCCGCGCAGCAGGTAGCGCAATGTATCATTGGGGTTCTCGCCCGGAAGACGCGGTTCGGCCAAGCTGTTCGCTTCTGCCACATGAGGGATTGTTTCTTCGTTTTTCAGGAGGTCGTCGATGAGGTGCGTCAGTGCCTTCGATTGAAACAAAAGCGCCTGGCCATGGCCGGCGACCGCCTGCATGGCGGCCTCCGGGATCGGCCGCGGTCTCGAAAACTTGAGGCTGGGAGTTTCGGGCTTCGTTCCGACTTCACGCGCTCGTCGTTCCGACGGTGGCTCAATGGCGGCTTGTTCCTCCAAGATCAAATCTGACGCCCCCAATTTCAATAATTAGTGCATTTGAGAAGAAGTATAACAATATCTTGAGACGGCCGACAACAGTGACCGGCCGTCTTCCAAAAATCTTCGAAAGAAAAATGAGGCGCGCTTTCGGACCGAAACGACGCACGGGTCCGCCGCGGCGTCCCGGACCGTCACCTCTCAGGCCGCCAGACCGTTTGATCGGTCTTCAGTAGGGCCACGCCTAGAGCGCGAGATCCCAGTCGGCGGGGAGGATTCCGGCCTGATAGCCCTTGCTGAGGTAATACCCCCAGGACTTGCGGACCCGGTGCGAGCGGTCCTCGGTGGTGGCGACGCGGGCATAGTCGGCGGCGGCGAGGGGCTCAAGGGCACCGCTGAACGACAGCGCCTCCTTCATGGCCCGGAGGTTGTCCTCGAAATGGACGGTATCGATGAGAATGCCGGGCGCACTTTCGGCCACCAGCACGACACCGTGGGCGCGCAGCAGGAGCGCATTGGCGTCGCCGAGCGCCTTGGCCAGCGCCGCGCCATCGGCCTCGGTCTTGATGTGGCCGACCTCGCGCATCACTGGCACGCCGGCGGCCCAGTGGGCGGCGTGGAAATCCATGATCTCGAGGCCCGCGACGTCCGCCCCCGCCGTCCCGGAGCGGCGGACCATGGTGAGGGCGACCGCCAGCGGCATGTGGTTATGGATGACGGCACGGACATCCGGACGCGCCCGGTAGATGCCGGTATGGATCACCAGTTCCGACGGCGGCCGGCCCGGCGATCCCTCCAGCACGTGGCCGTCGAAATCGACCCGCAGGATGCTGTCGGGCGTCACCTCCGCCCGGCTTTCGGTCCGGGTCTGGATGTACAACTGGTCGCGGCCCGGCACCAGCGCCGAGACGTGGCCCGAGTAATGGAGGATGCCGAGCATGTTCAGGAGCCGTGTGCAGGCGGCGACCTGGGCGCGGATGTCGCCGCCCCCGGCGGCCCGGACGGCGGCGTTACCGGTTGCGGAACCCGTTGCCGCGGGCATGGGCGCGGCTACAGCTCGACGTCCCAGTCGTCGGGCAGGATATTCGCCTTGCGGCCCTCGCCTGCGTAGTAGTTCCACATCTTGCAGATGTGATGCGCGCGGTCCTCGTATTCGCCGACACGGGCGATCTCCTCGGCGGTGATCGGCATCAGCTCGCCGCCGAAGGCCAGCGCCTCCTTCATGGCTTTGAGGTTGTCCTCGAAATGCACCGTGTCGACCAGGATGGCGGGAGCGGACTCGCTGGTCAGCACGAGGCCGTGGGCGCGCAGCAGGAGCGCGTTGGCATCGCCGAGCGCCCTGGCCAGCACCGCGCCGTCGGCCTCGGTCTTGATGTGGCCGACCTCGCGCATCACCGGCACGCCGGCGGCCCAGCGCGACGCGTGGAAGTCCATGATCTCCACCCGGGCACCCCTGGCCATGGTGATCGCCGCCGCCAGCGGCATGTGATTGTGGATGACGGCGCCGACGTCCGGTCGCGCTTTGTATATGCCGGTGTGGATCACCAACTCCGACGGCGGCTTGCCCGGCAATCCCTCCAGTACATTGCCGTCGAAATCCACCAGCAGGATGCTGTCCGGCGTCACCTCCGCCCGGCTTTCGGTCCGGGTCTGGATGTAAAGCTGGTCGCGGCCCGGGGCCCGGATCGACACGTGCCCCGAATAATGCAGGACGCCGAGCATGTTCAGGAGCCGCGTACAGGCGGCAACCTGGACGCGCAGCACTTCACCCGAGTTGGAACCCGAAAGCATGGACGATGAGGCGGTGGTGGTCATGGCGGCTCCCTGGTTGGTGGCGTGCCCGGCCTTTACAGTGTTTACATCACTCTTTTTTAGAGGTTCGAACCCGCCACGGCAAGGGCCCTCCGGCCGCAGCGTTAACCTTTCCGCGTAGCGCGGCGTTCCGCGTAAGTATTGTAGTAGGCTGCCGAAAAGATCAGCGCGGCTCCGATCCAGGTCCAGATTTCCGTCGCTTCCTGGAACAGGAGAAAGGCAAGTCCTGCCGTGATCGGCAGGCGCAGGAAGCCGAAAGGCGACAGCGCACCGGCCTCGGCGTAGCGGAAGGCGCGGATCAGGCAATAGGGCGCCGCCGTCCCCGCCGCCGCCACCAGTAGCAGCGCCGGCACATCGGCGAATGCCGGCGCCACCCAGACAAACAGCGCCGGCGGCAAAGCGAAGACAGTGAGCATCCCCTGATAATAGAACGTGGTGGTCGAAGCGGCGTCGGTGCGGCCCAGGAACCGGGTGTAGACGCTTACCCCGGCATACAACAGCGCCGAACCGAGCACCATCAGCGCCGGCACGCCGATGGGGATGATGCCGGGGCGCAGGACGATCAGGACCCCGGCAAAGCCGAGGCCGATGGCGATCCAGCGCGATGCGCGCGGCTTCTCGCCGAGGAAGATCATGGCCAGCGTCGCGGCCATCAGCGGTTCGGTGAAATGGAGCGCGATAGCCTTGGCGACCGGCATCATGGCGATCGCCGCGAACCAGAACCACATGCCGACGAAGTTGCACAGGTTGCGCTGCAGGTGCAGCGAGAACCGCGCCGTGCGCAGCGAGCCGAAGCCGCGCCAGGCGAAGAAGGCGACGAAGAACACGAGGCCGATGGCGTTGCGGAAGAACACGATTTCGATCGCCGGCAGGCGCCCGGCCACGAGCTTGACCGCCACCGGCACGAGCGCGTAGAGCGCCGACGCCGCGACCGCCCAGGCGGCGCCGGCGATGAAGCTCTGCGGCAGCATGCCGCCGCGGGATCGCGCGGGTGCCGGTTTCGGATCGGGAGGGGACATGGTCGCGGCAGTTTAAGGCGCGCACAGTAAAGTGCGAGGCAATTTCGTGTCGTCCCCCGACGGCTGACCATGCGGGAGTTAACCTTACTTTACCTTCAGTTGAGTCTTGACCCTGGGACCGCACCTGATGTTTTAATTGCGGCCCCGCAGGGTGGAAAGGGGGAAGAACCGATGCTGGCATCGCGAATCGGTCTGATGAAGGTCCTCGTCGTCGTCACGGCGATTCTGGCCGGATGCGTGACGACGACGCAGCAGACCGGCCACACCCTGCCCAAGGACGAAGGCGCGCGGCGGATCATCGTCCTGCCGCCGGATGTCGAGCTCAGCATCCTGCACGCCGGCGGCGTCGAGGAACCCAATGCAGAGTGGACGCGGAACGCACGCAAGCATATCGCTGACGACCTCGCCGAACGGTTCCGCCGGATGAATGTCGCGCTCGTCAACGGCGACCGGATCGCCTTGGAAAGCGCAGGCGATTCCAGCGAGCTGCAGCTCCTCAAGCTGCACGAGGTGGTGGGCGCCTCGATCCTCAATCATCAGTACCAGGGGCCGCGGCAACTGCCGACGAAGGTCAATTCGTTCGACTGGTCTCTGGGCCCCGAAACGCGTCATCTCGCGACCAAGCACGGCGGCGATTACGCCCTGTTCGTGTTCGTGCGCGACAGCTATTCCAGCGACGCGCGCATCGCCACCATGATCATCGCCGCCGCCTTCGGCGTCGGCATCCAGGGCGGCACGCAGATCGGCTATGCGTCCCTCGTCGATCTCCGTTCCGGCGACGTGGTCTGGTTCAACCTGTTGGCGCGGGCGACGGGCGACCTGCGGACGGCGGAAGCGGTACAGGAGACGGTGAATCTCCTGCTCGCCAATTTTCCGCAATGACAACGATATCCGCCGCATTCTCGCGAACCGCCGCCGCGTTCGCCCTCGTCCTCGCGGCGGGGATGCTGACGACCTGCAAGACCGACAACCTTGGCGCCTACGACGCGCCGCTCGCCAATCGCCAGAACGCCGATGCGGCCGAGTCCCCTCCCCTTCCCTACCGGACCGGCGACCTCAAGCCCAACGAGCGCCCGGCGCCGGACTCGGACGAGGCGGGCCTATGGTTCATTGCGGACCGCGCGGAATCGCAAATTCGGACTTCCGGCAACCGCATCACCGATCCCAAGATCAACGCATATCTGAAAAACGTGGTCTGCCGCATCGCCGGGCCCCACTGCAAGGACATCCGGGTCTATCTTCTGCGCGTCCCAGCGTCCAATGCCTCCATGAGTCCCAACGGAACGATGCAAATCTGGTCCGGGTTCCTGCTGCGCTTCCGCAACGAGGCCCAGCTCGCCAGCGTCATCGGACACGAGGCCGGCCATTACCTCCGCCGCCACAGCCTGCAACGCATGCGTAACATTATCGAGCAGACGAACACGTTCTCCTTCCTGCAGTTTGCCCTCGCGGGCGTCGGTGCAGGGGCCGGGATCGGCATCCTCGATGTCGCGATGACGGGCGGGATTTTTGCATTCAGCCGCGACAACGAACGCGAGGCGGACGGTTACGGCATCCTGCTGATGAGCGAGGCGGGCTACGACCCGCGCGAGGCCTCCAAGATGTGGAAGCAGGTACTGCGCGAGGAGAAGGCCCACAAGGACGCCGAGTCGCGCCGTCCGGAGCCTTTCTCCTCGACCCATCCCGCGGGCGAGGAGCGCGCCGAGATCCTCGCCCGGCTCGCAACCCGGGTCATGACGCGGACGTCCACCGACGTCGGCCGCGATCGTTTTCTCGAGGCCGTCCTGCCCATCCGCGGTGGACTGCTGCGCGACGAGCTGCACCGGCGTCAGTTCGATACCTTCGCCGAGCTCCTCGACATGCTGATGGAGGACGGCGCCAACATGGCCGAGCTCCATTACTTCAAGGGCGAGCTGCACCGGCTGCGCGGCAAGAAAGACGACGCCAAGATCGCCCTCGACGCTTATAACGCCGCCAAGACGGCCGAAGGCAGCGCACCGAAGGACATCGATCGGTCCATGGCGCTGGTCTACCGCCGTCTCGGCCGACCGGACGACGCCCGCGCCGCGCTCAGGCGGTACCTCGAGGCCAACCCGGACGCCAGCGACGCCGCCATCGTCCGCCAGATGCTGGAGGGCTCCTGACCGATGACAAAAATCTTGTCGAATCCGCTGCGACGGGCCTGCGTCGTTGGGCTGTTCGCATCCGTGCTGATGACCGGCTGCGCCGGCTACAGCCTGGTCAAGGGCGGCGAACACGTATCCATCGGGTCGATGTCCGTGCAGGCGCCCGGCGACTGGAACCACTGGCGCGGCGGCGACGGTACGGAGTTCTGGACCCTGGACGGGCCGGCGCTGCAGCACATCCTGTTCGTCAAGGGTGTCGGCGACGACGAGGCGCCGTGGCCGACACGGGGCGACCGGGAAACCGTGCCGAAGTTCCGCAAGGGCATGTCGGCCATCGAAATCAGTGAGTTGGTCCAGGCAACTCTGGCGAACGAGGAACTCCAGAACGTCCGCATCGTCGATCTGAAGCCGGACACCTTCGGCGGGCACCCGGGGTTCTCCTTCACCATGACGATGACCTCGAAGAAGGGCCTCGACATGAAAGGGCTTGCCCACGGC
This sequence comes from Alphaproteobacteria bacterium, assembly GCA_009380075.1. Lineage (GTDB taxonomy): Bacteria > Pseudomonadota > Alphaproteobacteria > SMXQ01 > SMXQ01 > WHSO01. The sequence continues at coordinate 5,004 of WHSO01000063.1, read as the reverse complement.
GCCGTCATCAAGGACAAGCTGTACATGACGATCTACCGCGGCGCGGCGCTGCATTTCTTCGACCGCGGCCTTGCGGATTACGAGATGATCGCCGCCTCGCTCCGCATAGACGCCGGCGAGAACTAGGCGCGCTACACCAACACAATCTGCAGCCACACCCAGGCGAATACGAAGCTCGCCAGCGTCACGGGAACGCCGAGGCGCGCGTAGTCGGCGAAGGAAATCGTGACGCCCTCGGCACCGGCGCGCTCGACCGCGATGATGTTGGCAAGCGAGCCGACGACCAGCAGGTTGCCGGAAAGCGTCGAGAACAGCGCCAGCGCATAGAGCTGGGCGGTGCCGAGGTCGAGCCCCGCGCTCAGCATGACGATGACGAGCGGCACGTTGCCGATGGTGTTCGATCCGACGAGCGCGGCGAGAGCGAAGGTCGCCGGTGCGCGGAGGGTATCCGCGCCGAGCGCCGCGACGGCGCGGGCGGTGACGCCGCTCGCGGCAAGCGTGCCGGTAACGACGAACAGCGCCGCGAACAGCAGCAGAAGGTGCCAGTCCACCATCGACAGCATGCGCCGGGTGCTGAGGCGGCGCGACAGAAGCAGGAGCCCCGCTACCGCCAGCATCCAGTGGGCACGGTCCACCGGCAGGGTGAAAACGGCGATGACCGCGGCAGCGGCGAATGCGCCCTTCGCCAAGGCCGCACGTTCGGGCGGACTCGGCGCTTCGGTACCGGCACCCGATGACGGCGACGCAGCATCGGAATGCAAGGCGCGGCGGCTAAGGCCGCCCACCACCACCCGTACGAGGACCAGCGCCACCAGCGCCGGCACGCCGCAGGCGGCGATGAAGGGCCAGAATTCGAGCTTCCCTGCCCCCGCGATCAGCAGGTTCTGGGGATTGCCAATCAGGGTCGCCGCAGATCCCGCGTTTGCTGCCATGGCGAGGGCGACGACGTAGGGCTTCGGATCGAGCCTGCGCGCGACGAGACCGCGCACGAGGACCGGCGTCATGGCCCAGACGACGACATCATTGGTCAGGACGGCTGCGAGCGTGCCACCAACCGCGACCACGATGGTCAGGATGCGCGTGGGGGAAGCGCGGGTCGCGGCGATGGCCTCTGCGCACCACTCGAAGAAACCCGAAGCGGCAAACTGCGCCGACAGCACCATCAGCGCGAACAGGATGACAAGGGTGGAGAAATCGATGCTCGAGAGGACCAGCGCGGTATCCGCCGCCCCAACGGCGACGAGGACGATGGCGCCGATCACCGCCGCACCGGTGCGGTCGAGCGCCAGGCCGGGCCAGCGTCCAAGGGCCATCGCGGCATAGACGAGGACGAAAACCGTTACGACAAGGCCCTGGTTCATGTTGGCATGGGCGGACAGGCTGGATGGACCGGCCCTATTCCTAGCACGGCCGGGCCGATCCCGGTTCAAAGTTCGTTCCTGGCAGGCGTTAACGTGCCAGAATGTATTCAAGCAGTGCTACGGAGTGAGCTTTATGGATACGACCGAACTCCTCGCCGCCATCAACCTGCTGGCCGAGCAGCTCGACCACAAGCCGGACGACCTGCACGAGATTCACTTCAAGGTGCAAGAAATGATGCGCGAATTGAGGGCGACGGGAATGCCGGTGCCCGAAGACATCGCCGCGTTCGACCGCGAGCTCACGCGCCGCGTGGAACAGAAACGCTGACGCCTACTCCCCGGGCTCGACCGGGCCGGCGTGGTGGTGCTCGTGCGCGCTGTGGTCGGGCTCGACATGGATGTGCTCGTGCTGGTGACGGTGCACGTGGGGATGGCGGTGCACCTCCGCGGGCGCCAGGCGGCCGTCGCGCAGGACGGCGGGGGTAAAGCCGAGACGTTCGACCAGCGCCTGGTCATGGGTTACCAGCACCATCGCCTGCGGCAGCTCCGCCAACAGCAGGACCAGACGCTCGCGCGCTTCGTCGTCGAGCGCGTTGGTCGGCTCATCCAGCAGCAGCACATCCGGCTGCATCGCCAGCACCGCGGCGAGCGACACCATGCGCTTTTCCCCGCCCGACAGGCGGTGGGTCACGCGATCGGCGAGGCCCGCGATGCCCAGGCGGCGCAGCACGGATTCGGCAGTGGCGCGGGCCTCGGCATCGGACTGGCCGCAGTTGAGCGGTCCGAAGGCCACGTCCTCGATTACCGTGGGGCAGAACAGCTGGTCGTCGGCGTCCTGGAACAGCAGGCCGGCGCGGCGGCGGACCTCGGCGAAGTCGCTGTCGCGCACCCGCACCGCGCCGAAGGCCTCGATGGTGCCGCGGCATGGGCGCACAAGTCCCATCATCACGTGCAGGAGCGTCGTCTTGCCGGTCCCGTTCCCGCCGAGCAGCGCGGCGCGTTCGCCGGGGGCCAGGGTGAAATCGACCTCCGACAGCACCTCGCGGGTGCCGTAGCGGCAGGAAACGCCGTCGAGGCGGAACAGCGGCGCGTCCGTCACAGCCACCCCCACAGCGCGAGGCCCGCGACGATGATAAAGCCGAGCCCCAGATAGGCCGCATCGGCCCGGGTGAAGGTCAGGTCGGCGATGATGTGGAAGCGGCCGTTGAAGCCGCGGCACTTCATCGCCTGCAACACGCGGGCTGCGCGGTCGTTGGAGCGCACCAGCAGCATGCCGAGGAGCCAGCCGAGGCTGCGCCAGGTGTGGCGCGAGGAGCGCGCCTCGAACCCGCGGGCCTGCATGGCGCGGCGCAGGCGCCGGTACTCGTCCTCGAATACCGAGACGTAGCGCACGGTGAGCAGCAGCACGGCGACGAGCTTCCTCGGCACGCCGAGGCGGGCGAGGCCGTGGCCGAGGCGCGCCGGCTCGAGCGTCCCCAGTTGCGACAGGATGGCGACGACAACGGCACCCGCCTTGAGCGCGATGGCCACAGCGAGAGACAGTCCTTCCGCGCTGGCGGCAAAGGGGCCGACGGCGAGGAGCGCCCGGCCCGGCACCGTGAACGGCAGCAGGCACAGGAGCAGCACCATGAAGCCTTCGAGGATGACGAGGCGCCGCGCAAGCTGCACGACGCCGAGGCCCGAAAGCAGCGCGGCGCCGATGGCGACGGCGAGCGCCGCGGCAATGGGCGCGACGTCGTGCAGCGACGCCGTCACAACGGCGAAGGCGACGGTGGCGAGGATACGCGCGCGCGGGTCGATGTCGCTCTGGAACGCCGGGAGGAATGTGGCACGACCGGCCGGCAGGGCGCGGACGCTCATCGCCCCCTCCCCTCGCGGCGCGCGAGCCACCAGAAGCCGATCCCGGCGATCCCGACCAGATAGCCGATCCCGCCGAGGATGTCGTGCAAACGGATCTTCGCCTCGTACTCGGCGATCTGGCGCTGCAGCGGCGCAATGCGCCGGGCGACGGCGCGGTCGATGGCCTGTTCCAGCGTCACGGTCGCCGCGGGCGGCACCGCCCCCGCGGCGGGTGGTGCTGCCGTCGCCGCGTCCCGGGCGGGGGCGGCCCCCAAATCGTCGGCAATCAGGCGGAAGCGAGCGATATGGCCGTCGGCGGCATCGGCCACGATCTCGATTTCCGTGGGCGGCAGCGCAGGAAAGGTGAAGTTGCCGTCGCTATCGGTGCGGACCTCGGCGAGCGCCTTGTCGCCCGCGCCGAACGCACGCACCGTTATGCCCCGGGCCCGGGCGCCGCCCGAGAAATAGGCCTCGCCGGTGATGCGCGTGCCGTCATGGGCGGCGAAGACGTTGAGGCGATGTGCGATCGCGTCGCCCGGTGCGAACAGCGCCGCCGCAACCGCGAGGGCCTTCATCGAGGGGAAACCAGGCATCATCGCACGATCCCCACCATGTCAGGCGCGACGCGCCAGAGGAAGGCCACCGCCGCCGCGGTGATCGCCGCCTCGCCAGCGGCCAGCGGCACGTAGGTCACGATCGCCACCTTGGCCGCATTGAGGTATGCGGGACTGCTGAGTGCCAGCGACGCCGAGACCAGGGCGCCAGTCAACAGCACGCCGCCTGCGCCCGCCAGCACACGCGCTTCGCCACCATCAACGTCGATCTTGAGATGGTTCGGCCGGGGCAATGTGAACTGCGCCACTGCCTGATCGAGACGGATTGCGCAAATCGGCTGCTCGTACCGCTCACGCGGCGCCCGCCCGAACCGCCAGGGCACGTCCTTGAGCAGGTGGCGACTCTGCCCGGGATGCGTCGACCGGTACTTGAACCCCGTGAGCCCAGTCGCCTCGGCGAGAGCGAGCGGCACCGGCACGACGGCGCCGTGGCATCCATTCAGTTGGATGTTCTCGCAAAGCCGTGCGTAGTTGGCGTACCCAGGCTCGAACGCAACAACGACCGCCTGACGATGCTTCGCAGCGATCAGCGAAAACGTCCCGACGTTGGCCCCAACATCGAACAGCACGTCTCCCGGATCGATGTACCGCTCAATCCAGGCGACAGTCCAGGGTTCCTTGGCGCAAGAGCGCGCACGCCATCGCTTCTCCATGTCCGACGTGGCGTGGATCCAGACGTCACAACCTGGAAAGTCGAGGCGCACGCATTCAGCGTCCGCGTGTGGTTCGGCAGTGGACATGCCGAACAGATTACAGGACCGCGGGGCCCGACGCGCGCCCTTACAACTGCAGCACGAGCCAGTCGGCGACGACCTTGGGACTGACGTTGCGCTCGAGGGCGCCCAGGGCGCGATCGACCGCCGCAAAGGCGCGCGTGCTTCGCTCGCTGTCGAACACCCTCGCCAGGCGGCCGAGCTGATCCTGCAGATCGGCGTTGGCGAGCAGCCGCGCGTCGGCGTGCGTCGCCAGGACGCCGAGATCGCGCAGCAGCGACGAGAGCGCGCGCAGGCACGACGCGAGCTGCTCGCGTTCACCCGCCGGTGTTGCCTTCTTCCCCGTCAGCTCCTTCGCCACGTCCATGCGGCGGACGGGATCGGCGATGCGCGCGGTCTGCTCGAGGAGACGCTGCGCTGTGTCGCGTGCGTCCGCCAGATCGACCGACTGCACCGCCAGTGCCTGGCCGATGCTCC
>WHSO01000100.1 GCA_009380075.1 Alphaproteobacteria bacterium | reverse complement strand
GAAGTCCTCGTTGAGGCCGACGCGGTCGAGGCCGAGTATCTCTGCCCACAGTTTCTGCAACCGGGTTTCGAGCGGCGTCGCCGGACGGTCATCCTCGACCCGCTCCCGGCGCGTGGCGGCATCCGTGACAAGGCCGAACGCTTCGTTCAGCCTTTGCCGCGAGACCTTGCCGGTATGGCCGGTGGGGATCTTGTCGACGATCACGAACCGGCGCGGCACCTTGAACGGTGCAAGCCGCCCGCGCAGGAAATGCGCCAGGGTTTCATCCGTGAGGTCGGTGCCCTTTGCCGGTATCACGGCGGCCGCCACTTCCTGGCCGAGCGTCGCGTGTGGAATCGGGAAGGTGACGGCATCGGTGACGTCCGGATGGTCCATCAGCGCGTCATCGACCTCGGACGGCGTGATCTTCTCGCCGCCCCGGTTGATGATGTCCTTGATACGTCCGGTAAGGGTCAGGTAGCCGTCTTCGTCGAACACGCCCTCGTCGCCGGTGCGGAACCAGCCGTCGACCAGGCATTGCGCGTTGGCGGCGGGATCGTTCTCGTAGCCTGAAAAGATATCCCCGCTCCTGACCACGACTTCACCGCGTTCGCCGGCCGGCAGGAGGCGGTTGTCGGCATCCATGATCCCGATTTCGGCACCGGCCGACAAGCCGACGGTCCCGGGCTTGCGAACCGCGGGCGGGAAGGGGGTGCAGCAGACGCAGCTCAGTTCCGTGCTGGAATAGGTCTGGATCACCGGCACCCGGAAGATGGTTTCGAGCTCGCTTGCGATCTTCGCATCGAGTTGCCCGGACGCCGCCCTCAGAAAACGCAACCGCGCGTTTTTGACGATGGCGGCGTGATCGGGCGCCGCGGCATGTATCCTGTGATGGAAGGTGTAGCTCCCCGTGTACCAGGTCAGCGCCATCGTCTTGAGACGGAGATAGAACGCCGCCGTCGAAAATTCGGGCAGCATGACTATGCTGCCCCCCGCATACAGGGTCGATCCGAGCGCGGCGTGGAGCCCGTGCGCGTGGAACAGCGGCATCAGGTTCAGGCAGCGATCCGTCGCCGTGAGCCCGAACGCGCCCGCGAGACGTGCGATCCTGGTCAGGAGCTGACCGTGGGTAATCGGGACGACTTTGCTGTGGGATGTCGTGCCGGAGGTCAGCAACACCATGCCGAGGTCGTCGGCCTGCGTCCGCCCCGGCCGGCGCGTCTTACCTACACTGGTGCCCGGCCGGATGTCGATCAGGCCGGTCACGCCGTTGTCGATGCGCTCGACCTCGAGGAGCGGCAGGCCGAGCTCCCCGGCCACCATACGGACGGGAGAGTCCGTCGCGGTGTCGATGGCGACGGCCCGAACCTTCTGGTCGCGCAGGTAGATGGCAAGCTCGCCGACGGAAAGGCCCGGATTGGTCGGCACCACCGCCGCACAGCCCATGACCCCGGTCACCAGCGCGGCCGTCGCGGCGTCGTTGGGGCCGACCGTCGCGATCCGGTCGCCGCGGCCGAATCCCATGGCATTGAGCCGCATCTGGACCCGGTCGATCAGGTCGGAAAGCGCCTGGTAGGTGAGGGGGACCTGACCCGCATCGACGAATGCGGGTGAATCGGGAGCGATCTGGGCGTGCCGGCGAATGATGTCGGCAATCGTTTCCATGACGCGGGACTCCTGCGCTACTGCGCTACGATTTGCTGCCTGCCGATGGGCGGTAAAGCCATAAGCCAGTATGCATCTTAATGCAGAGAATGTTTCAGAGTATCAGAAGAATCGTCCCGCGAAAAAGGCCCTGCCGCGTCGCACCCTCGTGTAAACCGGCGGTCCCCCATGATAATCAGATATTTCGGCGCAGCCGCGAGCAGGAGGCACGTGGGTCCACGGTGCCTGTCGCGGGAGGCGAGACCTGTCGGTAGAACGAGACCTGTCGGTAGAAATGGTGGTCGCCGCAATCCGTGCCGGGCAAACCCCGACCCCGAGCGCCCGCGATGGTGCGTATCGGCGGGCTAGGACGCTCGTGCCGGGATCCGGATGTGCCTGGCGCGCACCAACTGAGCCTTTGCCAGCGCGGCCGCCAGTTCCTTCGCGACCGTCCGGACGTGGGGCTGGTTCATGATTTCGAAGTGGGTGCCGGTGATGGGTCTGACCTCCAGGCGGCCCTCGATCAGGCCGTACCATCCGTCGTGCTGGTCGGGGTGGTTCCAGGCGTTGCGTTCCGCCTTGAACAGGACGGCGTCGCCGTCATAGGGCCGCGGCCGGTAGTTGTGCCGGATCATGTCGTTTGCGGCCACCGGGCGACGCAGGAATCGCGGCAGCGGCCTGCCGCGCGACTTGTAGAAGTGCCAGGCGGCGGAGTAGCTCTCGCGACGCAGATTCACATACATCAGCTCCGCGAGGTTCTTTGCGCGCAGCCACAGGTAGGCCGGAATCCTGAAGAAGGATTGCTCCCGCAAGCGGTCGCGGTGAAGCCCGAGCCACTCCCCCCACCCGACGCGCGACCGGCCAGCGTGGCAGAAGGTATCGATCAGGGCAAGCAGGGCGACCTCTTCCCCCTCGGCACGCAAGGCCTGGGCCATGACGTAGGCGACGCGCCCGCCGAAGGAATAGCCGCCGATGTAGTACGGCCCATCGGGTTGAACCTTCCGGATTTCCTGTACGTAATACGCGGCCATCTCGTCGATATTGGTGAACGGTTCCTCCTCGCCGTCGAGCCCGCGGCTTTGGATGCCGTAAAACGGCTGTTCCGGCCCGAGGAAGCGGGACAGTTCGCGGTACTTGAGGACTTCCGCGTTGCCGTCGTGGACGCAGAAGAACGGCGGCCGGTCGCCGTGGGGCTGGATCGGCACGATGCAGGGGGAGGGCACGACATTCTCGATATGTCGTGCCATCTTCGCCACGGTACCGGCCTCGAACAGCACCGAGCGCGGAAGACGCCGTCCCATCTCCTTCTCGATGCGTAGGAAAAGATCGACCGCCTGCAGTGAATCGCCGCCGAGCATGAAGAAGTCGTCGTTCAGGCCGACGCGGTCGAGGCCGAGGACTTCCGCCCATGCGTGCTGAAGTTTGGCCTCGAGCGCCGTGGCGGGCCGGTCATCTTCGGTGGCCTCCGGCCGGGCGATGGCCGAGTCCGTGACCAGCCCGAAGGCCTCGGCCAGGCCATGGCGGGAAATCTTGCCTGTGGCACCCTTGGGAATTTCGTCGACGATGACGAATCGCCGCGGCACCTTGAACGGCGCCAGGCGGTTGCGCAGGAATTTCGTCAGGACCTCGTCGGTGAAGTCGGCGCCTTTCACCGGCACCACGGCGGCCACCACTTCCTGGCCGAGCGTCGCGTGCGGCACCGGGAAGGTGACGGCATCGGCAACGTCGGGATGGTCCTTTAGCGCGCTGTCCACCTCCGACGGCGTGATCTTCTCGCCGCCGCGGTTGATGATGTCCTTGATGCGTCCCGTGATGGTCAGGTAGCCGTCGGCGTCGAACACGCCCTCGTCGCCGGTGCGGAACCAGCCGTCGACGAAGCATTGCGCGTTGGCGTCGTCGTCGTTTTCATAGGCGGTGAAAATGTCCGCGCTCCGCACCACGACCTCGCCACGTTCGCCCCGCGGCAGGAGCCCGTCGTCCGGGCCAATGATCGCCACCTCGCCCTCGACGGGAAGGCCCACGGTCCCGGGCTTGCGGGGGACGGGTGGCAGCGGGGTGCCGGCGATGCGCCCGGCCTCGGTGCTGGAATAGGTCTCGATCACCGGGGCGCGGAACAGCGCCTCGATCTCCTCGGCGACGCGGGTGTCGAGATGTCCGGACCCTGTCTTTATGAAGCGCAGGCGGGCGACTGCGATCGCGTCGGCAAAATTCGGTGCTGCTGCATGGATCGCATGATGGAACGTATAGCTGCCCGTGTACCATGTGGGCGCCAGCGTCACCAGTATGCGGAAAAACGCGTCAACCGAGAATGCAGGGAGCGTGATCAGGCTGCCGCCGGAATACAAAGTAGCGCCGAGGGACGAATAGAGCCCATGCCCGTGAAACAGCGGCATCAGGTTGAGGCAGCGGTCCGCCGCCGTCAGGTCGTAGCCTTCGGCCATGCGGATGATCTTGGTCGCCAGTTGCCTGTGGATGACCGGGACCACCTTGCTGTGGGACGTGGTGCCCGAGGTGAGCAGCACCATGGCGAGGTCATCGGACCGTGCTGGACCCGGCCGTGCCGCCGTGCCGGTGGCGGACGTCGAGCGAATGTCGATCAGGCCGGCGACGCGCGGATCTGTGCGCTCGACCTCCAGCACCGGCAATCCCGCTTCCTCGGCCGCCGCGCGAACGGGGCTGTCCATCGCCGCGTCGACGGCGACCGCCTGCACCTTCAGGTCGCGCAGGTAGATGACGAATTCGCCAGCCGAGAGCGCCGGGTTCATAGGCACCGCCGCCGCGCAGCCCATAACCCCGGTCACCAGCGCGGCCGTGGCCGCATCGTTGGGGCCGACCGTCGCGATACGGTCGCCGCGGCCGAAGCCGGCGGCGTTGAGCCGTTCCCGGACCCGATCCAGAAGGTCCGCCAAAGCGCCGTAGGTGAGGGGTTGCTGGCCTTCCGCGACCAGGGCCGGGGAATCCGGCGTCGCGGCGGCATGTCGGCGCACGACGTCGCCGATCGTTTCGGTAACCGATGTGTCCAAGATGGCCGTGCCCTTTTGGAAGAACGCTCCCCATGAAAGACGCAAACCGGTTACCAATTCGTAAGCCAATTACGCCTTTATTCGGCCACACGGTTTATACTTATTTTTATGTTAATGTCACAAAAAAATCACCGACGTTCGGTCCGACACACACGGGTGTGAGGGGCGGTTCCGCGGCCCTCCGCCGGCTCAGGCTTTATCCGTGTAGGCGTAGGAGCGCCCGGCGGGGTCGGTGACGGTCCATTCGCCGTCGGCGGCGCCCAACCGCAGGTACTCCGGCCCGACTGGTACCTTGCCGTGCCCGCCCGGGATGTCGAGGACATAGGTCGGCTGGGCGATACCCGACAGCCGTCCGCGCAGGCGCCTGAGGATTGCCTGTCCCGCGGCGAGGGGCAGTCGGAAGTGTCCGGTGCCGCGGGCGCGGTCGGGATGGTGCAGGTAATAGGGCTTGATGCGCCGGGCCACCAGCGCGCGCAGGAGGGCCTCCAGGGTTTCCGCGTCGTCGTTGACGCCGCGCAGGAGCACCGACTGGGCCAGCAGCGGGATGCCGGCGTCGATCAGCCGCGCCGCGGCGGCGGTGGCCGCGGGGGTCAGCTCGGCGGCGTGGTTGCAGTGAAGCACCACATAGACCGCCTTGGAACAGCGCAGCGCGCGCGTGAGCGCCGGGGTGATCCGCGCCGGGTCGGCCACCGGCAGGCGGGTGTGGACGCGGATGACGCCGACATGGCCGATCGCCGCGATCTCGGCGACCAGGGCCTTGAGGCGCCGCGGCGCCAGCAACAGCGGGTCGCCGCCCGACAGGATCACCTCCCAGATGCCCGGATTGCCGCGGATATAGGCGAGCGCCGCGGCGGTTTCGGCCGCCGTCAGGGCGTCGCCGCCGGGTCCCACCTGCTCGCGCCGGAAGCAGAACCGGCAATAGACGGCGCAGGCGTGCAGCGGCTTGAGCAGCACCCGGTCGGGATAGCGGTGGACGATGCCCTTGACCGGGCTGTGCGCCGCGTCGCCGATGGGGTCTTCAAGCTCGTCGCGGGCGATCACCAGCTCGTCGCCGGCCGGCACGAACTGGCGCCGGAGCGCGCCCGAGGCGTCGTTGCGCACGGCGTCCGCGAGCGCCACCGGCACCGCTACGGCGTAGCGCCGCGCCACCCGGGCCGCGATGGCGGCGTCCCCCGGTGCGATCAGCCCGGCGTCCGCGAGATCGTCGGCGGTGCGGAGCGTGCGTTGGCGCGTGCCGCCGGCGGCGTTGGTGGCGCGTTCCGGGCCGTTGGCGGGGCGGGAAGGGGATGTTCCGGGGGCAGTGGTCATGGCGGTACCGTCGCAGCGAGGTTTTGACCGGCGCCGCGTGGCACCGGCATAGTGGCGCCATGAATACGGCAAAACCCCCGGCGGGTGCAAAGTCCTGCGCGCTCGCGTGCCCGATGGTCGCGGGCGAGGGTGGCGTTGAATCTGTTCCTGCGGACAGTTTCGCGCGCGTTGCAGGGGTCATGGGCGGACGAACCTGGAGCGCTGCGCGCATCGCCGCTGCCGTTGCTTGTGTTCGGGCGGACGGTTACACGCGCATCGGGAGTGGAGTCGATGGCCGATGACACGCCGCGTCCGTCGCCCGTGAGCGGCGTTCCGTGGTGGGACCGGGCCGCGTTCGAGCGCCGGAAACCCTGCCTCGAGGCGCGTTCGCGCATCGTTGCGGCGATGCGGGCGTGGTTCTCGGCGCAGGGTTTCACCGAGGTGGAAACGCCCGTCCTGCAGGTTTCCCCCGGCATGGAAGTGCATTTGCGGACCTTTTCCACCGCGTTGCATGAGCCGTTCGCGACGGATTCGCGGCCGATGCACCTGCACACCTCGCCCGAATTCGCCATGAAGAAGCTGCTCACGGCGGGGATGCCGCGCATCTTCCAGCTCGCCCATGCGTTCCGCGACGGCGAACGCTCGCCCACCCACCATCCCGAGTTCACCCTGCTCGAATGGTACCGGGCGGGCGAGGACGTGAACGCCCTGGTCTCCGACTGCGGCGCCCTGCTGCGCGCGGCGTGGGAGGCGGTGCCGGGCGGCTTGCGCGGCGACGGGCTGCGCTGGCGCGGCCGGGCCTGCGATCCGCGCAAGGGCGTGCGTGCGATCAGCGTCGCCGCCGCGTTCCGGCGCTGGGCCGGGATCGACATCCTCGCCACCGCGCCGGAGCCGCTGCGTCCCGATGCGGGTCTCTTGCGCCGGGCGGCGGACGCGGCCGGGATCAACCTGCCCGCCACCGGCGAATGGGAAGACCTTTTCTTCCACATCTTCCTCGACCGCATCGAGCCGCATCTCGGCATCGGCGCGCCCACTGCACTGGTGGACTACCCGCTGTCGATGGCGGCCCTGGCGCGGCCGTCGCCCCGCGATCCCCGCGTCGCCGAGCGGTTCGAGCTCTACGCCGCCGGGCTCGAGCTCGCCGACGGCTTCGGCGAGCTCACCGACGCCGACGAGCAGCGCCGCCGCTTCGCCGCCGACAACGACCGCCGCGAACGGCTCTACGGCAGCCGCCATCCGGTGGACGAGGATTTCCTCGCCGCCCTCGCCCGCATGCCCGAGGCCTCGGGCATCGCCCTCGGCCTCGACCGCCTCGTCATGCTGGCGACCGGGGCCGAACGGATCGAGGACGTGCTCTGGGCGCCGGTGGCGTGAGGGGCTCGCATTCTCCTTCGTCATGCCCCGACTTGTTCGGGGCATCCATACGACGGTCGTGAGAGCGCATGGATTCCCCGCATGCGCGGGGAATGACGATGAGGGGGAGGCGGCGGGCGATGACGATAAGGGGGGAGCGGCGCATGACGGTTGGAAAGAGGCGCCCAGGTGGCCGCTGTTAACCGTCCTGCACGTCAAGATTGGGGCGGGACAGGGGCGGCGGTTTGCCGCTAACATGACGCCAGGGCCCGGGGAGCATTCGGACCGCCGAAAGCGTCCGGGCGCGCATCCGGGCCGACGAAAGAGGCCGGGAGCGCATCCGGGCCGAGGAAAAAGCCCGGGAGTGCAGACCGGGCGCGGAAGCCGGAACAGGCAGGGAGGCCGAAGCGTGGCGTACGATCTGATCATCCGTAACGGTACCGTTGTCGACGGCTCGGGCCTGCCGGGCTACCGCGCCGACGTCGGCGTGAAAGACGGCATGATCGCCGCCATCGGCGATCTGAAGGGCGAGACGGCCCGCGAGACCCTCGACGCCGAGGGCCATGTGGTCGCGCCGGGCTTCATCGACGGCCACGCGCACTACGACGCACAGCTTTTCTGGGACCCGCTCGGCACCAACGACTGCTGGCACGGCGTCACCACCGTGGTCATGGGCAACTGCGGCTTCACGCTGGCACCCTGCGCCGAGGCCGACAAGAACCACGTCTTCACGAATCTCGAGATGGCCGAGGAGATTCCCCCCGCGGCGATGGAGGCCGGCATCCCGTGGTCGTGGGAGACCTTCCCCGAGTACATGGACGCGGTCGACCGCCTGCCCAAGGGCATCAACTACGCCACCTACGTCGGCCATTCGGCGCTGCGCACCTATGTCATGGGCGAGCGCGCGTTCAGCGAAAAGGCCAGCGACGACGATCTCGTCCGCCTGATGAACGAGGTCGAGGTGGCGATGGACGCCGGCGCCGTCGGCTTCTCCACCACCGTCTCGGCCAACCACCGCACCGCCCGGGGCGGGCCGGTGGCGAGCCGCGCCGCCGACTGGTCCGAGATCCGCGCCCTGGTTGGCGTGCTCGGCCGCCGCGGCGCCGGCGTGTTCGAAATCTCCCGCGGCATCGCCAACGTCGATGCCGAGACGCGGCGGGCCGAGATCGACCGCCTGAAATCGCTGGCACTCGACACCGGCGTGCCCTGCACCTTCGGCGGCGCCTGGTCCACCCGGGCGCACAACCGCAACTGGCGCGAGCAGTTCGCCATGGTCGACGACGTCACCCGCGCCGGCGGCAAGATGCTG
>WHSO01000019.1 GCA_009380075.1 Alphaproteobacteria bacterium | reverse complement strand
GTGGTGGCGGTGGGGGTGGGATTCGAACCCACGGTACGGTTACCCGCACAACGGTTTTCGAGACCGCCCCGATCGACCACTCCGGCACCCCACCGTCCGGGTCGGCCCTGGCGGGCCTGCCCCTAGTCATTCCGCGCCCGCGACCTCAAAGTAGCGAAAGTCCCGGCAACGGGCGCCGGACGCGACGGGAGCCGGAAACTAGCCCACCACCCCCTGCCCCTGCAAGCCTCCGGGTGCGTCCGTGGATCCGTACCCGCAGGGCGGATGCCGGGGTGCCCGGCCGCGATCGAGACCGATGGCCCCCGGCCCCGCAGGACCCCGCCCGGCGGAACCGACCACCACGGCCAACCTCGGGTGTTCCACTTGCCGGGCGGTACGGCCGGAACGTGGGCATGATCGGCCCCGGATCGCCCCGGAAACCGGGCGAAAACCGTTGACAGGAGCGCTTCGGACGCTATATTCCGCGCTTTCGGCGGCGGGGCCGTCTTCCTGATATTCAGATTGAGAGAGCGGCATGTACGCGGTCATCCGCACGGGCGGGAAACAATACAAGGTCGCCGAAAACGACGTCATCGCCATCGAGCGTCTCGAGGGCGCGGCCGGCGGCGAACTCGCCTTCTCCGAAGTCCTGGCACTGCACGACGGGACCAAGGCGAAGATCGGTGCGCCGCTGGTCGAGGGTGCGCAGGTCCTCGCCGACGTGCTGGAGCAGCGCAAGGGCGCCAAGGTCATCATCTTCCGCAAGAAGCGCCGGCAGAACTACCGGCGCAAGAAAGGTCATCGCCAGCTCGAGACCGTGGTGCGCATCACCGCCATTCTTGACGCCGGTCAGGCGAGGCCCGAGCGCAAGGCCGTAGAGGCCAAACCCAAGGCCGAGCCGGAGGTTACACCCAAGGCCAGGAAGGCGCCGGCGAAGAAGGCCGCGCCCAAGCGCGCCGCACCGAAGTCCGCCGCCAGGAAACCGGCAAAGAAGGCGGCCGCCAAGAAGGCCCCGGCCAGGAAGCCGGCGAAGAAGGAGTAGTCGTCCATGGCACACAAGAAAGCAGGTGGTTCCTCGCGCAACGGACGCGATTCCGCCGGCCGGCGCCTCGGCGTGAAGAAGTTCGGCGGAGAGAAGGTCGTCGCCGGCAATATCCTCGTGCGCCAACGCGGCACCAAGTTCCATCCCGGCGAAAACGTCGGTATCGGCCGCGACCATACCCTGTTTGCCCTGGTCGAGGGGCAGGTCCGCTTCGCCCGCAAGGAAGGCGGCCGGTCGTTCGTGTCGGTGGAGCCGCGCGACTGAGCAACAACGGCCATCCCGAACTTCAGAAAAGGGGAATGGCTTACATTCCCCTTTTTTGTTGGCCTCAGGGTTGACGTGTGTATGAGACGGACCGGCGATGCAGTTCCTCGATGAAGCCAAGATTTACGTCAAGGCGGGTGACGGTGGTGCCGGCAGCCTCAGCTTCCGGCGCGAGAAGTTCATCGAATTCGGCGGGCCCGACGGCGGGAACGGCGGGCGCGGCGGTTCCGTCATCGCGGTCGCCGTGGACGGGCTCAACACCCTGATCGACTTCCGCTACCGCCAGCATTTCGTGGCCAGGAACGGCCGGGGCGGATCGGGCCGCAACCGTACCGGCGCGGACGCGGACGACATCGTGATCGAGGTTCCCGTCGGCACCATCCTGCTGGCCGAGGACAAGACAACCGTGCTGGCCGACCTTGCCGCACCCGGCATCCGCTTCGTCATCGCGCGTGGCGGCGACGGCGGCTTCGGCAACGATCATTTCAAGTCCTCCACCAATCAGGCGCCGCGCCGCGCCGACCCCGGCTGGCCCGGCGAGGAACGCTGGGTGTGGCTGCGCCTCAAGGTGCTGGCCGACGTCGGCCTCATCGGCCTGCCCAACGCCGGCAAATCGACGCTGCTGGCCGCGGCCTCGCGGGCCCGGCCCAAGATCGCGGACTACCCCTTCACCACATTGTCGCCGCAGCTCGGCGTCGTCTACATCGACGACAGCGAATTCGTCATGGCCGACATCCCCGGGTTGATCGAAGGCGCCCATGAAGGGGTCGGCCTCGGCACCCGCTTCCTCGGCCATGTCGAGCGCTGCGGCGTGCTGCTGCACCTCGTGGACGGTACCCAGGAGGACGTTGCCGGGGCGTACCGGACCGTGCGCCGGGAGCTCGCCGAATACGGCGCCGGCCTCGAAGCAAAGCCGGAGATCCCCGTCCTGACCAAATGCGACGCGCTCGATGCCGCCGGCGTCGAGGCTCAGGCGAAAAAGCTTGCCCGCGCGGCCAGGTGCAAACTGGTCCTGGTCCACCGCATTTCCGGCGTCACCGGCAAGGGCGTCGCCGAACTGATGCGCGCGGCCTTCGGGCACGTCCGGGCAACGCGCAAGACTGGCGGCACGCAAGCCGCAGCCGCAGTCACGAACGACGGACCATGACCCAGCTGCTGTCCTCCGCGCGGCGTCTCGTCGTCAAGATCGGCTCGGCACTGCTGGCCGATGAAAGGAAGGGCCTGGTACGCACGCGCTGGCTCGGCGCGCTCGCGCGCGACGTCGCGGAACTGAAGTCCCGCGGCACCCAGGTGGTGCTGGTGTCGTCGGGCGCAATCGCCGTGGGCCGCGGGCTCCTTGGAATCGAGCGCGCGCGTCTGCGGCTCGAAGAGAAGCAGGCCGCCGCGGCATCGGGGCAGATCCGCCTCGCCCATGCCTATCAGGCCGCCCTCGCCCGACACGGGGTGAACGTCGCCCAGGTGCTGCTGACCCTGAGCGACACCGAGGAGCGCCGGCGCTATCTCAACGCCCGCAACACCATCGAAACGCTCCTCAGGCTTGGCGCCGTGCCGGTGATCAACGAGAACGACACCGTCGCCACCAACGAGATCCGCTACGGCGACAATGACCGCCTGGCCGCACGTGTCGCTGCGATGATCACCGCCGATACGCTGGCACTATTCTCCACCGTCGACGGGCTTTACGCCGCCGACCCCCGCAAGCATCCCGAAGCCAAGTTCATCCCCGAGGTCCGCGCTTTGACGCCCGAGATTCTTGCCATGGCGGGCGATGCGCCGCCGGGCTATTCGTCGGGCGGCATGGTGACCAAGCTCGAGGCGGCGCGGGTGGCGCTCGGCGCCGGCTGCCGCATGGTGATCGCCGACGGCCGCAAGCCCCACGCCCTGCGCGACCTCGACAAGGCCCCGCGCAAGACATGGTTCGTGCCGGAAGGCACCCCGCGCGCCAGCCGCAAGCACTGGATCGCCGCTTCGCTCAAGCCCGCCGGAACTCTCACCGTGGACGACGGGGCGCTCAGGGCGCTGCGCGAGGGCAAGAGCCTGCTGCCCGCGGGGGTCACGAAGGTCGACGGCCGCTTCGACCGGGGCGACGCGGTGATCGTGCGCGACGGCGCGGGCCGCGAGGTGGCGCGCGGTCTGGTCGCCTACGCCGATGCCGACGCGCGCCGTCTCGCCGGCCACAAAAGCCGTGAAATTCAAGAGGTTCTGGGCTACCGTGGCCGCGACGAGATGATCCACCGGGACGATCTTGTCGTCCTCGACGGCAACGACAGGTAAGGACGCAGCCGGCCATGACCGTCGCCGACATTGAGCGCGGAAACGACCTTCACGCCGCCATGCAGCGCCTGGGGCGGGACGCGCGCACCGCTGCCAGGGTGCTGGCCCGCGCCGACGCGGGCGCCAAGACCAAGGCACTCATTGCCGCCGCCACCGCGATCCGTACCGACGCCGAAGCCATCGCCTCAGCCAATGCCCGCGACCTCGAGGCGGCAATGGGGGCAGGCGCGACCCCGGCGTTCCTCGACCGACTGATGCTGAACGCCGCCGGTGTCGAAGCCATGGCCAAGGGGATTGAGGATGTCGCCGCGCTCAAGGATCCAGTCGGCGACGTGATCGCCGACTGGACGCGGCCCAACGGACTGCGCATCACCCGCGTGCGGGTACCGCTCGGCGTCATCGGCGTGATCTACGAATCGCGGCCCAACGTCACCGCCGACGCGGCGGCGCTGTGCCTCAAGTCCGGCAATGCCGTGATCCTGCGCGGCGGGTCGGAGAGCTTCCATTCGTCCCGCGCCATCATCGCCGCGCTGCACCGCGGGCTCACGGCAGCGGGCCTGCCAGAAGCCTGCGCCCAGCTCGTGCCCACGACCGACCGCGCCGCGGTGGGCGAGATGCTGCGCATGACGGGGCTCATCGACGTCATCGTGCCGCGCGGCGGCAAGTCGCTGATCGAGCGGGTTGCGGCCGAGAGCCGCATTCCCGTCATCAAGCACCTCGACGGCGTCTGTCACGTCTATATCGACGGCGGCGCCGACCTGGAGATGGCCCGCGCGGTAACCTTGAACGCCAAGATGCGCCGGACCGGCATCTGCGGAGCGGCGGAGTCGCTTCTGGTCGACCGCAAGGTGGCGAAGACCCATCTGCTGCCGGTGCTCGACGACCTGATCAAGGCCGGCTGCGAGGTGCGCGGCGACGCCGAGGTCTGCGCCGCGGAGCCGCGGGCGAAGGCGGCGACGGAGGCCGACTGGGGCACGGAATATCTCGACGCCATCATTTCCGTGAAACTGGTGGACGGGGTTGCCGGCGCCGTCGCCCATATCGAGAAATACGGCTCGCACCATACCGAATCGATCATCACCGGGGACGCGGCCGCGGCGGAGACGTTTCTGAACGAGATCGACAGTGCGATCGTCCTGCACAACGCCTCGACCCAGTTCGCCGACGGTGGCGAGTTCGGCATGGGGGCCGAGATCGGAATCTCCACCGACAAGCTGCATGCGCGCGGGCCCGTCGGAGTCGAACAGCTCACGAGCTACAAGTACGTCGTTCACGGCGCCGGCCAGACGCGGCCCTGAAAACGTGCGGACGGGAACCCCCTGAGCCCTGTGCCCGTCATCACCGCCCAGGCGGCGCGGTCTCACGTCGCCGGTGCACGGCGGCCTGGGGCGCGCATCGGCATACTGGGGGGATCGTTCAATCCCGCCCATGAAGGACATCTGCACATATCGCGCCTCGCCATCCGACTGCTTGCCCTCGACGAACTGTGGTGGATGGTTTCGCCGCAGAATCCGCTCAAGAGCTCCGACGACATGGCGCCTTTCGAAGAGCGTATCGCGTCGGCCCGGGCGATGGCGCGGCATCCCCGCATCATCGTCACCGACATCGAGAATCGCCTCGGCACCCGCTACACCGCAAGCACGCTGCGGGCGCTGAGGGCCACTTTCCCGCGTGCCCATTTCGTCTGGATCATGGGTGCGGACAACCTCGGCCAGATATCACGCTGGCAGAACTGGCGCCTGATCTTTCGCGCCGTTCCCATTGCGGTTTTCGACCGCGCCACCTATTCTTTCAAGGCGCTGGCAAGCAAGGCGGCGCACCGGTTCGCGCGCTTTCGCATGCGCTCGCGCAACGCCGCCAGGATCGTCGGCCACCGGCCACCGGCCTGGGTTTACTTTCATTCGCCGCTGCATCCCGCATCGGCAACGCGTATCCGTATGATGCGCAAGCGCGGAAAGGCACGACGCAGACGTTGAAGAAACCGGCTCCCACTAAACCGAGCAGCGCGTCGAAGAGCCGTTCGAGCCCCCGCAAGACGAATCCCGCGAAGACGGTCGCTGCGAAAAAGGCTTCGTCCAAAAAGGCAGCGAGTCGCAAGGCGCCCGCCAAGGCGAAGACGACGGCGGCCCCGTCGACGAAATCCGGTCGCAAGAAGTCCTCCTCCGCCCGTAAGCCCCCCGCGGCAAAGTCGGCCGTCCGCGCAAAGGGGGCGGTCGCCGGCAAGGCAGGATCGCGCAAAGCCGCTCGGCTCAAACCTGCGGCGGAGAGCCCGTCGCGCCAGGCACTCAAGATGATCGCCAGGGTTCTCGACGAAGACCAAGCGGACGAAGTCGCCATCATCGACCTCGCCGGCAAGAGCGCCATGGCCGATTACATGGTGATCGCGTCGGGGCGCAACCCGCGTCACATCGGTGCCATGGCGGAGCATCTGCGCGAGAGGATCAAGGCATCGAGCGGCCGGACACCGCCGATCGAGGGCCTCGCCACGGCCGACTGGGTCCTGGTCGACCAGGGCGACGTGGTGGTCCATCTGTTCCGCCCGGAGGTACGCCGGCTCTACAACCTGGAAAAGATGTGGGGCTCCGCGCTCGGCCCCGAGCGCGATGATGCCGACCCACGTCGGCCCGACTGAAGGCGCCATGGCGACGGCGCTCGCCCTTCGCCACGTTCCGTTCGAGGATCTGGGTCTTCTCGGGCCCTTGCTGAAGCAACGCGGATTCGACATCGTGTATTGGGACGTGCCCGCCGCCGGCTTCGGCGGCCTGGACCCGGCGGCGGCGGACCTGATAATCATCCTGGGCGGTCCCATCGGAGTCTACGAACAGGAATCCTATCCATTCCTCACCGACGAAATCCGCACGATCGAACGGCGGCTCGCCGTCGATGCCCCGACGCTCGGAATCTGCCTTGGCGCGCAGTTGATGGCGGCGGCGCTGGGCGCGCGCGTCGCGCCGATGGGCGTCAAGGAAATCGGATGGTATCCCCTCACCCTTACCGAAGCGGGGCGCAGGGGCTGCCTTGCCCCAGTCGATGGGGCGTTGACCCACGTGTTGCACTGGCACGGCGATACCTTCGATGTTCCCGCCGGCGCGATACACCTGGCCTCCAGCGACATCTGCCCCAACCAGGCGTTTTCCTGGGGCAAGGCAGCGCTGGCACTGCAGTTTCACGCCGAGGCGGCCGGGCATGCGCTGGAACGCTGGTTCGTCGGCCATGCCGCGGAGATCGCTGCCACGCCGGAGGTGACCGTGACGAAATTGCGCGAAGACACGGCCCGATGGTCGGCAACGATGACGAGGCAGGGACGCCTCTTTTTCGGCGACTGGCTGTCGCAGGTCGGCCTGTGAAGAGACGGGCGCGATGCGGACCGTGATCCTCGCCGTCGGCCGCTTTCGCGCCAGTGCCGAGCGTGCCCTGTACGAATCTTACGCGAAACGCCTTCACCCGCCGCCAGAACTGGTCGAGGTCGAGGAACGCCGCAAGCTTGATACCGCCCGGCGCGTCGACCGCGAAGCGGAACTTCTGCTCAAGCGCGTGCCGGACGGGGCCTTCGTCTTCGCGCTGGACAGCTTGGGCCGGATGCTATCGAGCGAGGCACTGGCCGAGAGGATGCGTCGCCTGCGCGATACGGGAACATCCGCGGCCTGTTTCATCATCGGCGGCGCCGACGGCCTGGGCAAGCCGGTGCTGGACGTTGCCGGAATGGTGCTGTCGCTGGGTCCCATGACCTGGCCGCACATGCTGGTGCGGACTCTCGTCGTCGAACAACTCTACCGCGCCGAGGCGATCCTGTCGGGTCATCCCTACCACCGCGCCGGGCCACCGCCCGGACGGTAAGGTTAACGGTGTGCCACGACCGTTTTCCCCGGCTAGGCTTGAGCCCCGGGGGCGAACGCGCTAGGGTCTTTGCGTCCGGCGGTGCCCGGCGGGCTGGCTTGTCGCTTGAATTTACAAACGAATTTGTATCGGACCCCTGCTCCATGACGTCTCCGGATTCGCCCCGTTCCCCCCGTCCCCGTCCGGTGGTCCTGTGCGTCCTCGATGGCTGGGGCGAACGCAGCGAGTGCGAGGACAACGCCATTTGCCGCGCCGACGCCCCGGTCTGGCGCCATTTCATGGCCGACCTGCCGACCGCCCATGTGCAGGCATCGGCACTGGACGTCGGCCTGCCGCGCGGCCAGATGGGCAATTCCGAGGTCGGGCACATGAACATGGGTGCCGGGCGGGTCGTCATGCAGGACATGCCGCGCATCGATGCCGCCATTGCCGACGGCAGTCTTGCGCGCAACCCGGCGCTCGGCGACGTGGTCGCGCGCCTGAAAAAGACGGGGGGGACGCTGCATCTGTGCGGCCTGATCTCGCCCGGCGGCGTTCACTCGCATCAGGATCAGATCGCCGCGCTCGCCCGGACGGTGGGCGAGGCGGGCGTGCCGGTGGCGGTCCATGCCTTCCTGGACGGCCGCGATACCCCGCCAAAAAGCGCGCTCGGCTATCTCGAGAAGTTCGAAGACGGCATCAAGGGTGTCCCCGGCCCCGGCATCGTGACCGTTACGGGCCGCTACTGGGCGATGGACCGGGACAAGCGGTGGGAGCGCGTCGAACGCGCCTTCCGCGTGATGATGGATGCCGCCGGCGAACGCGCGCCGACCGCGCACGCGGCCGTCGAGGCAGCCTACGGGCGCGGCGAGACGGATGAGTTCGTCGCACCGACCGCTGTCGGCACCTTCGCCGGCATCAAGGACGGGGACGGACTAGCCATGGGCAATTTCCGCGCCGACCGGGCACGCGAAATCCTTCTTGCCCTGCTCGACCCAGGTTTCGACGGATTCCAACGTCCGCGCACCGTCGTTTTTGCCGCAACGCTCGCCATGACCGAATATTCGACCCGTCTGAACGAGCTGATGCAGGTCCTGTTTCCGGCGGAAGACCTCGACCACCTTCTCGGCCAGATCATCGCCGACGCGGGCCTTCGCCAGTTGCGAATCGCCGAGACGGAGAAATACGCCCACGTGACCTTTTTCTTCAACGGCGGGATCGAAACGCCCTCCGAGGGCGAGGACCGTATCCTCGTCCCCTCGCCCAAGGTCGATACCTACGACCAGAAGCCCGAGATGTCGGCCTATGAAGTGACCGACAAGCTGGTGGACGCCATCACAGGCGGAACTTACGATTTTATCCTGGTCAATTATGCCAACGGCGACATGGTCGGCCATACCGGAAATCTCGAGGCCGCGGTGGCGGCGGTGGAGGCGGTGGATACCTGCCTCGGACGGCTGGAAGGCGCCATCGTCAAGGCCGGTGGCGTGATGCTGATCACGGCCGATCACGGCAACGCCGAATTGATGCGTGATTACGAACACAGCCAGCCCCACACCGCCCATACGGTCAATCCCGTGCCGCTGGTTCTGGTCAACGCGCCGGAATGGGTCGAAGGCGTCAGCGGCGGGCGGCTGGCGGATCTGGCGCCTACGGTGCTGGCGCTGATGGGCCTGCCGCAGCCGAGTGAAATGACGGGAAACTCCCTTCTGCGTCCGGCCCACGGCGGGCGCGTGCGGGAGCGCGTCTCTGCCTGAGCGGCACAGAGTCGTGCCACAGCGGGCATTGGCCATGGCCCCGCACTGGTCCCCGCTTGCCGCGGCGGTCGTCATCGGCCTGCTGATTGCACCCGTGACGGCCGCCGAGCCGGCGCCCGAACAAAAATCCGGCAAGCTCGCCGATATCGAGCGCGCGCGCAAGCAATCGGAAGCGCGGGCTGCGGCACTGGCACGCGAGGCGAAGAAGCTCGAGCGCGAGGCCGAAAAGACGGCACGCCAACTGGTCGCGCTTGCGGCCGATGCACGCGCCCATGAGCGGGCGATCAACGAACTCAAGGCTCGTCTTGCGGATATCGCCGCCGAGCGAAGCCAGCGAAGCCGGGATCTCGAGGCGCGGCGTGCATATCTGACGCAGTTGCTTGCCGCGCTCGAACGCATCGCTCGCCACCCGCCCGAAGCGTTGATGGCTTACGCGCGGACTCCTCAGGACACACTGCGCGGTGCGATGTTGCTACGCGCGGCCATACCGAAAATCGAAGCCGAAGCGCAGCGGCTGCGCGCCGAGATCGACGAACTTTCGCGGCTCGGCGAGCAGGCTGCGGCGCGGCGCGAGACGCTGGCGCAGGAACAGTCCGGGCTGGACGCCAAGCGCCGGCAGCTGGCAGCGCTCGTGGCGAAGAAACGGGAGCTTGCGCGCACTACCAAAGCCGAAGAGGACAAGGCCGCATCCCGTGCGCAGGCGCTCGCCAAGGAAGCCGGGGACCTGCGCGAACTACTCGCGGCGATCGAGCGCGAGCGCAAGGCGCGCATCGTCCTCACACCACCACGGCGGGCCAAGCCACCGGCGCGGGTCACCGCCCTGCCCAAGGTCCGTCCGGCAGTTCCCGGCCCATCCGCCGCACCGGCCGGAGTGCCGATTTCTGCTGCGCGCGGACGGCTGATACCGCCCGTCGTGGGCCGCCTCTCGGGCGCCTTCGGCGCTCGCGAGGACGCCGGGGTGGCGAAGGGAATCCGCCTCGAAGCGGCTGACGGAGCCCAGGTGGTTGCCCCGTTTGGCGGCGAAGTGATGTTTTCCGGGCCTTTCCGCGGATACGGCCCTCTCTTGATCATCGATCACGGCGAGGGATATCATAGCCTTCTTGCGGGTCTTGGGCGGATTGACGCTGTTGTCGGACAGAAGCTGCTGACCGGGGAGCCCATCGGCGTCATGACCCAGCATGGAAAGGCATCCCAAAGGCTCTATATGGAACTACGCCAGGGCGGCAGGCCCATCGACCCTCTGCCTTGGCTCGCGGCGTCCCCAACATCAAGGTAAGCGAATGAGAAAACATGTATTTCTGGTGGCCCTCCTGGGTTGTGCCCTGTTGTCCCCGCCGGTATTCGCGCAGGACAAGGATCGCGAAACCTACCGTCAACTCGAACTCTTCGGCACGGTATTCGACCGCATTCGCAAGGACTACGTCGAAGAGCCCAAAGTGGACGACATGATGGAAAATGCCATCAACGGCATGCTGTCGTCGCTCGATCCGCATTCGAGTTACATGAACGAAAAGACGTTTCGCGACATGCAGGTGCAGACGCGCGGCGAATTCGGCGGTCTCGGCATAGAAGTCACGATGGAAGACGGCCTCGTGAAGGTCGTGTCACCCATCGACGATACCCCGGCCTCCAAAGCGGGACTCAAGGCCGGCGATAGGATCACACATATCGACGACCAGCCGATCCGCGGACTCACCCTGCAGCTTGCGGTCGAGAAGATGCGCGGTCCCGTCGGTTCGTCGATCAAGCTAACCATCCGCCGCGAAACACAGAACCCGTTCGACGTGCGTCTCACCCGCGCCAGCATCAAAATCACGCCGGTGAAGGCGAGGATCGAGGAGAAAGACATCGGCTACATCCGCGTCACCTCGTTCAACGAGCAGACGACCTCGGGCCTCGAAAAGGCGGTGAACGACCTTGCCAAGCAGTCGAACGGCAAGCTGATCGGCTACGTGATAGACCTGCGCAACAATCCCGGCGGCCTCCTGAAGGAAGCAATCAGCGTCTCCGATGCCTTCCTCGACAAGGGCGAGATCGTCTCCACCCGCGGGCGCAAGAAGGATGAGGGCCAGCGCTGGAATGCCAAGAAGGGCGACATCGGCAGCGACCTGCCCATCGTCGTCCTGATCAACGGAGGCTCGGCCTCGGCCTCGGAAATCGTCGCCGGCGCGCTGCAGGATCACAGGCGCGCTATCGTCCTCGGCACCCAGAGCTTCGGCAAGAGCTCGGTCCAGACTATTATTCCGCTGCCGGGCCATGGCGCCATTCGGTTGACGACCCAGCGCTATTACACGCCGTCGGGCCGCTCTATCCAGGGGAAGGGCATTACCCCCGACATCGTGATCGAACAACTCCAGGTCACGGCCCTGTCGGATGACGACCAGCGCCGGGAGAAGGACCTGCGCGGTGCCTTGGTCAACCCGCAGGGCGGCAAGGCGGTCCCCGCGGCTCCGAAATCGAACGGCGCCAGTCCCGGCGCTGAGGCCGCCGACGAAGCGAGGATCAAGGACTACCAGCTCACACGGGCCTTCAGCGTGCTGCGCGGCATTGCGCTCTACCAGCGTCGCCCCGGTTAGTGGAGTCCTACGCGTCCGACAAACGCCCCGACCCGATGCAAGGAGCAGGCGTGTCGTCCGATTACCCCAACAGATCCTTGCGCCGACTGGGCCTTGACCCGCTCGCCGCGACGGTCGGGGGGTTAGTCGCGCTCGCGGTGATCGTCCTCACCTGGTTGGCACTGAGTGGGCCGTCCACGCGCACGGCCGCGGATACAACAGCCGTCGTCGTCGCCCTGTCGCCGAACGGGCCGGCAACCGCGACCGAGGCGCCGGCCCCCACGGCCCTCATGAGTCCCGAGCCCGGGCCGGAACCGACGAATCCGCCCGCACCGACGCAGGAAACGGTCGCCCCGACATCGCCCCCGGAACACGGTAACCTGCCCACACTTGCACAAGAGGAAGCGGCTTCCACCGTGAAGCCGGAGGCGCCGGTCCCCGCCGATCCGGCAATGGACGACATGGGTGCGGCGGACCAAACGGGACCGGTCGACCTGCCTACACCGACAGGTGACCATTCGGTGGCGCTGGCGCAGGAAATGCCGGCGGCAAAGCCCTCCCCGCAGCAGGCGGAGATGGCAACCGAGGCGGAACCAGCACCAGTCCAGTCGTCGGCGCTGCCGGGGGCGGCCCGCGGGCTCACCGCCCCGGAGCCTGATCCCGACTTGCTCGAACTCTCGCGCTTCGGGCCCCTGCCTCGCGTTTCCACCAGCGGACGCAAGCCCTGGCGTGCCTATGCGCGGCCATTCGACACGAGCGACAAGCGACCCCGAATCGGCATTGTCATCAGCCAGCTTGGATTCTCCGGCGCCGCCACCGAATCAGCGATCTGGCAACTGCCCGCCGCCATAACCCTATCGTTCGCTCCCAATGCCCGGGGGCTCGGCAACTGGATCGGGCTGGCACGGGCGGCCGGACATGAAGTTCTGATCGAAATCCCCATGGAACCCGTCGATTTCCCGGCCAACGACCCGGGCCCGGATACCCTGTTAACCAGCCTGACTGCGGAAGAGAACCGCACGCGCTTGCGCACGCTGCTCGGACGGGTATCCGGTTATGTCGGCGTCGTCAATCAGATGGGATCGCGTTTCACCACGTCGGAGCCACACTTGCGTCCGGTACTTACAGAGCTGCGCGACCGGGGTCTCATGTTCGTCGATTCACGCTCTTCACTGCATTCCATCGCCGCGCGCACCGCCACCGAGATGCGGCTGCCCCGAGCCATCAACAACCGCTTCATCGATGCCGATGTTTCCCGCACTGCCATCGATTCACGCCTCGCAGAGCTTGAACGCATCGCCCGCACATCAGGCCACGCCGTGGGTATCGGCCAACCGCACCCGGTGACCCTCGAACGGCTGCGAATCTGGACCCGCGAGATCGAACAAAGGGGGTTCGCCCTGGCACCGATTTCGGCGTTGGCCAACGCGCAGCAGGACCAGGCCCGATGACGCAGTCTTCCACCGCAGACCCCGCCGCCCTGCCCTATCGCCCCTGCGTCGGCATCATGCTGTTCAACCGTGACGGGCTGGTGTTGGTCGCACGGCGAATCGACATGGTTTCGGAGGCCTGGCAGATGCCCCAGGGCGGAATCGATCCGGGCGAGGAACCGGTCGACGCCGCGTTTCGCGAACTTGACGAGGAGATCGGCACCGGCGCCGCGGAGGTTATGGCCGAATCCGCGGATTGGCTCGAATACGACCTTCCCGTCGACCTGATCGGCAAGTTGTGGAAGGGACGCTATCGCGGCCAGCGGCAGAAATGGTTCGCCATGAGATTTCTCGGTGAGGATGCCGACATCGACATCGAGACCGCGACCCCGGAATTCTCCGAATGGAAATGGGTGCCGGCGCCGGAACTGCCAGGACTGATCGTGCCGTTCAAGCGCGCGCTGTACACCGAACTGGTGGCACGTTTCGCGCACCTGGCCGAGCGGGCCCGCGCACAGCGCTGAACGTTGGAGGAGCTCAGGCCGCCAATTGGGCGAGGCGCTTTCGGCGCCATCCCATGAAGCGCCACGCCGCGCTTGACGCGACCCGCGCAAGACGCCCGTGAGGGTTGAACCCCGCGGCCTTGAAGGTCATCGCGATGCCGCGCTCGACGATGGCGGGGCGGTAGTAGCGGTACGCACGCATCGCATAGGCATCGGCGCATCGCCGGCGATCGTAACCTTCGCCTTCACCATTGGCCGCGTAATAGGCATAGGCCAATTCGTTATCGTCCGATTCGACGATACGTTCAAAGGCGACGCGCAGCTTGGCGAACGTACTGGGTTTCTCCGCTTCCAGGTAGCGCTTCAAGTGCTTGTAGAAGAGCTTGTAGTGGCGGAACTCGTCCGCGGCGATGCGCTGGCAGATGGCCTTGAGCACCGGTTCGTCGGTCGCCACGGCGAGCGAGGTATAGTAGGAACTGGTGCCGACCTCGACCACACAACGCGCCACCAGTTCGCCCGAGCGCGAACCGCGAACCGAGGCCGTCGCGTCAACCGGAATCTTGAAGCCGTCCTTGAAGACGCGGAATCGGTCCGCAAAGTTGAAGCAAGGATCGGCCGTTTCCGCCCAGCGACCGAGTACGTCGCCGTGCTGCACTTCCTCCTTCGCCCACGTGTCCACCGCCCCGGCGAACGCACCGTCGTCGGGAAACACGTTCTTGAGGTAGGTGGCGTAGTCGCCTGAGTTCTTCTCAACCATAGCGGCGGCCTTGACCAACCGCAGGATTTCGGAATCGACGCGGGTCGGATCGAAACAGTCCCAAGGAATATCGTCGGCTGTCCAGTGCTTCATGGCGTTCCTGACAACATCCTGCCCTTGACCGACCCCCGCCCTGAGAGGGGGGGCCGCCGTCATACATGATTTGTCATTATATCGGAAAGCCCGCCCCATCTGCCAACCCCCGACTTTGGCACGGGGCTCAATTCGAACCGAATCGCCGACGTTCCCTAGCCGGCAGCCGATATAAGCGCCTCCGCAACGCCGATCTCGTGCCATGCCGCTGCCTTGTCGGCCTCGCTGTCGGCCTCCCCGAGGCGCACTCGGGCGGCCTGGAGCCGGCCCTCGGCCTTGGCCCGGTCGATGTCGGTGACGGGCATCGCTTCGTCCGCGAGCACGGTGCAACGCGTCTGGGTGACTTCGGCAAAGCCGCCGGCGACGAAGATCCGCTGCTCGACCCTACCCTCATCGTGGATGTTGATGACACCGGGACGCACAAGCGAGATCAGCGGCGCATGGCCGGGCAACACGCCGAAATCGCCTTCCGACCCCGGCACGACGACCATATCCACCGCACCCGCGTAGAGAAGCTTCGCGGGGGAAACCAGTTCGAATTCGACCTTGTCGACCATACGCGGTTCGCTCCTCGCCTCAGGCGGCTTCGGCGGCCATCTTCCTGGCCTTGGCCACCGCCTCGTCGATGGTGCCGACCATGTAGAAGGCCGATTCGGGCAGGTCGTCGTACTTGCCGTCGACGATCCCCCGGAAGCCGGCGATGGTGTCAGCGAGACCGACGAGCGTGCCCGGCGTGCCGGTGAACACCTCGGCGACGTGGAAGGGCTGCGACAGGAAACGCTGGATCTTGCGCGCCCGTGCCACCGTCAGCTTGTCCTCCTCCGACAGTTCATCCATGCCGAGGATCGCGATGATGTCCTGCAGGGACTTGTAGGTCTGCAGCACGCGCTGGACGTCACGGGCGACCGCGTAGTGTTCCTCGCCGATGATGCGCGCGTCGAGCATGCGGGACGTCGAATCGAGCGGGTCCACTGCCGGATAGATGCCGAGCTCGGCGATCTGGCGCGACAGCACCGTCGTTGCGTCAAGATGCGCGAAGGACGTCGCGGGCGCCGGGTCGGTCAGGTCGTCGGCGGGCACGTAGATGGCCTGGACCGAAGTGATCGAACCCTTGCGCGTGGACGTGATGCGTTCCTGCAGGTTGCCCATGTCGGTGGCCAGCGTCGGCTGGTAGCCCACCGCGGACGGGATGCGGCCCAGCAGCGCCGAAACCTCCGAGCCCGCCTGGGTGAAGCGGAAGATGTTGTCGATGAACAGCAGCACGTCCTGTCCCTCGTCGTCGCGGAAGTACTCTGCCAGCGTCACGCCGGTCAGGGCGACGCGGGCGCGGGCGCCCGGCGGTTCGTTCATCTGCCCGTACACCAGGGCGGCCTTGGAATCGCCGTCGAGGTTGATGACGCCGGAGTCCATCATTTCATGATAGAGGTCGTTGCCCTCGCGGGTGCGCTCGCCGACACCGGCGAACACGGAATAGCCGCCGTGGGCCTTGGCAACGTTGTTGATCATCTCCATGATCAGTACGGTCTTGCCGACCCCCGCACCGCCGAACAGTCCGATCTTGCCGCCCTTGGCATAGGGCGCCAGAAGGTCGATGACCTTGATGCCGGTGATCAGGATGGCGGCTTCCGTCGCCTGCTCCTCGAAGCTCGGCGCCAAACGATGTATGGGCAGCGACTTTTCCGTCGTCACCGGGCCGCGCTCGTCCACCGGCTCGCCGACGACGTTGATGATGCGCCCCAGCGTCCCCGGCCCCACCGGCACCGTGATCGGCGCGCCCGTGTCCACGACCTCCTGGCCACGGACGAGGCCTTCGGTCGAATCCATCGCGATGGTGCGGACGGTCGATTCGCCGAGATGCTGCGCCACCTCCAGCACCAGGCGCTTGCCCTGGTTTTCGCACTCCAGCGCGTTCAGGATCGCCGGCAGATCGCCGTCAAACTGAACGTCGACGACGGCGGCGATGACCTGGGTAATCCGACCTTTGATGTTCTTTGCCATAATGAACTCCCGGTGCCTTTGCGGAGGGACGCGGCCTAGACGGCCTCGGCCCCCGAAACTATTTCGATCATTTCACGGGTAATGGAGGCCTGGCGCGTGCGGTTGTAGTTCAACGTCAGGCGGCCGATCATCTCACCGGCGTTGCGGGTGGCGTTGTCCATCGCCGCCATGCGCGCGCCCTGTTCCCCGGCGTAGCTTTCAAGCAGCGCGCGATAGAGCTGGATGCCGAGGTTGCGGGGGAGAATATCCTTCAGGATTGCTTCTTCCTCCGGCTCGAATTCGTAGATCGCTGCAGGCCCCGCGGCCCTGGCGCCGTCCTCCGCCGCGGGTGCGAGAGGTGCCGGGAAAGGGATAATCTGCTGGCTGGTGAATTCCTGCGAGATCGCCGACTTGAAGCGGTTGTAGAGAACATTGCAGACATCGAAGTCACCGTCGGCGAACATCGCCGATACGCGGGCGGCAATTGCGTCAGCGGCCTCGACCTGCACGCCCCGGCGTGTCAGGCCATCGAGGGTATCGAGGATCATGCCGGCGAAATCGCGCTTGAGGCCGTCACGACCCTTGCGACCGACGCAGAGGATCTTCACCTCCTTGCCATCGGCCTTCAGCTTGTGAACCAGATTTCGGGCGGCGCGCACGACCTGGCCATTGAACGCACCGCACAGCCCACGGTCGGCGGTGACCACGACAAGGAGATGCACCCTGTCCGCCCCGGTGCCTGAGAGCAGCTTCGGTGCCCCCGCGCTGCTGCCGACGGCGGCGGCAAGGGAGCCGAGCATTCGCTCCATCCGTTCGGCGTAAGGCCGCGCGGCTTCGGCCTGGTCCTGGGCGCGCTTGAGTTTCGATGCCGCCACCATCTTCATGGCCGCAGTAATCTTCTGCGTGGACTTCACGCTGGCGATACGGTTACGAAGATCCTTGAGGCTTGCCATCGACGGTGCTCAGGCGGCAAAGGTGCGCTTGTATTCGTCCAGTACGGCGCGGAGCTTTTCCTCGGTCTCCGGCTTGATCTCGCGATCGTCGCGGATGGCATCCAGGATCGCGCGGTGCTTGTCGCGCATTTCGGCCAAGGCGCCGCGCTCGAACGCACCGACCTGGTTCAGCGGCACGCCGTCGAGATAGCCCTTCACGCCGATGAAGAGAGAAACCACCTGCTGTTCGACCGGCATGGGCGAATACTGGGCCTGCTTCAGGAGCTCCGTCAGGCGCGAACCGCGCGCGAGGAGACGCTGGGTTGAGGCATCGAGATCGGAGGCGAACTGGGCGAAGGCCTCCATCTCACGGTACTGGGCGAGCTCCAGCTTGATCGAGCCCGCGACCTGCTTCATCGCCTTGATCTGGGCCGCGGAGCCGACGCGCGACACCGACAGGCCGACGTTCACCGCCGGGCGGATGCCCTTATAGAACAGCCCGGTTTCGAGGAAAATCTGGCCGTCGGTGATGGAAATCACGTTGGTCGGGATATAGGCCGACACGTCGCCCGCCTGGGTCTCGATCACGGGCAGCGCCGTCAACGAGCCGGAGCCGTTGTCCTTGTTCAACTTGGCGGCACGTTCGAGCAGGCGGGAATGGAGATAGAAAACGTCGCCGGGGAATGCCTCGCGTCCCGGCGGACGGCGCAGCAACAGCGACATCTGGCGGTAGGCCACGGCGTGTTTCGACAGGTCGTCGTAAACGATGACCGCGTGCATGCCGTTGTCGCGGAAGAATTCCCCCATCGTGCATCCCGTGTAGGGTGCGAGGAACTGGAGCGGCGCCGGCTCGGACGCCGTGGCGGCAACGACGATGCAGTACTGCATCGCGCCCTGCTCCTCGAGCGTCTTGACGATCTGGGCAACGGTGGAACGCTTCTGTCCGACCGCGACGTAGATGCAATAGAGCTTCTTCGATTCGTCGCTGCCGGTGTTGATCGGCTTCTGGTTGATGAACGTGTCGAGCGCAATGGCGGTCTTGCCGGTCTGGCGATCGCCGATGATCAGTTCGCGCTGTCCCCGGCCGATGGGAATCAGGCTATCGATCGCCTTGAGCCCGGTCTGCATCGGCTCGTGCACCGACTGGCGTGGGATGATGCCGGGCGCCTTGACCTCGACCCGGCGCCGCTCGACCCCTTCCAGCGGCCCCTTGCCATCGATCGGATTGCCCAGCGCATCCACCACGCGGCCGAGCAGGCTCCTGCCTGTGGGCACCTCGACGATAGCGCCGGTACGCTTGACCGTATCGCCTTCCTTGATGGTGCGGTCGTCGCCGAAGATCACGATTCCGACGTTGTCGGTTTCGAGGTTGAGCGCCATGCCCTTGATGCCACCGGGGAATTCGACCATCTCGCCGGCCTGGACCTTGTCGAGGCCGTAGACGCGCGCGATTCCGTCGCCCACCGACAGGACCTGACCGACCTCGGCGACCTCGGCCTCGGTGCCGAAATTGGCGATCTGTTCCTTGAGAATCGCGGAAATTTCCGCCGGCCGGATGTCCATCAACCGATCCCTTTCATGGAAAGCCTGAGTTTCTGAAGCTTGGTGGCAATCGAGGCATCCACCATCCTCGACCCCACCCGGATCTTGAGCCCGCCGATGATCGCGTCGTCGAGGCGGGATTCGAGCACGATCTTGGCGCCGAGCGCGGCCGCCAGCGCGTCACGTACCCGGTCGAGGTAGACGGGCTTGAGCGGAGTCGCGGAAATCACTTCGGCCGTCACTTCGCCGCGTCGGCGGGCGAGTTCGGTCAGGAACGCAGCAATGACGCTGCGGATCGCACCGAGGCGGCGGTTCTTCGCCAGGGTACCCAGAAACTTGACGGTAAGGTCATGGAAGCCCGACGTTCGGGCGAGCCCGGTGATAGCCGCGGACTGGGCCACCCGGCTCAGCACCGGGGAGGCGACGAGCCGCGCCAGATCGGCGCTGGCGTTGCACATGGCACGCAGATTCCGGAGATCCTCGGCGACCCGGTCGAGGGACCGGTCGACATCGGCAAGCGCGTACAGAGCGCTCGCGTATCGACCGGCGACGACGTCCGCGTCCTGAGACTGGGATGGCACTCGGATCTGCTCCTGAAAGACTGGATGCGGTCCGCGGCGGCGGAACACAACCGAATGCACGGAACCGAATCTGACACGGAAGGAGGAGACTTGGCCCCCGCGCGCCCCACGTGGCGCGCTTTTCGTAGCATACGAGGTTTGGCGTTGCAACCGACGAAGCCGCGATTCGGGAGGGAATTTTCTGGCGCGAGATCAAGGTGTTACAATAGTCAAAGAAAGCTCATTGGATCGATATCCACCTGCACCCGGACGCCCTTGCCGGGACGCACGAGGGCGAGCCAGCCGCGGATCGCACCCTGGATGTCGAAGCCCCGCTCCGCCTTGACCAGGAAACGCCGGCGATGGCGCCCGCGCAGGAGGCTCATGGCCGCGGGCGCCGGACCAAGGACCTCGATGCCGTCCCCCACAGGCCGCACGCGGCCAAGGGCGCGGGCGGAGGCGTCGACCTCAGACTGCTGCGGTCCCGACACGATCACCGCCGCCAACCGGCCATAGGGCGGCATGCGGGCGCGCTCGCGCTCGCGCTTCTCGGTCTCCAGGAATTCGTCACGGGTGCCCCGCGCCAGCGCCGTCATCACCGGATGCTCGGGCATGAACGTCTGCAACAGCACCCGGCCGGGACGGTCGCCGCGCCCGGCCCGGCCCGAGACCTGGGTCAGCAACTGGTGGGTGCGCTCGGCGGCGCGCAGGTCCCCGCCGGTCAGGCCGAGATCGGCGTCGATGACACCGACCAGGGTGAGCAGGGGGAAATGGTGCCCCTTGGCGATGACCTGGGTCCCGATCAGGACATCGATGCGGTGCTCCGCAACGGCGGTGATCAGTTCGCGGGCGGCGGCGGGCCCTCCCATGGTGTCCGACGCCATGATGCGCAGCCGGGCGTCGGGAAAGTAGCGCGCCACTTCCTCCGCTACGCGTTCGACGCCAGGGCCGCAGGCGGCCCATGTGCCTTCCACCGCGCAATTGGGGCATGCGGGCGGCAACCTCAGGGCGAATCCGCAATGATGGCAGTCGAGGCGGTCCGTGGCGCGGTGTTCGACCAGCCAGGCCGAACAGTTGGGACATTGCAGGCGGTGGCCGCAGGCGCGGCACAGCGTCAGGGGCGCATAGCCGCGCCGGTTGAGGAAGAGCAACACCTGTTCACTCGCCGCCAGCGTTTCCCGCACCGCCGCGTCGAGCGGCGGCGCGAGCCAGCGGCCGCGCTCCGGCGGGCTCTGGCGCAGGTCGACCAGGGTGACTTCAGGCAGCATCGCGTGCCCGATCCGGTCCGGAAAATGGACACGGCCGTAGCGCCCCCGTTCGACATTGACCACGGTTTCGAGGGACGGTGTCGCCGATACCAGCAGGACCGGTATGCCGCCGAGGTGCCCGCGCAGTACCGCCATGTCGCGGGCGTTGTAGAAGACACCCTCTTCCTGCTTGTAGGACGTGTCGTGCTCCTCATCGACCACGATCAGGCCGAGATCGGCGAACGGCAGGAACAGTGCCGAACGGGCACCGACGACGACGCGGGCCCCTCTTTCCGCAACCGCCCGCCACGTGTGGCGGCGGACAGCGGGGCCGAGTTCCGAATGCCAAAGCGCCGGTGCTGCGCCGAAGCGCGATTCGAAGCGATCGAGCCACTGCGCCGAAAGCACAATTTCCGGCAAAAGCACGAGGATCTGGCGGCCGCGGGCAAGTGCCTCGGCGATGGCCTCGAAATAGACCTCGGTCTTGCCTGAGCCAGTGACCCCGTCGAGGACGGTTGCGGAATAATCGCCGCGCGCGACCTGGTCCCGAAGGCGCGCGGCGGCGCGCTCCTGATCGGGCGACAGCGGCAGGCGTGTGGGCGCAAGGTCGGGCGGCGCGAAGCGCGATGGCGGCGCGAGAGCGACCGCGCGCACCGCGCCGGCGTCGCGCAGCCCCGCCACCACCGCCGCTGCCGCCCCCGTTTCGGCACGGATATCGGCTGCGGTGCGTGGCGGGCCGGCGGCGAGGAATCGCAGCACCTGGGCGCGCCGCTCGGTCATGCGAAAGCCCTCCGGCGCGCACCAACCGGTCTCGGCGACGTAAGCCGTGATCGGCGTTTCGGGTTCGAGCGCCGCCGGGACACTCATCGCCATCCGCAACACCGCACCCGGTGCGGAAACGGTGTAGCGCGCGATCCAATCGACGAAACGGCGCGTAACCGCCAGCATCGGCGGCGCGTCGAGTACGGCAATAACGGATTTCAGCTTCTCCGGGGCGACCGCCGAACCGCCGTCATGCAGAGCATCCCACACCACACCGATGCGCTCCCGCGGCCCCAGCGGCACGCGTACGAAGCTGCCCGGTGCGGGAACCGCGCCCTCCACCCGGTAATCGAGCGGGCCCGGCAGTGCGAGCGGCAACAAGACGCGAACGCGGCCGTTATCGGCGCTCTTTGCGGCAGGATCGGAACTGGTACCGGAGTCGACCATCGGTTACACTTTAGCCGCAGCGCCGGAACGGAGCCAAGGGAGCCGCACCGGACGATGAGACAACAGGGTCAACCGCCGCCCCGGGACGAACATGAGATTTTTCATAGACACCGCCGATCTCGATGAAATCCGCACACTGGCCGCCACGGGCCTGATCGACGGTGCGACCACCAACCCGTCGCTGGTGGCCAGGTCGGGGCGCAGGTTCGAAGACGTGATCGCCGAGATCTGCGCCATCCTCCCCGGGCCGGTGTCGGCCGAAGTGACCGCGCTCGATGCACCGACCATGGTCGCCGAGGGTCGGTATCTCGCGAGGATCGCAACCAATGTCACCGTCAAGGTGCCGCTGACGCCGGACGGCCTGAAGGCCTGCCGCGAACTTTCCGGCGATGGAATCCCGGTCAATGTGACGCTGTGCTTCTCCGCCGGCCAGGCCATTCTCGCCGCCAAGGCGGGGGCCACCTTCGTCTCGCCCTTCGTCGGCCGGCTCGACGATATCGGGCTCAATGGCATGGACCTGATCCGCGATATCTGCGCCATCTACCGTGCCCAGCCCGCGTTCAAGACCGAGGTCCTGGTCGCCTCCGTCCGCGGCGTCAACCACGTGATCGAGGCGGCCCGGCTCGGCGCCCATGTCGCCACCATGCCGCCCGCCGTGGTCCGGGCGCTCTATGCCCATCCCCTCACCGACAAGGGGCTTGCCGCTTTCATGGCGGACTGGGAAAAGACCGGCCAGAAGCTCGACGTCGGCAATTCCAAGCCCCGGGCCGCGGAGTGAACGGGGCCAAGCCCAAACGACCGGCGACCGCGGACAGGGCGCCGACCCGGCGGCCCCCCGCCAAGGCCGACATTCGTGCGTTCCTGGCCGAGAACCCCCAGTACTTTACCGACAATCCCGATGTGCTGGCGGCGATTACACCGAGGCCGCGCCACAGCGGCGAGCGGCTTACCGATCTGCAATCCTTCCTGATCGCCCGCCTGCGCACGGAGAACGAACGGCTCCTCGTCCGCCACGCGGACCTGCTCGCGACGACGCGGGCCAACGTCCTGTCCCAGGGCCGCATCCACGCCGCGGCGCTGATGATCCTGGAGGCCCGGAGCTTCAAGGACCTGATCGAGATCGCGACCAACGATCTCGCCATGCGCCTCGACGTCGACATCGCCGTCCTCGCGGTGGAGAGCGAGGAACGCCTCGGAAAGCATTCCGTCTCCGGCATTCGCCTGTTTCCGACGGGAGAGGTCGACCGGCTCATGGGGGGGCCGGACCGCGACGTGGTGCTGCGAACGGGCATCACCGGCACCAAGGCGCTCTACGGCGCTGGCACGGGACTTGTCGCCTCCGAAGCGCTGCTGCGCCTGCGGGCGAGCCCGGAAGCGCCGACCGGCATCCTCGCGCTGGCGTCGCGCGACCCGGCCCGGTTCGACCCGGGCCAGGGGACCGAACTGCTGGCGTTCCTCGGCGGCGTCATCGAACTCTGCATCCGCACGTGGCTGGGGCTGCCAAGGTCCAGGACCTGAGCGGGCGGTTGCCGCTCGCCCCGCCGCTGTCGACCGCGATCGACGAGTGGGTGGCCTGGCTCCGGAACGAGAAGCGGGCCTCGGCCCACACCCTCGACGCCTACGGCCACGACCTGTGCGATTTCCTCGAATTCCTCGTTGCCCATGTGGGCGGTCCCATCGGACTCGAAACGCTCGCCGGACTTCAGCTGCGGGATTTTCGCGCCTGGCTCGCCGCGCGCAGCGGACGGGGGCTTGCGCGCAGTTCGACGGCGCGGGCGTTGTCCACGGTGCGCGGCTTCTTCCGCCGGCTCGAACGCACCGGGCTCGTCCACAACGGAGCTGTTTCGGTGCTGCGCACACCGAAGGTGCCGAAGTCCGTTCCCAAGGCGTTGAGCGAGACGGAGGCCTTCACCGCCATTTCCACCGCCGCCGATATGGATGCCGAGCCGTGGATCCAGCGGCGTGACGCGGCAATCCTGCTGCTGCTCTATGGCGCCGGCCTGCGCATCGGCGAGGCGCTCGGCCTCGACCGCCGCGACGTACCGCCGGGACCGGCGCTGCGCGTCACCGGCAAGGGCAACAAGGAACGGGTGGTGCCGCTGTTGCCAGTGGTGACCGAGGCGATCGCGGATTACCTTGCGGTATGCCCCCGCGTGCTGGCGCCCGAGGGGCCCCTGTTCGTCGGCAAGCGCGGCAAGCGCCTGCAGGCGGGCCAGGTGCAGGCCAGCCTGCGCCGGGTGCGCCGTGCGCTCGGCCTGCCGGAAACCGCGACCCCGCACGCCCTGCGCCATTCCTTCGCCACCCATCTGCTCGCGGGCGGCGGCGATCTGCGCACGATCCAGGAACTGCTCGGCCATGCCTCGCTGTCGACGACCCAGCGCTACACCGCAGTCGACATGACACGCCTGTCGGAGGTCTATAGGGCGGCGCACCCGCGGGCGAAGGGCACCGCGTAGGGGAAGCGTTTCCTTCCCGGTCGCTGCTTCAAGCCGGTCACTTCCGGTTGAAGAACCGGCCATGCGCGATGTCGACGGCGCGCTTTTCCGCCTTCCTCAGGATATCGGCGTATTTGGGATAGCGCCGGCGAAGCTTCTGCTTCAGCAGGCGGAAGCGCGGATGCGCCTTGGCGAGCAGCACGAGCGCGACGAGCAGAAACAGGGCGCCCTGCAGGATCGGCAGGAACAGGCCGAGGATTCCGAGGACGAAAAAGACGCTGCCCGCCACCAGATACAGCCGGCGTTTCGTCTTCAGTGTCATGAAGCCTAGATATGGATGGGTCGCGCATCGACCGCGAGCGCAGCTTCCTTGACCGCCTCGTTCAGGGTCGGATGAGCGTGAGAGGTGCGCGCGATATCCTCGGACGAGGCCCCGAACTCTATTGCCAGCGCGAGCTCGGCAATCAGCGTGCCGGCGTCGGCGCCAACCACATGCACGCCGAGCACGCGGTCGGTCCCGGCATCGGCCAGGATCTTGACGAATCCTTCGGTCTCGTCGTTGGTGCGGGCGCGCGAATTGGCCGACATCGGGAACTTGCCGACGCGGTAATCGACTCCGGCCTTCTTCAGCTCCGCTTCCGTCTTGCCGACGGCAGCGGCTTCCGGATGGGTGTAGACCACGCCGGGAATGGCGTCGTAGTTCACATGCCCCGACTGGCCGGCGATGATTTCCGCACAGACGGCGCCTTCGTCCTCGGCCTTGTGGGCAAGCATGGGTCCGGCGATGACGTCCCCGATGGCGTAGATGCCGGGAACGTTGGTGTGGAAATGCGCGTCGGTCTTGATCCGGCCCCGGTCGTCCAGCGCGACCCCCGCGGCCTTGAGCTCGAGCCCGTGGGTGTAAGGAACCCGGCCGATGGCGACCAATACCACGTCGCAGGAGAGCTCTTCCCCGTCGCCGCCCTTGGACGGAGCGACGCGCAGGGTAACGCCTTTGTCGGAAGACTTCGCCGTCAGAACCTTGGTGCCGAGGCGGAACGTGAATCCCTGCTTGGTGAGCGCGCGCTGCATCTGCTTCGCCACGTCCTCGTCCATGGCGGGCAGGATGGTGTCGAGGAACTCGATGACCGTCACCTCCGCACCGAGACGGCGCCAGACCGAGCCCATCTCGAGGCCGATGTAGCCGCCCCCGATAACCACAAGATGCTTTGGCACCTTGCCCAGCGCCAGCGCCCCGGTGGACGACACGATGCGTTTTTCGTCGATTTCGACCCCGGGCAGCCGGGCAACATCGGAGCCGGAGGCGATCATGATGTTGGTGGCGGTATAGGTCCGGGCCTCGCCACCGTCGCCGGTGACCTTGACCTCCCGGGCGCTCACAAGCTCGGCCTTGCCCCTGAGCCACGTCACCTTGTTCTTTTTGAACAGGAACTCGATGCCCTTGGTGAGATCCGTGACCACCTTGTCCTTGTTCGACATCATCGCCGCGAGGTCGAGGTCGACCTTGCCGAGCTTCACGCCGATCCTGTCGAACCCCGATGTGGCGGCGTCGAAAACATGGGAGGAATGCAGCAATGCCTTGGACGGAATGCAGCCGATATTGAGGCACGTTCCGCCCAGAGTCCCGCGCTTTTCGACGCAGGCCGTCCGGAGGCCGAGCTGCGCCGCACGGATGGCCGCGACGTAACCGCCCGGACCGGCGCCGATGACGATCAGGTCGAAGGAAGTATCGTCCGCCATGTGGTCGTCCCGTGGTTGCGTACGTTGAGGGTGGCACTCAGATGTCGAGGAGGATTCGCTCGGGCTGCTCGATGCATTCCTTGACGCGGACCAGGAAGGTCACGGCCTCCCGGCCGTCGACGATGCGATGATCATAGCTGAGCGCGAGGTTCATCATCGGCCGGATTTCGATATTGTCGCCGACGGCCACGGGCCGCTTGACGATGGCGTGCATGCCGAGAATGCCCGACTGCGGCGGGTTGAGGATCGGCGTCGACAGCAGCGAGCCGAAGATGCCGCCGTTGGTGATGGTGAAAGTACCGCCGGTGAGGTCTTCCATGGCCAGCTTGCCATCGCGGGCGCGATTGGCAAGATCGGTGATCTTCGACTCGATCTCGGCAAAGCTCATGGCGTCCGCATCGCGCAGGACGGGAACGACCAGGCCATTCTCGGTACTGACGGCGACGCCGATGTCGTAATGGTTCTTGTAGATGATGTCGTCGCCGGAGATTTCGGCGTTCACCTCGGGCACCTCGCGAAGCGCAACCATGCACGCCTTGACGAAGAACGACATGAAGCCGAGCTTCACCCCGTGCTTCCTGACGAAACCGTCCTGAAGGCGGCTGCGAAGGGCCATGACCGCACTCATATCCGCTTCGTTGAAAGTGGTCAGCATCGCCGCGGTGTTCTGCGCTTCCTTCAGGCGCTCGGCGATGCGGCGGCGCAGGCGGGTCATCCTGACCCTTTCTTCGCGCGGGCCGGGCTCGCGCGGCGGCGCGGGTACGGGCTTGGGCGCGGCGCCACCCTTGTCGGCGCCCTGCTTTTCGACATACGCGAGCACGTCGCCCTTGGTCAGGCGGCCATCCTTGCCGGACGCGGGAATCTTTGCCGGGTCGAGCCGGTTGTCCTCCACCAGCTTGCGCACGGCGGGCGCCAAGGCCATGTCGAAGCCGGCCGAGGGTGCGGCAACATCGGCGGGCGCAGGCTTTGGCGCCTCCGGACTGGACTTCGAGGCCTCAGGCTTCGGCGCGGCGGACGCGGTCTTTGATACTGGGGCCTCGACCTTGGCTGCGGCGCCCGACGGCTTGCCAGCCGCCTTGCCGTCCGAATCGATGCGGCCGAGCACAGCGCCGACCTCCACCTCCGCGCCGGCATCGGCGACGATCTCCGACAGGACGCCGGCGGCCTTGGCATTGACCTCGACCGAGACCTTGTCGGTCTCGAGCTCCAGGAGCGGCTCATCGACGGCGACCGCATCACCCTGAGCCTTGAACCACTTGGCGACGGTGGCCTCGGTCACGGATTCGCCGAGTGCTGGGACGACGATTTCCACAGCCATGTCACTTCACCCTTTTTTTGGGGGACTTCCGGGATGCGTTGCGTGAGCGCGTGCTAGCACGGCTGGCGCGGAGCGCGACATTCGCATTACGGGACCGTGCGCGGCCGGCGTCGGCGTCCGCAACCTTGCGGGCGCCCGCGCGCGCCTTACGCGCGCCCTCGCGGATGGTCAGTGCCTCGTCGACCAGTTCCGCCTGCTGGGCGTTGTGACGGCGCAGCAACCCGGTGGCGGGCGATGCCGCCTCGACGCGCCCGGCGTAGACCGGCCGTTCGGCCCGCACGTCGAGACTGCTGAGCAGGTCTTCGAGGCGACGATCGACATAAGTCCAGGCACCCATGTTCCAAGGCTCTTCCTGGCACCATACGACGTCGGCATTGCGGTAGCGCGACAGCTGCGCCGTCAACGAGCGGATGGGGAATGGATAGAGCTGTTCGAGCCGTACCAGCGCGATATCCTTGATACCGCGTTCGTTACGTTCCGCCAGAAGATCGTAATAGACCTTGCCGCTGCACAGGACGACGCGCCGGACCTTGTCGTCCGCGACCAGCTTTGCCGTGTCCGGCAGGACACGATGGAAGGTGCTGCCAGGGCCCATGTCATCGAGCGTCGAAACGCAGAGCTTGTGCCGGAGCAGCGACTTCGGCGTCATGACGATGAGCGGCTTGCGGAAATTGCGCCGCACCTGGCGACGCAGGACATGGAAATAGTTGGCGGGCGTCGTGCAGTTGACCACCTGCATGTTGTCCTCGCCGCACATCTGCAGGTAGCGTTCCAGCCGGGCCGAGGAATGCTCGGGCCCCTGGCCCTCGTAACCGTGGGGCAGCAGCAGGACCAGGCCCGACATGCGCAGCCACTTCGATTCGCCCGATGAAATGAACTGGTCGATGATGACCTGGGCGCCATTGGCGAAATCGCCGAACTGCGCTTCCCACAGCACCAGGGAATTGGGATCGGTGATCGAATAGCCGTATTCGTAGCCCAGCACCGCCGCTTCCGAGAGGGGGCTGTCGATGATTTCGCACAGCGCCTGGTCCGGCGAAAGATTGGTAAGCGGGACGTAGCGTTCCTCGTTCTCCTGATCGGTGAGCACGGCATGGCGCTGGGAGAAGGTGCCGCGTCCCGAATCCTGGCCGGACAGGCGCACCGGCGTACCTTCGATCAGGAGGGTCCCGAAGGCCAGCGCCTCGGCGGTCGCCCAATCGAAACCTTGGCCGGTCTCGAACATCTCGGCCTTCTGCTTGAGAATGCGGGCGATACGGGGATGTATGTTGAATCCTTCGGGAACCTGCGTCAGCGTGCGTCCGATGCGCTTGAGCACGTCCGCCTCCACGGCCGTATCGCCGCGGCGATCGTCGCCGGAGGCAACCTCGAAACCGGTCCAGGCGCCCTCGAGCCAGTCGGCCTTGTTGGGCTTGAAGGTTTTGGACGCTTCGAAATCGGCGTCGAGACGCTTGCGGAAACCGTCGATCTCGGCCTGGGCCTCGTCTTCGGTGAGGATGCCTTCGTGCGCCAGTTTTCTCGCGTAGAGGTCGACCACCGTAGGATGCTGGGCGATGCGCTGGTACATCAGCGGCTGGGTGAAGGAGGGTTCGTCGCTTTCATTGTGGCCGAAGCGGCGATAGCAGAACATGTCGATGACCACGTCCTTCTTGAACCGGGCGCGGTACTCGGTGGCCAAGCGGGCGACATGAACGACCGCCTCCGGATCGTCCCCGTTGACGTGGAAGATCGGCGCCTGCACCGATTTGGCGACGTCCGACGGATAGGGCGAAGAACGGCTGAAGGTCGGCGAGGTGGTGAAGCCGATCTGGTTGTTCACGATCAGGTGCACGGTCCCGCCGGAACGATAGCCCTTGAGGTCCGAGAACATGAAGGTTTCGTGCACCAGCCCCTGCCCCGCGAAGGCAGCGTCACCATGCATCAGGATGCCCAGGACCTTCTCGCGCACGAAATCGAGCAAAAGGTTCTGCTTGGCGCGCACCTTGCCGGTGACCACCGGATCGACTGCCTCCAGATGCGAGGGATTGGCGTTGAGCGACAGATGCAGCCTTTCGCCGTCGAACTCGCGGTCGCCGGACGTGCCGAGGTGGTACTTCACGTCACCCGAACCCTGCACGTCCTCCGGATTGGCGGCGCTGCCCTGGAATTCGGAGAAGATC
Organism: Alphaproteobacteria bacterium; assembly: GCA_009380075.1. Lineage (GTDB taxonomy): Bacteria > Pseudomonadota > Alphaproteobacteria > SMXQ01 > SMXQ01 > WHSO01. The sequence goes on along the minus strand of WHSO01000019.1, from coordinate 18,174 downwards.
GCCGTGTAGGGCTTGCCCATGATATTGGCGAGAACGTTGAGCCGGCCGCGGTGCGGCATGCCGAAGACGATTTCCTCGACACCGGCACGGCGCGAGGTATGGATGATTTCCTCGAGCGCGGGAATCATCGATTCCGCCCCGTCGCATCCGAATCGCTTGGTGCCGGTGAACTTGACGTGGAGATAGCGCTCGTACTCCTGGGCGTGCACAAGGTGACGGTAGATGGCGCGTCGTTCCTCGACCGTCAGGTTCGGCTGGTTGCGGCTGCCCTCGACGCGTTCCTGAATCCAGGCCTTTTCCTGCGGAACCTGGATATGCATGAACTCGACGCCGACCTTGGCGCAATAGGTGGCGCGCACAACCTCGAGAATTTCACGCAGCGTGGGAGCTTCCAGGCCGAGCACGCGGTCGATGAAGATGGGACGGTCGTAATCGCCTTCGGAGAAACCGTAGCTCGCGGGATCGAGCTCGGGATGTGCTTCGCCCTTGTCGAGACCCAGGGGATCGAGATCGGCCATCAGGTGTCCGCGCACACGGTAGGCGCGGATCAGCATGAGCGCCCGGATCGAATCGAGCGTCGCAGCGCGCACGGCCGCCGCGTCGGTCGCCGGTGCGGACTCGGCCTTGCCTGCGGGCACCGCGGCTTGCGGCGTGGAGGGCCGGGCCCGCTCCCGGCGCGGCGGCGCCCAGCTCGCGCCATCGAGGGTCCGGAGCGCATTCGCGGCGTCGTCCTCCAGCCCGCCGAAGAATGCGGCCCAATCGGCGGATACGGACCCCGGATCCTTCAGGTAACGCCCGTATAGCTCCTCGACGAAGGCGGCATTGCCTGCTGACAAAAAACTCAATTCATCCATATTCGGCACCATTGCGCGAAGCGGCGTCCCGCCGCCCTTCCTGATATGCCGGCGGCCCCCCCGCAAACCATTACGGGACCCGGTATCCGGATAACAAACCAAACCTAATATTTGTTTAGCCTTTCAGGGCCTTCGCGATCGTGCTGCCAAGTGCCGCCGGGGATTCGGCAACCTTGACGCCGGCCGACTTCATCGCCTCGATCTTGTCGCCGGCGCCGCCCTTTCCGCCAGCGATGATCGCTCCGGCATGACCCATCCGGCGTCCCGGCGGCGCGGTAACGCCGGCAATGAAGCCCACCATGGGCTTCCTTTTCTTGACCTTCTTGTAGAAGGCCGCCGCGTCTTCCTCGGCCGAGCCCCCGATTTCGCCGATCATGACAATGCCCTTGGTTTCGTCATCCGCCAGGAACATTTCCAGGCATTCAACGAAATTGGTGCCGTTAACGGGGTCACCCCCGATCCCGATACACGTCGATTGGCCAAGCCCGGCGGCAGTCGTCTGCGCCACCGCTTCATACGTAAGCGTTCCCGAGCGGGAGACAATACCTACCTTGCCGCGCGAGTGGATATGGCCCGGCATGATGCCGATCTTGCATTCATCCGGCGTGATGATCCCGGGACAGTTGGGGCCGATCAGCCGGGTCATGGACCCCGTGAGGGCGCGCTTGACGCGGACCATGTCGAGTACGGGAATACCCTCGGTGATGCAGACGACGAGCGGCACCTCCGAATCGATCGATTCGAGGATGGCGTCGGCGGCGAAGGGCGGCGGCACATAGATCACCGCAGCATTGGCGCCGGTTTTTTCCACGGCTTCGGCGACGGTATCGAAGACCGGCAGGTCGAGGTGGGTCGATCCGCCCTTGCCCGGCGTCACGCCGCCGACCATCTTTGTGCCGTAGGCGATGGCCTGTTCCGAATGGAACGTCCCCTGGGCGCCGGTGAAGCCCTGGCAGATCACCTTGGTCTCCTTGTCGACCAGCACCGCCATTACTCGGCCTCTTTGACCTGTTTTACGATCTTTTCCGCGGCGTCGGCGAGATTGTCGGCCGAAACGATGGCAAGGCCGGATTCGTTCAGGATCTTCTTGCCCAGCTCCACGTTGGTCCCTTCGAGACGCACGACGAGGGGCACGTGAAGGCTGACTTCGCGCGCCGCGGCGACGACGCCTTCGGCGATGACGTCGCAGCGCATGATGCCGCCGAAGATGTTCACGAGGATGCCCTCGACATTGGCGTCGGACAGGATCAGCTTGAACGCCGTGGCGACGCGCTCGCGCGTCGCGCCGCCGCCCACATCGAGGAAATTCGCCGGCGAACCCCCGTAGAGCTTGATGATGTCCATGGTCGCCATGGCAAGACCGGCGCCGTTGACCATGCAACCGATGTTGCCGTCGAGCTTGATATAGTTGAGGTCGTGCTTGGAGGCGTTGAGTTCGGCCGGGTCTTCCTCGTCCTCGTCGCGCAGCTCCAGGATATCCTTGTGGCGGAACAGCGCGTTGTCGTCGAAATTCATCTTGGCATCGAGCGCCATCACGGCACCCTGCTTGGTAACGACCAGCGGGTTGATCTCCGCCAGCGACGCGTCGAGAGACATGAACGCGTCGTAGAGCGACAGGATGAACCGCACTGCGTTCCTGACCTGGTCCCCCTTGAGGCCAAGGCTGAACGCAAGGCGGCGCGCATGAAACGGCTGGATGCCGGTGACCGGATCGATCGCCACCATCAGGATCTTTTCGGGCGACCTGGCGGCGACCTGCTCGATCTCCACGCCACCCTCGGTCGAGGCCATGATCGTGACGCGGCCGGTCGCGCGGTCGATGAGGATACCGAGGTACAACTCCCGCGCAATGGCGCAGCCTTCCTCGATATAGACGCGCTTGACTTCCTTGCCCTGGGGACCGGTCTGATGGGTGACCAGCCGCATGCCGATCATCTTCTTGGCCGTGTCCCGTACGTCCTTGAGGGACTTGACGACCTTGATACCCCCGCCCTTGCCGCGGCCGCCGGCGTGGATCTGGGCCTTGACCACCCAGACGGAACCGCCCAGGTCCTTGGCGATACGTTCGGCCTCTTTCGGGGTATAGGCGACGCCGCCCCGTGGAACGGCAACGCCTGATTTGGCGAGCAGGCCTTTGGCCTGGTATTCGTGAATGTTCATGATCGCCAACTGTTGCCGGGGTTACCGCCCGCCGGATCAGGCCTTACGCTACCACGCATGGTTACTGTATCACCCCGATAACCTTTCGCAACCGTTACCCGGCCGGAAGCCGAGTAAATTCAATTGTGACAGGGAGTTGACGCCCTACTTGCGGCCCTTGCGCTTGCCCTTGGCGAGCAGTTTGGCGAGTTCGGACGACAGTCCGCGGACGGCGCCGACCGATTTGTCGAATTCAGCCTTTTCCGCAGCCGTCAGCGGGATTTCGATGATCTTCTCGACCCCCTTGGCGCCGATCACCACCGGAACGCCGACGAACATGCCCTTCACGCCGTATTCGCCCCTGAGATAGGCCGCACAGGGAAGGACCCGCTTCTTGTCCTTGAGGTAGCTTTCCGCCATCTGGATCGCGGCGGAGGCGGGCGCGTAAAAGGCCGAGCCGGTCTTGAGCAGGGCCACGATCTCGGCGCCGCCGTCGCGGGTGCGCTGGACGATGTCGTTGATCCGCTTCTGGGTTGTCCAGCCCATCTTCACCAGGTCCGGCAGCGGGATGCCCCCCACCGCCGAGTAACGCGGCAGCGGCACCATGGAATCGCCGTGCCCGCCGAGCACGAAGGCGGTGACGTCCTCGACCGAGACCTTGAACTCCTCGGCCAGGAAGTAGCGGAAGCGCGCCGAATCGAGCACCCCGGCCATCCCCACCACGCGATTGTGCGGCAGGCCCGAGGCGTCGCGCATCACGCCGACCATGACGTCCAGCGGATTGGTGATGACGATGACGAAGGCCTTCGGGCAGTACTGCTTGATCGCCTTGCCCACCGTCTGGACGATGCCGGAATTGATGCCGAGCAGGTCGTCACGGCTCATCCCGGGCTTACGGGCGATGCCCGCGGTGACGATGACGACGTCGGCGCCCCGGATCGCGCTGTAGGCGTTGGCGCCCTTGAGGGTCGCATCGAAGCCCTCGATCGGCCCGGATTCGGCGAGATCGAGGGCCTTGCCCTGGGGCATGCCCTGGACCACGTCGAACAGGACGACATCCCCCAGTTCCTTGAGCGCGGCGAGATGAGCCAGTGTGCCGCCGATATTGCCGGCGCCGATGAGAGCGATCTTTTTGCGAGCCATGTTCTACCCCTTGGCAACGGACGGGTTCGGTCTGGGAGAAGGAATGGGCTGGTTACTAGCCCGAATCCCGGCAGCGGGCAAGCGGGCCGGCGCCTTGGGCGCCGCCCCCGAAACCATGAGGGCGGGCCTTCCCGCGCCCGGTCCGGCACCCATGGGGCGTCACCCCCAGTCGAGGCCGATATCGACGGCCGGTGCCGACTGGGTCATCCGGCCGGACGAGATGAAATCGACCCCGGTCATGGCCTTGTCGCGCACCGTCTCCAGCGTCACCCCGCCCGAGCACTCGATCCGGCAGCGTTTGTTGACGATGGCGACGGCCTTCCTGAGGTCTTCGACGCCCATATTGTCGAGCAGGATCATGTCGACCCCCGATTCGGCCGCCTCCTTGACCTGTTCCACGGTATCGCATTCGACTTCGATGACCGTGAGCGCCGGCGTCGCCCGCTTGGCGCGCCGAACCGTTTCCGTGAGCGAGCCGGCGGCGGCGATGTGGTTGTCCTTGATCAGCACGCCGTCGTCGAGGCGGATGCGGTGATTACGGGCGCCGCCGGTGAAGCTCGCGTATTTTGCGAGATTACGCAGCGTCGGGATGGTCTTGCGCGTATCGATCAAGGTGCAGCCGGTACCCTCCACCGCCTCGGCGTATTTGCGCACTTCCGTCGCGATGCCCGACAGGTGCTGCAGGATGTTGAGCGCCGTGCGCTCGGCCGCCAGAACGGGACGGGCATCGCCCTCCACCACGGCGAGGACGGCGCCCCTAGCCACCTTGTCGCCGTCCCGGGCCTTGACCTCGACCTTGATCTCCTGATGGACGCGGCGGAAGGTGAGCGCCGCGATCTCGATCCCGCAGACCACCACTTCCTGGCGCGCCACCATGGACGCCCTGAGCCTCGTGCCCGCCGGGATGGTCACCATGGTGGTCAGGTCGCCGCGGCCGATGTCCTCGGCCAGCGATCGGTTGATGAAGTCGTCGACTTCGGCGCGACTGAGCTGCATGGATGCCTCTATCGGTGGTGTGGACGGGCCGTGATTAACCGGCCCCGGTCATATGGAGTAGGGCTTTGTACTCCTTCGATTGCATCTCGATCAACCGCGAGGCGGTGCGGGTGAACTCGAAAGCCCCATCGCCGGCGGGGTAGAGCGCCGGCGGCAGGGCATCGGCGGAGCAGACCAGCTTCACCCGATGCTCGTACAGCGCGTCGATCAGGGTGACGAAGCGGGCGGCGCGGTCGCGGCTTTCCGGCCCCATCGCCGGAATCCCCGAAATCATCACGGTATGGAACTCGCGCGCGATGGCGAGGTAATCGGCCGCGCCCAGGGGGCGGGCGCACAGTTCCTCGAAGGTGAAGCGGGCGGTGCCACGTGCCACGAGGGGAACCCGGATATCGCGCCCCTGGGCCGACAAGGTGACGGACGCGGGCGTCGCGCCGTCGCCTGCCGCGTCGTCGACGAGCCGATGGAACACCGCGTTGAGCGCCGTCTCCGCCGCCGAGTCCGCAGGGGTAAAATAGACGTCCATGTCGCGCAAGCGCGCCAGGCGGTAATCGAGCTCGCCGTCGAGGTGCAGCACGTCGAGCCGCCGCTTGAGGAGCGCGATGAACGGCAGGAACCGTTCGCGCTGGAGGCCGTTCCGGTAGAGGTCGTCCGGTGCGCGGTTCGACGTCGTCACCACCACGACACCGAGGTCTAACAATGCTTCGAACAGGCGCGAAAGGATCATCGCGTCGGCGACGTTGGTGACCTGGAATTCGTCGAAGCAGATCAGCACCGCATTCCGGCTCACGTCCCGGGCGATCCGGGGCAAGGGGTCGCTCTCCCGCGCGTCCCGGCTGGCCCGCCGCCAGGCGTGGAGGCGGTCGTGAATCTCGAGCATGAAGGCGTGGAAATGCACCCGGCGCTTGGCGCCGCCGGGCACCGCGACGACGCCGAAGAACAGGTCCATCAGCATCGACTTGCCGCGCCCGACGCCGCCGTAGAGGTAAAGCCCCTGGGGCGGGGTCTCCTCGCGGCGGGCAAGGCCAAGGCGCGCCTTCCAGCCGCCGGCCCTGCCCGGCCGGTAATGCGCGAGCGCATGGAACAGGCTCTCGAGCTTTTCCACCGCCAGCGCCTGGACAGGATCACGAACAAGACGACCGGCGGCGATCTCGGCACGATACAGCGAAAGCGGACTGTCGGTCATGGTCGGGGGTCGGCGCCCGCCTCGGTTCTGTCGCGGCCGGACGTCCAGCGCCTGGGTTACTGGGTTCCCGGCACCGGCAGCTCGAGCTTGACTCCCCGGCCCAGGGCTCGGCATTTGTCGAAGACCCGCTGGGCGATGGCAAGATCGGAAGCCGCCGTCCCGTTGTTGTTGGCGTGATAGGTGATCTGATCGTCCGATGTGCGACCGGGGTGCGTGCCGGTAATGATCTCGCCCAGTTCGACGATCCTGTCCCAGGTGATGACGCCCTTGTTCAGGGGCTCGATAAGCCCGGCCTGCTGGTCCTGCACTACCGATTCACGCCAGTTGGTGACGATGACATCCGCCCGCTCGCAGGTGCGGTCGTCGTTTTCCCGCCGGCCGCTTTCAAGCCAACCGCCCTGCACCAGCGCGTTGTTCGAACCGACGACGGTGACGACGTGCTGGCCTGGTTCCAGCCAGTCGCCGTCGAACACCGGCACGTTGGAATTGGTGGCGCAGATAACGATGTCGGCGCCGCGGCAGACCTCGCGCGGGTCATCGAGGTTCTCGAATTCGGCGTCCACCAGGGGCTGCAGCTTTTCGATAAAGGCGCGGCGGTTTTCCGGGTTGCGCGAATAGATGCGGTACTTGCGGATCTTCCGCTCCTCCTGGCAGGCGAGCACCTTATGCAGCGCCTGGCCGCCGGTGCCGTAGACGCCGCAGATTTCGGAATCCTTGCGCGCCAGGTGACGGATGCCGACACCCGTGGTCGCCGCGGTGCGCAACGCCATCACGGAAGAGAAGCCGACACGCTTGTCGGTAATTTCCCCGACGATGATGGATGTGAGGTGGCTCGTCTTCGAATCCCACAGCAGGTACACAGGGTGTTCGCGGTAGGGATAGACCTGATTCTTCGGATCGTGGCTGACCGATTCCGCCCGGGTCAACGAGCCGATGACGCCGAGCGAATCGATTCCGCCGGGGAAGTTCGAGACCCGGACGCCGTCCGGGGAATGCACCCGCCGCCGGGGCGCGTTGATGATGGGGAATCGGACCGCGCCGGCGTAGCCCTCTTCGACGAGGTCGATCGCCTCCTTCATGGCGATGACGTCCTTGACGTCAGCGGGACCCAGGAACAGCACAGAATTGACGTTGGAACGGTCGTTCATTTTTGACCCCTTTGCGCGCTCGCGCCACCGCCCCGGCTGTTGCCGAGGCAACGGCGCACCCGGGCTATTGTTGGAGATGGCGTGCCCGGACGCAAGACACCTCGACGGCACGGAAGGCGAGCGCGATCACAAACCGTCCATCAGGCGGGCACGGTCGCCGGTGGCGTGATGGACCGGATCAGGCGTTCCGCCGCCGCCGTCGATGCGGCGTCGGCGCCCGCGTCGAAGGACGGCCGCCCCTTGCCGGTGAAGCCGTGGACGCAGCCGGGGTAGACATGGACTTCGGCCAGCGGGTTACCCGCCAGGGCGTCCCGCGTGGCCTCGACCTCGCTCATCGGGATCGATCCGTCCTTGTCGCCGACATGGATCGAGAGCGGGCGGCACACGTTCTTCGCCTCGTCCAGGTTGAGGCCGATCTTGGTGCCGTGGAACGACACCGCGCCGTCGGCGAGTCCGCGTGCCGCGGCGAGGAAGGCGTAGCGCCCGCCGAAGCAGTAGCCGAACACCACCACCTTGCCGTTGCACCGCGGATCCTTGCGGAGCCATGCGACCGCCTCGGCAAAGTCTTTCACGCCTTGTTCGGCATCGAATTCCGCGTAACGCTTCTGCGCCTTTTCGCGACCCGCGTCGTCGCGGCCCATGGTGCCGGGAATCGAGCGATGGAAGCTGTCCACCGCCAGTACGACGCAACCGCGCGCGGCCCACGCGGTCATGATGCCGCGCACGCCGTCATCGATCCCGAAGATGGCCGGAATGATGAGGATGCCGGGCGCCGGGCCGTTCTTCGGCGCAACCATTTCAGCGTCCATCGTCGCGCCGTCCGATATGGGAATGGCAACCGTTTCGGTCATAGCAGTCTCCCTGTGGTACCGTGATCATGCCCGTCCGCGGAGCACAGGCCCGCCCGTGAAGCGCGGAAGCGCTATTTACGCTCCACCATCAACTTCTTGATTTCTCCGATGGCCTTGGCCGGGTTGAGGCTCTTGGGGCAGGTGTCGGTGCAGTTCATGATCGTGTGGCAGCGGTACAGGCGGAAGGGGTCTTCCAGCGCGTCCAGCCGCTCGCCGGTGTGCTCGTCGCGCGAATCGGCGATCCAGCGGTAGGACTGCAGCAGCACCGCCGGACCGAGGAAGCGCTCCCCGTTCCACCAGTAGCTCGGGCAGGACGTCGTGCAGCAGAAGCACAGGATGCATTCCCACAACCCGTCGAGTTGCTTGCGTTCTTCGGGGCTCTGCAGGCGTTCGCCGGTGGGCGCCGGGTTCTCCGTCTTGAGCCAGGGTTCGATCGCGGCGTATTGCGCATAGGGGATCGACAGGTCCGGCACCAGGTCCTTGACCACCGGCAAGTGGGGCAGCGGGTAAACGTTGGCGGCGCCCTTGATGTCCTCGATCGGCTTGGTGCAGGACAGTGTGTTGGTGCCGTCCACGTTCATGGCGCAGGAGCCGCACACGCCCTCGCGGCAGGAGCGTCGGAAGGTCAGGGTCGAGTCGACCTCATTCTTGATCTTGATCAGCGCATCGAGGACCATCGGCCCGCAGGCGTCGAGGTCGACCTCGTAGGAATCGATGCGCGGGTTGTTGGCGCTGTCCGGATCCCAGCGGTAGACCTGGAAGGTCCTGACGTTCGTAGCGCCGTCCGGCGCCTTGAAGGTCTTGCCCTTCTCGACCCGGGAGTTCTTCGGCAGGGTGAACTCGGCCATGAATACTATCCTTTAATCGACATTGTGACTGGCATCAATGGTTTCAACCCTTTGATTTCCTGAACAGACTTACTAAGGCGCAAAACTTCATTGAACAAAGCTAGTGTTCTACGACGACGCTTAATTTCATAGCCTCCACTTTTGAGGCGCTTCAGCACATGAAACTTCGCAACTTTGTCACCAAAGACCGCTTCGAAAGCCGCCAAGCAACAATCTAAACAAATGAGAGTGGCTAAAAGCGAAGCTGCCTTATACCCGCAAGACGCACCCAATGCCTTAATCAACCCTTCACTTGAAGAGAGTGTCTTCACATGTGCGTTGTAAGCCCAATGCGAATGTTCTGACAGCCAGTGATAGTATCTACCAGCAGTAGGATAAACGACCTTCAACCTCCCGATGGAGTGGGTTGCCGATAAATTTCGTACTACCTCATACGAATGGTGACTTTTTGCGACAAAAGCCCAAGCGATCTGCTCAAGAGCCATACGGGCAACAGCCGCTGTCTCATATAAGTAGCCCCTATTTGAAAGTGTCAGCATTGCACTGAAAGCGAAGACCAGGCGAACGAACGTCACTTCCGACATGAATTCGCCAACTGGTTGATCATTTCTATCACCAAATCCGCGAACGGCATTATCGATACTTCCAGAAAGCTCTCTAACACAATCAGAGATGCGAAAATCGAGACGGTCGGGAACGTTAGCATCATACGAAATTTGCTTTACGTAGCGCTTCAAAACGTAATCAACAGAACTAATGTTCAACAACGCGGAAGATGCGCCTGCTGCCACCCTACGAATAAATTCATCGTGGTATCTCGCGCTTACGCCAACCGGCCACCACTCAGTCGAAAGAGTCATATCGAAATCAACATGAGGGTATAGGGGTAACTGCTGAATCAGTTTGGAATTGTACCGGCGTTCCAAATGTTTCATTGGTGCCGCAGACATCACAGCACTTAGTACACCCGCTCCTTGGGCGGGATGGTTTCGATGTCGTCGCTGAGCGTCTTGAGATGCACCGGACGGTAGACGAGCCGGATGTCGCTGGTGCCGTCGAGATACGCTACCGAATGCTTCATCCAGTTTTCGTCGTCTCGCTTCGGGTAGTCCTCGTGGGCATGGGCGCCCCGGCTTTCGTGCCGGGCCTCCGCCGAATGCATCGTGACCACCGCCTGGCCCATGAGGTTCTCGAGCTCGAGCGCCTCGACCAGGTCGGAGTTCCAGATCATCGAGCGATCGTTGACCCGGATGTCGCCAAGGGTCCCTGCGATGCGATCGATGTTCCGGCAGCCGTCCGCCAGCACCTTGGAGGTGCGGAACACGGCACAGTCGTTCTGCATGGTGCGCTGCATGTCGACCCGGATTTCACTGGTCAGGCGCGCACCATCGGCGTGGCGCAGACGGTCGAGGCGGGCGATGGCCTGTTCCCCCGCATCCTTGGGCAGCCTCGGCCGGCGGCTGCCGGGCTTGACCACCTCCGCCGCCCGCAGCGCCGCAGCACGGCCGAACACGACGATGTCGAGGAGCGAATTGCAACCGAGCCGGTTGGCGCCATGGACGGAGACGCAGGCCGCCTCCCCGATCGCCATCAGGCCCGGCACCACCCGGTCGGGATCGTCGGCGGTCGGGTTGATGACCTCTCCATGGTAGTTGGTCGGGATGCCGCCCATGTTGTAATGCACCGTCGGCAGGACGGGGATCGGCTCCTTCGTCACGTCGACCCCGGCAAAGATCTTCGCCGTCTCGGAAATGCCGGGCAGGCGTTCGTGCAGGAGGTCGGGGTCGAGGTGCTCCAGGTGCAGGTAGATGTGGTCCTTGTCGGGACCGACGCCGCGCCCTTCGCGGATTTCCACGGTCATGGATCGCGAGACCACGTCGCGCGAGGCGAGGTCCTTCACCGTCGGCGCATAACGTTCCATGAAGCGCTCGCCCTCGGAATTGGTGACGTAGCCGCCCTCGCCGCGCGCGCCCTCGGTGATCAGGCACCCGGACCCGTAAATTCCGGTGGGGTGGAACTGGACGAACTCCATGTCCTGGAGGGGAAGCCCCGCGTGCAGCACCATGCCGTTTCCATCGCCGGTGCAGGTATGGGCCGAGGTGCAGGAAAAAAACGCGCGCCCGTACCCACCCGTCGCCAGCACGGTTACTTCGGCGGTGAAGCGGTGGAGGCTGCCGTCGTCGAGGTCCCACGCCATGACGCCGAGGCAGCGCCCGTCCTCGGACATGATCAGGTCGATAGCGAAGTATTCGATGAAGAATTGCGCCTTGTGCTTCAGGCACTGCTGGTACAGCGTGTGCAGGATGGCATGGCCGGTGCGGTCGGCGGCGGCGTTGGCGCGGTGTGCGAGTTTCTCGCCGTAATTCACCGTATGGCCGCCGAACGGGCGCTGGTAGATCTTGCCTTCCGCTGTGCGCGAGAACGGCACGCCCAGATGCTCGAGTTCGGTCACGGCGGTGACAGCATTCCGCACCATGTATTCGATGGCATCCTGGTCGCCGAGCCAGTCCGAGCCCTTGACCGTGTCGTACATGTGGAAGCGCCAGTCGTCGGGCTCGATATTGCCGAGCGCGGCGGCGACCCCACCCTGGGCGGCGACGGTATGGCTGCGGGTCGGGAACACCTTGGTGATGCAGGCGGTATTGAGCCCTGCGGCGGTCATGCCGAGGGTGGCCCGCAGCCCGGCGCCGCCAGCGCCGACGACGATGATATCGAAATGATGATCGGTGATTGGATAAGTGTCACTCATGACTCAGGCCCCAAACGCGATACGTAGCACGGCGAAAATCCCGATCAGCGCGGCCAGCCCCGAGGCGAACTTGATCGCGATGACGACGGCAAGCTTCCGCCATTCGGTGTGAACGTAATCCTCCACCACCACCTGAAGACCGAGGGCGAGGTGATAAAAGACGGCGGCGATCAGCACGACCAGCAGGACCGTGGTAACCGTCCCCCGGATCCAGGCGACAACCACCGCATGCGGCGCCCCGGCCAGCGCAACCAGCGAGATGGCGAACCAGAGCACGAGCGGCACCAGGGCGAGCGACGACAGGCGCTGGCCCCACCAATGGGCGGTGCCCTCCTTGGCGGAGCCGAGGCCGCGTACGCGCCCGAGGCGCGTGCGAAAGGAGCTTCCCGCGGGCGAACTCATGATATGGCCCCGGCGCGGATACAGCCGATAGCGAAGGCGACCGCGGTGAGCACGAGGGACACGGCGACGACCATGAGGCCCGACGACCGCGCATCCTTGAGCTCGAAGCCGAAGCCGGCGTCCCAGAACAGGTGCCGGATGCCGTTGGCAAGGTGATAGAACAGCGCCCAGACGAAGCCGAACAGCACGATCCGCCCGACGATGGATCCCATCATGGACGACGCTGTCGCGAACCACTCCGGCCCTGCCGCCGCCGCGGCGAGCCACGCGACCAGGATCAGCGCGCCGAAACCAAGTCCGACCCCGGTGATCCGGTGGGTGATGGAGAGGATGGCGTTGAACGGAAGCCGGTAAACCTGGAGATGCGGGGACAGCGGGCGATCGTGACGTGCCATGCAGGGCCTTCGATTCATCGGGAGGGCGCGCCGGATCGTGTTCCGAATCCGGCTGGCGGCGGCGCGCCTGGAACAGCGCTTCGGTTTACCGCCTGTCCCCGCCCAAGTCAACGCGAGCCGGGCCACCTGCTGCGCGAGCGCGTCGGCGCCGGCGCATTCCCACGGCTCGGGATGTCCAGGATCGCGCGACCGCGAATGATTCCCGGGACCGGGAGTCCGACCCAAATGGGGAGGTTGAGGTCCCGCACAGGAACAGTGGTCGCACCTGCATCATGCCGACCACGGTGCTGGAGAATACACGCACTACGAAAACGTCGACTCGCCATCCCCGGGCGCTCTCCTGCCGGTCTCATCGCAAGGCAGGTGCCGCAAAAAGTTCGCGGTGAAAGACCCGACGAATCAGTGGGTTACAATTGGCGCCCAAAAAAGCACGGCAATCTTGTGGATAAATTTGTGGGTAAATTGTGTATCTGTTGTGAATGCACGGCAGTTTTATACACAAGAAAAATCGTCATTACTTGGGTTTTGACTTGTGTCCGCATCGCCTCGGGGGAATCATATCAGGGTACGCGAAAGTGCCGGGATCGGTTTCCGTCCTTGTCCGCCGCCTCCGGGCGTCGGGACCGGATGCAGGACCAATTCCCGGAGACTCGGGGGAAGGTTGGCTTCGGCCGGCAGGTCCCGCCGGGTTGGCGCTGGCGGTGCTCCATCCCCCGTGAGGGGGACGGCGCGGCTTTCTTTCCCGCAAGGGAACGGGACCGTGGACGGTTCGCAAGGACTGCCCGCCGCTGAACGGAGGGGAACGTATTTACCCTCTCGCCGGTGTTCTCTTGGGTTTCCGGTCTCCCCAAGGACCGCGGGACCCGGACGCGGCCCGCCGAAGGGCGGGCGCGGATCCAGGGCCGGACGTTACGGAGCTTGTCTCCGCGACGAACGGCACCGACACCGGGCGGGGGCGACTCCGCCGCCGTCGGAGGCAACTCCGATATGCAGGTGCCGGAGTGAGCGGCGCAAGGCCTCGACGGGGCAACCCGGACGATGCCGGCGCGGCGCGGGGGCAACCCCGCTTGGCGGAGGGCGGAGACGCTACCGCGACAGGGATCGGGAACACCGCTGGGGAAATGCGCGGACTCGCCGCAGGTGAACGCCCGCAAGGGCCCGGCTGTTCAACCGCTCGTCGCTTCTCTCCCTGGGGACGCGATGGAAGGGTTCGAAAAGGTCCGGCGGTTTACCCGCTGCTTTCACGTGCCGGAAGCTTCCGGGCTTCCGGGGCGTCAGGTGTCCTTCGCGGGGCAGAAAGCGCTTGGTCCTTGGTCCGGGCGCGCCTGACGCCCTTTCTTTATCCAAAGGTTATCCACAAGGCAACTAAATTTTGGGATATTTGTTCAAATATCCCTACATGTTGTGGAAATTTTCGGATTTGACGGGGCATTCACCCGCGCGCCGCGATGTCTTCGGCAAAGGCAACCAGCGTCCGCGCCTCGTCTACGTGCAGCGCCTCGATCATGCGGCCATCGAGCACGGCAATGCCTGCTCCCCGCTCACGTGCCGCCTCGAAGGCGGCGATGATGCGATGCGCCTCGGCCACCGCTTCGGCCGAGGGGGCGAAGGCGGCATTGGCCGCCGCGATCTGACGCGGATGAATGAGCTGCTTGCCGTCGAAACCGAGGGCTGCGCCCTGGGCGCAGGCGGCAGCGAAACCGGCATCGTCGTCGAAGGCGGGATAGACGCCGTCGAGGACGCCGAGGCCGAACGCGCGTGCCACCAGGACCGTTCGTTCCAGGGCGTAGAGCATCGCCATGCGCGGCGGCGCCGTGTCGGCATGCAGTTCCTTGGCGAAGTCCTCGAGGCCCATCGCGAACAGCGCGAGCCGCGGATGGGACTCGGCGATGGCCGGTGCATCGAGCACGCCCCGCGCCGTTTCCATCATCGCCCACAGCCGCGCCGCCACGCCGAGATCGTCGAGCACCCGACCGGCAACGCGCACGTCCTCGGCACCGGTCACCTTGGGGAGCAGCACGGCCTGCGCACCGGCACGTGCCGCAGCGGCGAGGTCGTCGCGACCCCACACGGTCGCCGGATGGTTGATCCGCACCACCAGTTCGCGCGCACCGTATCCGCCCGCATCGAGGCAGGCGACGATCCGGTTTCGTGCCTCGGCCTTGGCCTCGGGCGCGACCGAATCCTCAAGGTCGAAGATCACCACGTCGCAGGCGAGCTCGCGCGCCTTGTCGTGGGCGCGGGCATTTGTCCCCGGCATGTACAGGCAACTGCGCCGGGGGCGCCTGATCATGGATTTCTCCGGTCTGTTTTTTCGACGCGCCGAGACTAGGATCATGGCGACACCGGCGCAAGCACGGCCAGTGCGTCGTTGTCAGGGCCGCAGGCACGCGCTATGTACAGCGCAACCCCGATGGAAGGACTCCGGCAACTCTGATGGATACGGTAGCATTCCTGGTCAAGGGACTGGTCGTCGGGTTCCTGATTGCGGCGCCGGTCGGTCCAGTTGCGGTCATGTGCATCCATCGCACCCTCGCCCACGGGCGCCTGGCGGGTTACGTCTGCGGCCTCGGCGCCACCATCGCCGACACCATCTTCGGCGCCATCGCGGCGCTCGGCCTTGGTTTCCTCGCCACCGAGCTGTTATCCCACCACACGTGGGTGCGCTTCGGCGGCGGTGTGGTGCTTGTCGTGCTCGGCCTGCGCCTGGCGCTGGCCCGTCACCTGACCCCTGCGGCCGAAAAGCAGGAAGCGGCCGAGGAACGCGACGAGCGTCTGGTCCCAAAACAGACCGGATCGCGGCTCGATTTCCACATCGGTAATTTCGCCGCCGCTTTCGCCATCATGATCACCAATCCGATCACACTCCTCTCTTTCGCGGCCGTCTTCGCGTTTATCGATATTTCCGATATCGGCGACGACGCCCGCTGGATCGTGTCGTTGCTGGCCGGCGTGTTCGGCGGCGCGTTCCTGTGGTGGACGACGCTGGTGCTCCTGACCGGCATCCTGCGCGATCGTCTCAATGCCACCGGTATCCTCTGGGTCAACCGCGTCTCGGGAGCGCTGATTGTCGCCTTCGGCCTCGCCCTGCTGCTGTTCCCGTCGACCTTCAGCAGTGCCGGCCCGCCGCGGGCGGAACAGCTCTTCCCGTGGGCCGCGGGCGGCACGGCCATCACGGCATCCGGCGTCGGAGACGTCTAGCCCGGATCGGAAGGGATCAGGACGGAGCCTTTTCCCCGATGTAGGAGCGGACCAGTTCCTCGGCGATCTGCACGGCGTTGAGCGCCGCGCCCTTGCGCAGGTTGTCGGCAACCACCCACATCGACAGGCCGTTTTCGACCGTATGGTCGTCGCGGATGCGGCTGACGAAGACGGCGTCCTCGCCGACGCATTCGACCGGCGTGATGTAGCTTTCGGCGGCGGGATTGTCGATGACCGAGATTCCCGGCGCCTCGCGCAGGAGGTCACGGGCCTCGCTGGCGGAGATGGAGCGCTCGAACTCGACGTTGATCGCCTCGCCGTGGCCGATGAAGGTCGCGACGCGCACGCAGGTCGCGCTGACGCGGATGGAGGGGTCGAGAATCTTCTTCGTCTCCACCATCATCTTCCATTCCTCCTTGGTGATGCCGCCGTCGAGGAACACGTCGATATGGGGAATGACGTTGAAGGCGATCTGCTTGGTGAACTGTTCCTTGCGGATCGGGTCGTTGACGTAGATGCCCTTGGTCTGGTTGAACAGCTCGTCCATGGCGCGCTTGCCGGCGCCGGAGGTCGACTGGTAGCTGGCGACGACGACGCGCTTGATGACCGCCGCGTCGTGCAGCGGCTTCAGCGCCACCACCATCTGGATGGTCGAGCAATTGGGATTGGCGATGATGTTGCGTGTCCTGTAGGCGGCGATGGCGCCCGGATTGACCTCCGGCACCACCAGGGGCACGTCCTCGTGCATGCGCCAGAACGACGAATTGTCGATGACGATGCAGCCCTGCCTGGCGGCGCGTGCGCCGTGCACCTCGGACGGCTTCGAGCCGGCGGAAAACAGGGCGATGTCGGTGCCGGTGAAGTCGTAGGTCTCGAGGTTCTGGACCTTGAGGATCTTGTCCTCGCCGTAGGAGACCTGCTTGCCGACCGAGCGTGACGACGCCAGCGCCACGACCTCGCGCGTCGGGAATTTGCGTTCGGCCAGCGTCTGCAGCATCTCGCGCCCGACATTGCCGGTCGCACCCACCACCGCGATCTTGTAAGTCATGGTCTCCGATCCCGAGGAAAACCCCGCCTGGATGGCGATGGTCTAGCCCCAACCGGGCGACAATTCAAGGACCGCCGCGAAACCCCGCCTTCCGACCCGCCCCGCCCTATTTCGTCCGCCGCGCCATCTCGTCCACCACCGCCTGGCCCATGTCGGTGGTCGAGATCAGGGTCTTGCCGTCCTGCATGATGTCGGCGGTGCGGTAGCCGGCGTCGAGAACGTCGCGCACGGCCTGCTCCAGCAGGTCGGCGTCGTCGGCAAGGTCGAAGGAATAGCGCAGCATCATGGCGGCACTGAGGATGGTCGCCAGCGGGTTGGCCTTGTTGCTACCGGCGATGTCGGGGGCGGAGCCGTGCACCGGCTCGTAGAGCGCCTTGCGCCGCCCGGTGGCGTCGGCGGCGCCGAGGGAGGCGGACGGCAGCATGCCGAGCGAGCCGGTCAGCATGGCGGCGCAGTCGGACAGGATGTCGCCGAACAGGTTGTCGGTGACGATCACGTCGAACTGCTTGGGCGCGCGCACCAGCTGCATGGCGCAGTTGTCGGCGTACATGTGCGACAGCTTGACGTCCGGGTAGTCGACCGCGCCGAGCTTCGTCATCTCCTCGCGCCACAGCACGCCGGATTCCATCACGTTGGCCTTCTCCACCGAGCAGACCCGCCCGGAGCGCTTGCGCGCGAGTTCGAAGGCGACGCGGCCGATACGCACGATCTCGTGGGTATCGTAGACTTGGGTGTTGACGCCGCGGCGCTCGCCGTTGGACAGCATGGTGATGCCGCGCGGCTCACCAAAATAGACGCCGCCGGTGAGCTCGCGGATGATCAGGATGTCGAGACCGGCGACGAGGTCGGTCTTGAGCGTCGAGGCCTCGGCCAGCGCGTCGAAGACGATGGCCGGGCGCAGGTTGGCGAACAGCTCCATGTCCTTGCGCAGGCGCAGCAGGCCGCGCTCGGGCTGGAAGGCGAAGGGCAGCTTCTCCCACTTGGGACCGCCGACGGCGCCGAGCAGCACCGCGTCCGCATCGAGCGCCTTGATCATCGTTGCATCGCTCACGGGCGCGCCGTGGGCGTCGTAGGCGCAGCCGCCGACAAGGTCTTCGTCCACGTCGAAGGCGACGGCGCGGTGCGAATCCATCCAGTCGAGCACGCGTTTGACCTCGCCCATCGCCTCCGGGCCGATGCCGTCGCCCGGCAGAATGAGCAGCTTCCTGTTCGCAGCC
>WHSO01000102.1 GCA_009380075.1 Alphaproteobacteria bacterium | reverse complement strand
CTACGGCGCGTCGGTGCCGGCGGTGGCGGTGGCACATAGCCTGCGCGTGTCTTTCGTCGTCATCGTCGTACCCTTCGCCGTGACCTACGGCGGCGTGCCGCTGGAAGGCTTCGGCCCGGTGCGCCCCGACGTGCCGTTCAACCCAAGGATCCTGGCGCTGTGGCTCGGTGCGGGATTCCTCATCGGTGGGGTGGCGGAACGATACCGTTTCCACAACGGCTACCTGCTGATGCCGATCTTCTTCGGCGCGGCGCTGACCGTGAGCGGCGTCACCCTGTCGGCGGTCCCGCACTGGATGACGGACTTCGCCCAGTTGATGTTCGGCCTCATCCTCGGCGCCCGCTACGACCGGGACTTCTTCATCCGCTACAAGCTGTTCGTGCCGTTCGCGCTGGTCAACGCGGTCCTGATCCTCGTCCTGTCCGCCCTGGTCGGCGTTCTGCTGTCCTGGGCTTTCGGGCTGCCCATTGCCACCATGCTGGTATCGACTGCACCGGGCGGCCTCGCGGAAATGACGCTGGCGGCGCAGGCGCTGGGCATCGGCGTGCCGCTTGTCGTCGCCTTCCATTTCTTTCGTGTCGTCGTCGTCAACATTGGGGCGCAGCACATCTTCGTCATCGGCGAACGTCTGACCCGGCGCCTGCGCGCGCACCCGGGACGATCGTGAGGCGCGCATGGCGACCCGGCTGACTCAGGATCGACCGGCACCCGACGATACGCCGCGCCGGGAGGCCGGGCACCGGGAGGACCGTCCGCCCCGTCCCGCCCCTATCCTGAAGGGATTGCGCGTGGTCGAGGGCTCGGCCTTCGTCGCGGCGCCGCTCGGCGGCATGACCCTGGCCGAGCTCGGCGCCGACGTCATCCGCTTCGATCCCGTCGGCGGCGGCCTCGATTACGAGCGCTGGCCGGTCACCGCCGAAGGCCGCAGCCTGTTCTGGGCCGGGCTCAACAAGGGCAAGCGCTCCATCGCCATCGACCTCGCCCGACCCGAGGGCGTCGAGATCGCGACCCGCCTGATCGCGGGTGAGGGTGAGAACGCGGGCCTGTTCCTGACAAATTTCCCGGCGCGCGGATGGCTCGATTACGAGCGCCTGCGCAAGTTCCGCGACGACCTGATCATGATCAACATCACCGGCGACCACGACGGGCGCAGCGCCGTGGACTACACCATCAACGCGACCATGGGCTGGCCCATGGTGACGGGACCGGCGGATAGCGACAGCCCGGTCAATCACGTCCTGCCGGCATGGGACGTGGCCTGCGGTATCTGGTCCGCCTGCGGCATGCTGGCGGCGGAACGCCACCGCCGGCAGACCGGTGAGGGCCAACTGGTGACGCTGGCGCTGTCGGACGTGGCGCTGGCGGTCACCGGCGCGCTCGGCATCTTCGCCGAGGTCGCCGTCAATCGCACGGACCGGGCGCGCCACGGCAATGACCTGTTCGGCGGTTTCGGGCGCGACTTCGCCACCAAGGACGGCCGCCGGGTGATGGTGGTCGGCCTGACCGGGCGCCAGTGGCGCAACCTGGTCAAGGTCACCGGCATCGAAAGGGACATCGCGGCACTGGAGGAGCGTCTGGGGCGCGACCTGTCCCAACAGGGCGAGCGGTTCGAGGCGCGCGACGACATCGCCGCGCTGATCGCGCCGTGGATCGCGGCCCGGCCGCTGGCCGAGGTGGCCATCGCCTTCGAGGTCGCGGGCGTGTGCTGGGGCCCCTACCAGAGCTTCCGCGAGTTGGTCGAAGGCGACCCACGCTGTTCGCCCCATAATCCCATGATGTCCATGCTGAAGCAGCCTGGGATCGGTACCTATCCGGCCGCGGGTTCCCCCCTCGGCTTCGGCGCGACGGCGCGGATTCCGGCGCGCCCCGCGCCTCGCTTGGGGGCCGATACGGACCAGGTCCTGGCCGAGGTTCTCGGTCTGTCCGCGGGAGAAATCGGGCGTCTTCACGATGATGGCGTGGTGGCCGGGCCCGACGACACAATTTCGACAAAGTGAGCCCCGATGGTGCCTACCGCCGTCCCCGGCGAAGGTTGCCTGGATGAAACATGACCCTTGAAATCTCGCGACGCCGCCCTAAAAAATATCTGCGGCATCGGCTACAGGTGCGACACGGCGGCAGGAACTGCGGCCCGAAGGAAAACCAGGGAGTTCGACCAGCATGACAGCAATGATCGAGGTTGCCGGATTGTCCAAGCGATTCGGCGCCATTCAGGCGGTCGATAATATTTCGCTCGCGGTGGAAAAGGGCGAAGTGCTGGGCTTTCTCGGCCCAAACGGCGCCGGGAAGTCGACCACCATGAAGATGATTGCGGGCTTCCTGGAGCCCGATGCCGGGCGCGCCAGTGTCTGCGGCTTCGATGTCGCCACCCACCCGATCGAGGCCAAGCGCCGCTTCGGCTACATGCCGGAAGGCGCACCGAGCTACAACGAGATGACGCCGCTCGGGTTCCTCCGTTTCATCGCCGGGGTCCGCGGCTATTCCGGGCAGGAGGCGGACGAGCGGATCAAGACGGTGTCCCGCAGCATCCAGCTCGAGAGCGTGATGTACCAGCCCATCGACACCCTGTCGCGCGGCTACAAGCGCCGCGTCGGCCTGGCCGCGGCGCTGCTGCACGATCCCGAGGTGCTGATCCTGGACGAGCCGACCGACGGGCTCGACCCCAACCAGAAGCATGAGATCCGGACCCTGATCCAGGAGATGGCGCCCAGCAAGGCGATCATCATATCGACCCATATTCTGGAAGAGGTGGACGCGGTCTGCTCGCGCGCCGTGATCATCGCGCGGGGCCGCATCGTCGCCGACGGCACGCCGGCCGAGCTCGAGGCGCGCTCGGCCATGCATAACGTCGTCTCCGTCACTGCAAACGAGGAGACCCTGGCGCAGATTCTGGAGCCTATCGCCGCGCTCAACAAGATCGCGCGTGTCGAGATCGATGGGCGGCGCCTGCTGGCGATCCCGGCAGACGGCGCCGATGCCCTCGACGACGTGCGGGTGCTGGTGCGCCAGAGGGGCGTATCGGTATCCGACATCCGGCTGGAACGGGGCCGGCTCGAGGACGTGTTCCGTACCGTGACCACGGCGCGAACGGGCACCGGAGCGGGGAGCGCGCAATGAGCACCGCCCTGACCCTCTTCCGCCGCGAGTTCGTGAGCTACTTCGTCACGCCGGTCGCTTATGTCTTCATCGTCATCTTCCTCGCCCTTCTCGGCGCGATGACCTTCTTCCTAGGCGGGTTCTTCGGCCGTGGACAGGCCGACCTGGCGCCGTTCTTCGCCTTCCATGCCTGGCTCTACCTGCTGCTGGTCCCGGCCGTGTCCATGCGCCTGTGGTCCGACGAGCGCAAGACCGGCACCATTGAGCTTCTGCTGACGCTGCCGGTGTCGCCGACCCAGGCGGTGCTGGCGAAGTTCTTTGCCGCGTGGACCTTCGCCGCCATCGCGCTGGCGCTGACCTTCCCGATCTGGCTGTCGGTCAATTACCTGGGCAACCCCGACAACGGCGTCATCGTCGCCGGCTACGTCGGCAGCCTCGTGATGGCGGGGGCGTTCCTCGCCATAGGCTCGTGCTTCTCCACGGTGTCGAAAAACCAGGTCATCGCCTTCGTGCTCTCGGTGATCGTGAGCCTGGCGTTCACCGTCGCCGGCACGCCGCTGGTGCTGGAGTTCGTGTCGGGCTGGGCGCCCCGGGCGATGATCGACGTCGTGGCGGGACTGTCCTTCATCGCCAATTTCGACGCGATCTCCAAGGGCGTGCTCGACCTCGTCAACCTCGTCTATTTCCTTTCGGTAATGGCGCTGTTCCTGTTCCTCAACGTCGTTTTCGTCAACACCCTCAAGGCGCGATAGGAGAAGACCCGTGGCGAACTCTTCCTTCCTCTCGTCGCTGTCCGGCCAGCGGTCCCGCGCCGTGTGGGCGGCGGTGCTCGCGATCGTCCTGTTCGTTTCCGTCAACATCATCGTGCGCGGCACCCTGGTGGGCGCGCGCATCGACCTGACGGCGGACAAGCTTTTCACCCTGTCCCCCGGCACTCATAAGGTCCTGGGCCAGATCGACGAGCCGGTCACCCTGCGTTTCTATTTCTCCACCGTGCTGGGCAAGGAACTGCCCGCGCTCGGCAAGTACGCGACCCGGGTGCGCGACATGCTGCAGGAGTACGCAGCAAATTCCGGCGGCAAGATCCGGCTGATCGAGGTCGATCCGGTCTCCTTCTCCGACGCCGAGGACGAGGCCGTGGCCGCGGGCCTGCAGGGCCTGCCCCTCGACCGCACCGGGGAGATGGTCTATTTCGGCCTGGCGGGGACGAATTCCACCGACGAGAGCGAGGTCATTGCCTTCTTCTCCCCCGACCGGGAGCCGTTCCTCGAATACGACCTGACCAAGGTCGTCTATCGCCTGGCCAACCCCGACCGCAAGATCGTCGGCCTGATGAGCTGGCTGCCGGTGCGCGGCTTCCCGGGCTCGATGATGGCGCGGATGTCGGCGATGGGCCAGCCGTGGCAGATGCCCACCCAGCTGGCGCAACTCTTCACGGTCGAGGACGTGTCGTTCGAGGCGGCGGAGATTCCCGCCAATGTCGATGTCCTGCTGATCGTGCATCCGGCAAAGCCTTCGCCGCGGGCGCTTTACGCCATCGACCAGTTCCTGATGCGCGGCGGCCGCGCCCTGGTGTTCGTCGACCCGCTGGCCGAGGTCGCCCAGCAGGTGCCGGGACCGGGCGGCAAGTTCGTGGACACGTCGTCCGATCTCAAGCCGATCTTCGACCAGTGGGGCCTGGAATACGATCCGGGCAAGGTTGCGGGCGACATGGTCGCGGCCTTCCGCATCAACGCCGGGTCCGAATCGCGCCCGCAGCCCCTGGAATATCCGGCGTGGCTGCGGCTCGACCGGTCGAACGTCGTCGGCAACGACCTCATCACCACGGAGCTGGACAACCTGGTCATGGCCACCGCCGGCACCCTGTCGATGAAGGCGGGGACCGGCATGACCTTCACGCCGCTGGTCGCCACGTCGGAACAGTCCATGCTGCTGGAAGCTGCCGACCTGAAGGGCGGGCGCCCCGATTTCGAGAGCATCGTCCGCAACTTCAAGCCGTCCGGAAAACGCCTTGTCCTTGCCGCCCGCATCAACGGGCCGAGCAAGAGCGCCTTCCCCAAGGGACCGCCGGAGATCGAGGAATACCTGAAGGAAGACCCCGAAGCGAAGCGCAAGAAGCAGCTCGAGGACGACCCCATGCCGGTCAAGCAGACCGATGAGGAGAAAAAGAAGGAGGCGGAGGAGCTCCGCGCCCGGCTGGCCAAGGCGCACCGTACCGAGAGCGCCCAGCCGGTCCACGCCGTCGTCGTCACCGACGCCGACATGCTGCAGGACCGTTTCTGGGTGCAGGCGCAGAACCTGTTCGGCCAGACCATCGCCGTGCCGGTATCCGACAACATGAACCTGACCACCAACAGCATCGACAACCTCACCGGCTCGAACGAGTTGATCGGCCTGCGGTCGCGCGGCGTATCGCGGCGCCCCTTCACCCTGGTGGAGGACCTGACCCGCAAGGCCGAGCTCAACCTCCGCGCCAAGGAACGCGAGTTGCAGAAGCAGCGCGAGGAGACCGAGCGCAAGCTCTCCGAGCTGCAGACCCCCGGCCGCGGCCAGCAGGGTGCGGGCGGCGAGAAGACCATCCTGAGCCCGGCCCAGGTACGGGAGATCAACAAGTTCAAGGCCGAGCTCCTCACCATCCGCAAGGAATTGCGCGCGGTGCAGTTGGGCCTGCGCAAGGACATCGAAGTACTGGAAGGGCGGTTGTGGATGTTCAATATCGGAATGATCCCGCTGCTGGTCGCCCTGGCGGCGGTCGGGCTGGGGCTCGCGCGGATGCGCCGGCGCAGGCAACGCATGGAAACGGAAGCGAGGGGCTAGGTCATGTCGGTTCGATCCTTCGCCATTCTTTTCGCCGTCGCCATGACCGCAGCGCTGTTCGCGGCCTGGGTCACGATCGCGCGCGACACCGGATCCGGCCTGCGCGGGAACGGCGAGCTGATGTTTCCGGACCTCGCCGGCCGGGTGAACGATGTCCGCACCATCAAGGTCATGCGTGCGAATTTCGTCTCCACCGTGGAAGGCAAGGAAAAGGACGGCAGCGTCGCCTGGTCCCTGAAGGAGCGCGACGGTTACCCGGTGCCGATCGAGATCGTTCGCGCCGTGGCCGCCGGCATGGCCCAGTTGCGCCAGATCGAGGCCAAGACCGCGCGTCCCCGCCTGTACAGCCGTATCCATGTGGATGACCCAAAGACCAGCAAGGAGTCCAAGGCGGCGCTGGTAGAACTGTTCGATACCAGGGGCGCGTCGATGGCGTCGCTGATCGTCGGCCTCGACAAGGCGGGAATCCTCAGCATCGGCGACATCTACGTGCGCAGGCCGAATGAGGAACGGGCGTGGCTTGCCCACGGCAAGGTGCCGGTGCCGGACAAGCAGGTCGGCTGGCTCAACCAGATGATCGTCGAGGTCGACCTGCCGCGGGTCCGCGAGACGACCCTGTTCGTTCCCGGCGAGGAGCCGCTGCGCGTGTTCAAGAAAACCGCCGACGACCGCGACTTCACCCTCGAGGGCCTGCCCAAGGACCGCGAGCTCAAGGAACTGTTCGGCGCCGAAGACATATCGCGTGCCATCCAGACCCTCACCTTCGAGGAGGTCAAACGTGCCGCCGACCTGGGCTTCGACCTGTCGAGCCAGCCGCGCGCCCGCCACGTCACCTTCGACGGCCTGATCCTCGAGGTCTGGGCCAGGGAGGTGGAGGGCAAACTGTGGGTCGCCGTAAAGGCGCGGCCGGACCCCGAGTCTGCCGATCCGGCCAAGGTCGACAAGGCGAAGATCGAGGCCGAGGTCAGGAAGATCGGCGCCGTCACCGACGGCTGGGCCTATACCCTCAACGACTTCGAGACCCGGAACCTGAAGAAGACCATGGCCAACATGACCCAGCCGCGCGACGCGCCGAAGGCCGAATCGAAGGACGCGCCGAAGGCGAAATCCAACGGTGCGCCCAAGGCGAATTAGCGCGCGGGACGCCGGGGGGACCGACCATGGACCGAGTCGAGAACGTCCCCGCCGCACCCGCCGACAAGCCCTTCACGGTCTATCTCGCGCGCCAGAAGCGCGAGATCACCGTCGCCGCCGACAAGACCCTGTTGCAGGCTCTGCACGACGCCGGGATCAACTATTACGGCTCGTGCCTCGAAGGGCGATGTTCGAACTGCCTGTGCCGGGTGATTTCGGGGACGATCGACCATCGCGACAGCGTCCTGACCGAAAAGGAACGGGCGCGCGGCGACCGCATCATTACCTGCGTGTCGCGCGGGGCGGCGGGCGAAAGGCTCGTGCTCGACCTCTGATTTCGCTGCCCGCTAGCGGATGGTGTTACGGTAGCGCAGATCCTGGGTGAGGAAACGCATGGATCGCCGTTCCACCGGCGCACCGTCGAGGGCGTAGGAAATGCGATGAATGCGCAAGAGCGCCGTACCCTCGGCGATGCCGAGTTGCGCCGCATCGTCTTCGCTGGCGGTGACGGCATCGAGCCATTCATCGGCACGGACGACGAGCGTGTTGTAGTCCTTTTCCATGATCAGGTAGGCGTTCATCCGCGCGGAGTTCCGCATGGATTCGGGCAGGCCCGGAAACCGGGCACTGGGCACGCCGATGCGTTCGATCAGCACGGGCCGGTCGTCGACCGGCCGGACACGGTAGATACGGTAAACCAGTTCATCCTTGGCCAGATGCAACTCGCGTTGTTCGCGTTCGTTGGCCGGACACTCGGACCAGTCGAACTGCAGCGGCGTGCCCGCCGCGGCTACGCGGTCGTCGGCGGTAACCATGGAAAAGAAATGCAGGGACGAATTGAAGCCGCGGGCGGCGACGTAGGTGCCCTTGCCCTGATAGCGGACGACGAGGCGGTCGGCGGCCATTTCCTCGATCGCCTTGCGGACGGTGCCCTGGCTGACATGGTATTCGGCGGCGAGCTTGGTCTCGCTGGGCAGCACCTCACCTGGCTTCCAGTCGCCCGACAGGACGCGCTGGATCAGCAGTTCCTTGACCTGAAGATACAGGGGATGAAACCCTAGCCCCTGACTTGGTTCCGACATGTCTACGGAAATCCGATCGACCCTGTGGGGCAGCCTCCCCAAGCCCGCCCGTTCCAGAGATTTCACCTGATTGTGACGTAGTATAGCGCCCGCGGCGCCAGGCGTTCAAGCAATCACGG
>WHSO01000138.1 GCA_009380075.1 Alphaproteobacteria bacterium | reverse complement strand
GGGCAAGAGCACGATCCTGAAGATGATCGCCGGCGCGGCGCGGCCGGATTCGGGGAGCATCGTGGCAGCTGGCCGCGTGCTCTTCGATGCCGCCGCCGGCATCGACCTGCCGGCGCGCGCCCGCGGCGTCGGATTCGTCTTCCAGGAGGACCGGCTCTTCCCGCATCTCACCGTACGGCGCAACCTCACCTATGCGCGCTGGGCGGGCCGACGGGCGGCAGGGCGGCCGTTGCAAGAGGTCGTGGCGCTGCTGGGCCTGGAAGCCCATCTGGACCGGCTGCCCGGCACGCTTTCGGGCGGTGAGCGCCAGCGCGTGGCCATCGGGCGTGCCCTTTTGGCCGATCCGCAAATCCTGCTGATGGACGAGCCGCTTTCCTCGCTCGACCGGCAGCGGCGCGAGGAAATTCTGCCCTATCTCGAAGAAATCGCCAACGACACGCGCATTCCCGTCCTTTATGTCAGCCACGAGACCGACGAGGTGGCGCGGCTTGCCGACCGGGTCGCGGCGGTAGAGGCGGGCTCCGTGCGCGCGGTGGGCACGCCCGCCGAGATCCTTGGCCGCAGCCTGGGCGACGACGAGGGACCGGTTTCGATCATCGAAGGGCGCGTGAGGGACTACGATGCCCGCTATGAAACGGCGCGTGTCGATATCGGTGCCGCCACGATGGAGCTTTCCGCGCACGAACTGCCGGTGGGCGCGCGAGTGCGCCTCAGGATACGCGCATCTGATGTCGCCATCGCCACGCGAGCACATGATGGGCTCTCGATTCGCAACCAGTTGTTGTGCGCAATCGGCTCGGTGGAGGTGGCGGGGGCTTTCGCGGAGATTACCGTTTCCCTTGGCGGGCAAAGGCTTATTTCCAGGATTACGGCGAAATCGGCGGATGCGCTCGGCCTTGCCGCGGGCCAGAACGTCGTCGCGCTCGTCAAGGCGGTGTCGGTCGAGCGCGCGCGGCTGATACGGCCGGATGACGGAGCGGTCTGAGGATGCACAACCAAAAGTGGCACAAACGTTAAGATTAGTAGCACTGCGTTAACGATTTCTTAACAGTCGCGAAACAAAATGAGGCTGTCGAATCGGCTTTCCTCCTCCCAAGCGCGGTTCGAACGGGGCGGCCCTCCAGGTGCCGCCCCACCCGTTTTCCCAGGATTCTCGCTTCTTTCGGGGCGCCCGGCGCTACCTTGCCGCGAGAAACTCGCCGATGCGGTCTATCGCGCGCAGGATGTTCTCCTCCGAGTTGGCATAGGACAACCGCACGTAGCCTTCGCCAAGCACGCCGAAGTCCGGACCGCCGATGAGCGCTACGCCAGCCTCTTCGAGCAAAGCGGAGGCCAACGCCTTGGCCTTCCATTGAGAGTCGCGGATGTTCGGGAAGGCGTAGAAGGCGCCCTTCGGCGTCAGGCATGTGACGCCCTCCAGCCCGTTCAGCCCCTCGACGACGATCCTGCGGCGCGCGTCGAAGGCGCGCATCATCTTCGCCACGTCGTCCTGCGGACCGTCAATGGCCGCGATGCCGGCATGTTGGGCCGGCGCGTTGACGCAGGACCAGCAATTGACGGCAAGCTTGCGCACCTTGTCGTAGAGCCCGTCCGGCCAGATGGACCAGCCGAGCCGCCAGCCGGTCATGGCCCAGGTCTTCGACCAGCCGTTAAGCACGATCAGCCGGTCGCGGATTTCCGGGTAGGTTAAAAGCGAGGTCGCCTTCGCCTCGTCATAGGTCATGACGTCGTAGATCTCGTCGGAGAGGATCCCGACATGCGGATGCACCGCAAGCCCCTTCAGCAGCTTCTCGATCTCCCCGCGCGGGGTCACACCGCCCGTCGGGTTGGCGGGCGAATTGAGGATGAGGAGGCGCGTCTTCGGCGTGATCAGCGACAATGTCTCCTGCGCCGAGAAGGCGAACCCGTTCTCCTCGCGGATGGGCACCGGCACAGGCCTTGCCCCCGTGAACTCGATCATAGAGCGGTAGATGGGGAAGCCCGGATCGGGGTAGAGGATTTCGGCGCCCGGCTCTCCGAACATGATGATGGCGGCATACATGGTGGGCTTGCCACCGGGCAGGATCATCACATTGTCCGGTGAAACCTCGACGCCTGTCGTCGCCAGCGTGCGGCGGACCACCGCCTCGCGGGCGGCGAGGATGCCGGTCGCCGGGGTATAGCCGTGATGGCCGTCGCGCAACGCCTTCACCGCCGCCTCGACAATGTGTTCCGGCGTGCGGAAATCGGGCTGGCCGATGCCGAGATTGATGATGTCGCGCCCCTGATGGGCGAGTTCGGTCGCCCGCGCAAGAACGGCAAAGGCGTTCTCCTCGCCGATACGATCGAAGGCGGGCACTGTTTGGAGCATCTTGCGACTTCCATCTGGTTCTGTTGCGTTGCGGGCGCTTTTGTGAAGCTTCGCGCGGAAAACGTCAATTGTAGGAGGCCTGGGTGGACGACCTGAAACATTGGACCCCGCGACCGGCACCCGCCCGCGCGCCTATTGAAGGGCGCTATGTACGGCTGGAACCGCTCGATTCTTCCCGCCACGGCGACGGCCTCTTCGCTGCCTCCAGCGTGGCCGACGCGCAAGACCGCTTCCGTTGGCTTGGGGAGTATCCGCCGCAAAGCCGCACGGACTTCCAGCCGTGGCTGGATAGGGCCTCGG
>WHSO01000029.1 GCA_009380075.1 Alphaproteobacteria bacterium | reverse complement strand
TGCGCCCGGGCCGATGTCGTGGTGGCGCTGGTGCCGCTGGGACGGTTCCGCTGCCGCGGGCCGGTGCGGGTCATCGGCCGCTTCGACCTGTGGCGTTGGGGCGCGCACGCGGTCTGGCTCGATCCCGCAGGCGGGGTCACCGTCCGCACCGTGGCCGCGGCGCGGGGCGTGCGTCCCTGGGCACCGCGACGGTTGTCCGCCGCCGAGCGGCGGCGGCTCACTTCGGCGGAGAGGGCGGCGGCACCAGGCCGTTGATCAGCCCGCCGACCTTGCCGAAGCGCCGGGCGAAGGCGGACCAGTCGACGCTTTTGCGGTCGCGGACGATGGTGCCGAAGGGGCGGCGGTCGATGCGGAAGTCCTGGAACATTTCCGCCTTGTCGATTCCGCCGTCGCCGTTGCTGTCGAAACCGGCAAAGACCTGCGGCATCCCCGCGCTCTTGAGGATCATCAACGCCACCGCGACGGAGCTGCGTTCGGTGGCGTTCAGGGGCCCGTCCGTATTGCCGATGGAAGCCGTCGCCATCCGGCTGGCGGCTTCCAGTTCGTCAGGCTCCACCTTCCCGTTGCGGTCGGAATCGAGGAAGGCGCTCACCGCGGCGGTGCAGCGCGTCGCCGGCGCCCGTGCGCAGGTCGAGCGCAGGCCGACGATGAAGCTTTCGAACGGATCGGCGGCGCGCGCAACGTCGGGACCGGCGAACACCAGCAGGAAGAGGAACAGGGGCACGCGTAACGACGTCATCGGCGTCACCGTAGCGGCGGGAAGGGCGTTACACAATGGACCTGTCCCGGAACATAACATTCCATGCGCCGCGGGGAGGCGTATGGCGCCGTTTCCGCTTGCTGGCAAGGGGGCGGGAGATGAGGTTCCGCCGCGCGACACTCCCGTGCTAGGCTCCCGCCACGACAGGCCGAACGGGCCGAAACATCCGAGGGGGAGACCTGCCATGAACCTTCCATCCCTGCGGCTTGCCGCCGCCGTCCTTGCGGGCGCGTGCCTTGTGACCGCGCCGGCGCCTGCCGCCGAGCTGCCCGAAGCCACCAAGAAAATGCTGGCCAAGCTCAAGATGGACGCAACCGTGCTCCAGGGCCTCGACGAGGAACTGAAGATGCCGCCCGAATGGATCGCGGGCGCGAAAAAGGAAGGCAAGGTCACGTATTTCGGCACCTTCGGCCTCAGCGAATGGCCGCAGTTCATCGAGCCGTTCAAGGCACGCTATCCCTTCATCAACGTCGATCACCAGCGCAACTCGCGCATCGCGCGGGTCGACAAGCCGTTGATCGCCTACAAGGAAGGCCGCGTTATCGCCGATATCATCGCCGCCATCGCCGGGCAGATGAAGGCCTACAAGGAGGCGGACGCGCTGATGGACCTGCGCGTGCTGCCCAACTTCGCCCGCGTCGACCAGGACCTGCGCGGCAAGAGCGGGCTGTGGGTGGGCGAGAAGGTCAAGTACTGGTGCATGGCCTACAATACCAAGTTCATCAAGAAGGCGGACCTGCCCAGGACCTGGGACGACATCCTGACCACCAAGGCCTTCCACAACGGCAACATCGGCGTGTCCGACCGGCCGCACAACTGGATCCTGCCGCTGTGGACATCCAAGGGCGCCGACTACACCCGCAACTACATCACCCGCTTCTTCCGCGAGGTGAAGCCGCAGCTCCGCAAGGAGGGCGCGCGCGCCATCGTGACGCTGACCATCGCGGGCGAATTCCACGCTGCCATCCCGGCGACCGACTACCGCGTCGCCGAATACAAGGAGAAGGGCGCGCCGATCTCCTGGCACTGCCCGGAGCCGACGCCGGTGACGACTTCGGAACTGGTGATCGTCAAGGGTACCAAGGTACCCAACGCGGCCAGGGTGTTCATGAACTGGTACCTGTCGCGGGAGGGGCAGATCGCCCAGTACTACGCCTCGGGCGGCGCGCCGGTGCACCGCGGCCTGCAGGACATCGGCTTCAGCGCCTTCCCCGAGGCGATCAAGGGCAAGCGCGTCGCCGTGCGCAGCCCGGAAAGCCTCGACGACGAGTTCACGCTGGCGCTGCGCGCCTGGCGCGCGGCGTGGAAGGACGCGGGCGGCCAGGTCGAGGAAGCCTCGGTGGCGAAGAAGGTCGCAACCAAGCTGAGCAAGGTCCTCAAGGGCGGGCGCGAGCTCGCCTTCGGCGTCGGCGGGGCCGAGCACAAGGTGAAGATCTCGGGCTCGCGCACCCAGATCGTGGTCAAGGGCAAGCCGGTGCGCCGCAACAGCCTGAAGCAGGGCATGGCCTGCGACATCACCTATGCCGGCGACGGCTCGGAAGCGAAGATCGTCGCCTGCAAGTGACGGGACTTTGGATGGCCCGTCCCTCGGCATGGTGACGGGCCATCGCAGGGGGATGCGCCTGCCACCCGATTCCGTCATTCCCCGCGCATGCGGAGAATCCATTCTTTCATACACGCCCGGAAATGGATGGCCCGGACGATCCCCCGATCAAGTCGGGGGAGGGCCATGACGAGTGGAGGGGCAGAAAAGGATTCGCGAGCTAGTACTTCCGCATGATGCCGACGAGGCGGCCCTGCACCTTGACCTGGTCGGGGCCGAAGATGCGGGTCTCGTACTTGGCGTTGGCGGGCTCGAGCGCGATGGAATGGCCCTTGCGGCGCAGGCGCTTGAGGGTGACCTCGCTGTCCTCCACCAGGGCGACGACGATGGTGCCGTTCTCGGCCGTGTCGGCCTGGCGGATGACGGCGATGTCGCCGTCGAGGATGCCGGCGTCGATCATCGAATCGCCCTCGACCTCGAGTGCGTAGTGCTCGCCGCGGCCGAGCATGTCGGGCGGCACGCCAACATAGGCGGAGTGGTCGCGCAGCGCCTCGATCGGGGTGCCGGCGGCGATCTTGCCGTAGAGCGGCAGTTCGACCGCGTCGCCGGGCCGCGCCACCGGCGCGCCTTTCAGCGCGGTGGTGAAGCTGCCCTCGATCACCCTGGGGGCGAAGGGGCGCGTGGATGGTGCGACGGCCTGCGGCGACGGCCGGGTTTTGCCCTCGGGCTCACGCAGGATTTCCAGCGCCCGCGCCCGGTGGGGCAGGCGGCGGATGAAGCCGCGCTCCTCCAGTCCCGAGATCAGCCGGTGAATGCCGGACTTGGACTTGAGGCTGAGCGCGTCCTTCATCTCGTCGAAGGACGGGCAGACGCCGGTCTCCTTCAGCCGGGCGGAAAGAAAGCTCAGCAGCTCGTGTTGCTTGCGTGTCAGCATGGCGACCCCATGGCTCCCCGGGTGCTCCGGCCGGTCCCCCTGCGGGGGCGTGCGGATATAGAACAAAACCTAAACATGACTGCATGTTCTAGTTTAGTTCCAATCCGGGGTCAAGGGTTTCGTTGCGCTGCATAACGACGGGTCCGCTTCCGGCCCCATCCGCAAAGGCGGTCGCAGCGCATGGAGGAGTCATCGAGTCCGACGGCGGGATTTTTTCGTACGCCCTCCGCGGTCCGCCGGTATTTCTGCGATTGATTCGCGCCGTCCGCCGGGTCATCTTGGCGCCCGGACTCGTTTCAGGCCCGGGTTTGTATCCGCTTCGTATTCAGGGAGGAACAAGATGCCCACAAAGACCATCAAGGACTGCACGGTCGCCGACGCCTATCTCCAGATCCTCGCCGACCGCGGCGTCGAATACCTGTTCGCCAACGCCGGCACCGATTTCGCCCCGATGATCGAGGCCCTGGCCAAGGCCCAGGCGCTCAACACCCCGCACCCGAAGCCGATCACCTGCCCGCACGAGAACACCGCCCAGCACATGGCGATCGGCTATTACTTGGTCAGCGGGCGGCCGCAGCTCACCATGATGCACGTCAACGTCGGCACCGCCAACGGCATGAACGGGCTGCTCAACGCCTCGCGCGGGAACGTCCCGATGATCTTCACCGCCGGCCGCACGCCGACCAACGAACACACGCTACCCGGCCACCGCGACAACGTCATCCACTGGACCCAGGAGATGTTCGACCAGAACGGCATGACGCGCGAGGCGGCGAAGTGGGATTACGAGCTGCGCAACGGCGAGCAGCTCGAGGCGGTGATCGACCGCATCCTCAGCGTCATCATGAGCGACCCGATGGGACCGGCCTACCTGTCGCTGCCGCGCGAGGTGCTGTCGATCCCGATGAAGGAATTCAGCTTCAACTCGCCTGGCCGCATCCGCCCGGCCAAGGCGTCGATGCCCAACCCGGAAGACCTCGACGAGGCCGCCCATATCCTTGCCAGGGCCGAGAACCCGGTGATCATCACCAACTGGGGCGGGCGCAACACCGGCGTCATGCCGGCGCTGACGGACCTGGCCGAGCGCTTCGCCCTGCCGGTGGTGGAATTCTCCAACCGCTACGTCGCCATCCCGCGCCGTCATCCCATGTACGCGGGGGGCAATCCCAACCCGTTCGTGAAGGCGGCCGACGCCATTCTGGTGATCGACTGCGCGGTGCCGTGGCTGCCGGCCTCGGTCACCCACTCCGACGACTGCTCGGTCATCCACATGGCGCCGGACCCGATGTATTCGATGTTTCCGGTGCGCGGCTTCCGCTCCGACATCGCGCTCGCCTGCGGCACCGACCTCGGCCTGCGCGCGCTGGCCGAGGCGATGGAGGAACCCGCCAAAAAGTCCAAGGCGGTGATCGACAAGCGTCGCACCGCACAGATGGAGAGGCACAAGACGCTGGAAGAGAACTGGGCCAAGAAACTCGAGGACGTGAAGGATCGCACGCCGGTCCATCCGGCCTGGATTTCCCATTGCCTGGGCAAGATCGCCGATGCCGACACCATCTTTGCCAACGAATCGCGCATGCAGGTGCAGTACATCCCGACCCAAAAGCCCGGCAAGATCCTCAACGCCGGCGCGTCGTCGGGCCTCGGCCACGGCATGGGCGTGGCGCTCGGCGCCAAGCTCGCCGACCGGGACAACCTGGTAATCGGCTGCCACGGCGACGGGTCCTACATGTTCAACGTGCCGGTGTCGGCCCATTACGTCGCCGCCGAGCAGGACCTGCCGATCCTGTCGGTGGTGTTCAACAACCAGCGCTGGCAGGCGGTGCGCGGCGCGACGCTGCGCATGCAGCCCGACGGCTATGCGTCGAAGGCGAACCAGATGCCGCTCAGCCATTTCACCGTGGACCAGAATTACGAGAAGCTGGTCGAGGTCTCCGGTGGCTACGGCGAACAGGTGACGGACCCGAAGAAGATGCTGCCGGCGCTGGAACGCGCGCAGAAATCGGTGATGGTGGACAAGCGCCAGGCGCTGCTCAACGTCGTGTCGTGCGATCCGTGACCGGCCGGCGCCGGCTGTGGCTGTGCTCCGGCGGCGATTGACAGTGCCGGCATAAAGTACTGAACTATCTCGTGCCATGACGCACGGCCCGGTACCACCGGGCCGCGTGAAACCCTCGGTGAACGCGGGTCCGCGTCACGGACGGCGCGAACGGCGCCGGGGAGGTGCGATGCTGTCCCTTGGGCGAAGCGAATATCCGACGCACGCGGCGCAACGGCCGCGCGCGGCCGCGCCGCTGCGTCACGGCCCGCATCCTGCCCGGCCCGGCCCATCGGAAAGGACCAGGACATGACGCGAGGACATCTCTTATCCGTAAGGCATCCGTTTCATTGCGGGCGCCTGGCGATCGCCGGCGCGCTGGCGGCGGTGGTTGCCCTTGCCGGCGGCGAGGCCCGGGCGTTCGACGCCGAAAAGCACTTCAAGGGCCAGACCATGCGGCTGATCGTCGACTTCAAGCCCGGCGGCGGTACCGACATCCAGGCGCGTTACTTCGCCGCCCACTGGGGCAAGTTCATCCCCGGCAACCCGCGCATCCGGGTCAGCAACATCTTTCCCAATCCCGCCGGCCGCAATTACGTCTGGAAGTCGAAGCCCGACGGCCTGACGCTGAGCTTCCTCGCCTCCGCCGGCACCGGCCGCGAGTTCACGGACGACGCGGCAAAATATGAGACTGTCAAATTTGTGCAGATCGGTTCCCACGCCAGGCGCGACGTGGTGCTGCTCGCGCGCGGCACCGTGCCCTACAATTCCCTGAAGGAGGCGAAGGGCAGCAAGGCACCGTTGGTCCTCGCCGAACCGGTCGCCTCGGCTTCCGATATCGACAGCAAGCTCCTGGCCACGGCGCTGATGGCGATGTGGCTCGACGCGCCGCTGAAGATCGCCGCCGTGGCGCGCAGCGGTACCGCCGATACGCTGGTCATGCTGGAGCGCGGTGACGTCACCGGCTACATCGCCGGCAGCCAGTGGTACGCGCTGCCGAAGCTTCGGCCGGGCTGGTTCAAGTCGGGCTACCTCAAGCCGGTGGCCGACCTCGGCCACCCGGACACGCCTACAGTGCCCAACAGTGAAATTTCCATGACCCTGCCCAACGCCTACACCTGGCTGACGCCGGAGCAGAAGGAGCTGTGGGAGGGCATCGTCCTGCCCGGTATTATCTACGGCAAGGGCATGGCGGCGCCGCCCAACATGCCGCCCGAGATCGCGAAGGTGTTGCGCGATTCTTACGAAAAGGCGGCCAGGGACCCTGCCTTCGCGGCGGGACTGGAGAAGATCCAGGGCCAGCCCGTCGCCTTCCTGCGCGGCGAAAAGCTGCAGGACATGATCGTGAAGGCGACGGCCTCGTTCAAGAAGACCCTGCCGCAGCTGAACCCGCTGCGCGAGGACATCTACGCCCGCTACTTCAAGGGCGTGAAAGTCCCGACCATCCCGGAGCAGATCTCCGGCAAGATCACCAGGGTCGCGAAGGGCGGGCGCATGGTCACCATCGACGGGCATGCGGTGCGGCTCGCCAACGCGCGCTCGAAGATCACCATCAACGGTGCCGCCGCCGAGCGCGGCGCCGTCAAGGCGGGCATGTCCTGCGACGTCGTCGGCGCCATGCGCAAGGGCCAGTACGAGGCGAAGAAGCTCACCTGCAAGTGAAGGTGTCCGTCCGTTGTAGTATCGACAGCCGAACCCGGGACGATCCGGCAAACGCAGGGAGGCGTTTCATGGCCATAAACATCGTAGACGTGCTCGAACTCGCGCATAAGGAGCGCAGCCGCAAGGTCATCATGGACACGCGCAAGATGCATGCGTGGATGCATTACTATCCGAACCCCGGCGACATC
The DNA here is from genome assembly GCA_009380075.1 of Alphaproteobacteria bacterium. Lineage (GTDB taxonomy): Bacteria > Pseudomonadota > Alphaproteobacteria > SMXQ01 > SMXQ01 > WHSO01. The sequence continues at coordinate 31,553 of WHSO01000029.1, read as the reverse complement.
GACGACCTGCATTGCCATCCAGGCGACCAGACCTTCATGGTGCTGGAAGGGCAGTGCACCATGCACTTCGAAGATGGCGGCAAGGCCGAGATGAAACCCGGGATGGTCGCCCTGATCGAAGGCGGTACGTTCTATCAGCTTGAGAACACGGGGACCGGACCCATGATCATGATGGGGACACGCACCGGCCCGCGGTCGGCCAATACCCACATCACCTACGAGACGAAGAAGGACGTGAAGGGAATCCGTCCGAAACGCCCGCGCGGCGCCGATGTCGACTACGAAAAAATCAAGGCCGCGAGCGTGCGCGACTGAACCGCGCTTCATTGCCGTCGCGCCGGCAGCGCTTCAAAGGGTAGCGCAGCCCGACCGGTATGCTTGGACGGGAAGGGCGCGGGTGCGCTTCACCGATTCGTTGTCCGGGCAGATCGAAAGATAGTTTTTCCGTGCGTCGCAGGATGTACCGTGCCCGTGGCGTCGCGCGCCTGTCACGCGACGCACGTCGCATGAAAATGCCAAATTGAGTTTGTCAACGGAACCCGCTTGGGACAGGATGGGCGAAAGAGTTTCTTAGAAGAACTTGCGATCAGGGGAGGCTTCTAAAGATGCTGTATTCACAAAATCCCGTAAAGAAACTGAGAGTATTTGCGATCGCTGCGGGCATCGCCGCGATCACTCTTGCCTTCGGTACGCCTCTGAAGTCCCAGACGATGGAAGAGATCATCGCCGGAGCCAAGAAGGAAGGCGAGGTGCGGATCGCCATCACGGTGCGGAAGAAGGAGGGCGACATCGTCGCCGCGCCGCGCCTGATCGAGGCGTTCCAGAAGAAGTATCCCTTCGTCAAGGTTCACCACAACAGGATCGGCGGCTCCCGCGAGCGGCAGCGGCTGTTCACCGAACTGGTGAGCGGGATGGTGTCCTACGACGTGGCGACGCTGGGCCAGGATGCGGTACCCGACGGGATCAAGGCCGGCATCTTCCGCAAGGTGGACTGGAAGGGACTCGGCGTCAGTCTGGAACGCTACCATCCCGAAGGCATCGGCGTGACCTACCGGACACAGCTCTACGGCATGAGCTACAACACCAACAAGCTGTCCAAGGCGGAAGCGGAAAAGCTGACCTGGGAATCCTGCGCCGACCCGCGCTTCAAGGGGCAGATCGCCTACAACGTCCGGCCCCGTCATCTCGAAATCCTGTACCAGAACGATGCCTGGGGTGAAAAGAAGACCCTGGAGCACGCCCGCAAGATCAAGGAGAACAAGCCGATCTTCAACCGCGACCGCACCGGGATGCAGACGCGCCTCGCGGGCGGCGCCTACACCTTCGTTTGCGGCCAGTTCTGGTCCACCCATCAGCGGGCGGTGCTGGGGGAGGGCGTGAAGAACCTCGGCTTCGTGGTGCCGAATCCGGCGCTGATCAGCGGCGGCGACTTCGTCTTCGTGCCCAAGGGCGCCAAGAATCCCTACGCGGCGATACTGTGGATCCACTGGTCGATCTCGGAGGAGGGCCTGAACCTCCTCGACGAGGTGCAGTTCACCGGCGATCCGACCCTGCCGGGGGCGACGTCCTACGGCATGCTGAAGAACAAGAAGGTAATTCGCGGGAGCTGGGAATACCAGACCCGGGCCAGCCAGATCCTCCGCAGCATCCTCGCGACGATGGGCATGCCGGTGGCGCGCTAGAGCACATTTTCCAAGGAACGAATCAATTTTTGATTCGTCATCGCCCTCCCCCGACTTGATCGGGGGATCACCGGGCGATCCATGGATGCCCCGGACAAGCCGGGGCATGACGCTTCAACGTTAAGGCAGCGCGCTAGCGACATGCCGCGCGCAGGGGGCCGGACATGTCGATCCTGGAGTTGAGGCGTCCCGCCTGGACGCGGCAGTTCGCGCCGTCGAACCTTATCTTCGTCCTGGTCGTGGTGCTTCTGCTCTGGTTGATCATCTTTCCGATAGGGCAGATGTTCGTGCACAGCTTCCGGTCCGGGCACCCCGCGGTGCCCGGACCTTTTACTTTGGAGAACTACGTCACTGCGTACAGCAATCCGCTCACCTATCAGATGATGTGGAACACCTTCGTGTTCGCGACGGTGGGCACCGTCATCACGCTGACCCTGGCGGTGCTGTTTGCGTGGCTGATCGAGCGGACGGACATGCCGTTCCGGAACCTCGCCTGGGCGCTGCTCCTCATTCCGCTGGCCATGCCGGGTCTGCTGTTCTCCATGGCCTGGGTCCTGCTGCTGTCGCCGGATACCGGCGTCGTCAACGTGGGGCTGCGTGCCGTCTTCGCGGACTGGTTCGGCCTGCGGCTGGAGAGGGGTCCGTTCAACATCTATTCGATGTCGGGAATGATCTTCCTCGACGGCTTGCGGGGCGTGTCCACGGTATTCCTGATCATCGTCGGCGCCTTCCGGATGATGGATCCGGCCCTCGAGGAAGCGGCGCGCACGGCCGGGGCCGGCATCACCAAGACCTTCCGCAAGGTCACGCTTCCGGTCCTGCTGCCCGCAGTCCTGGCGGCATTTCTCTATTCCTTCATGTCGTCCATGGAATCGTTCGAGGCCCCCCTCGTGGTCGGCCTGCCGGCGGGAATCTACGTCTACAGCACCATGATCTACTTCTCCACGCGCCTGGTTCCCAGCTACGGCCTGGGCGCGGCGTTCAGCGTGAGCTACTTCCTGATCGCGATCATCCTCGTGTGGATTTACCAGAGGCAGGTCATCAACCGCAGCGAACGCTTCGCGACCGTGACCGGGAAGGGCTACCGGCCGCATGTGATCCCGCTCGGCAAGTGGCGCCATGCCGCCCTCGGCCTGTTCATCGCCTATTTCCTCTTTGCCGTGGTCCTGCCGCTCATGATCCTGGTGTGGGCGTCGCTGCTTCCCCACTACCGGGAATTCAGCTGGGACCAAATCGGCCAGTTCTCGCTGATGCATTACCGGGCGCTGTCGCAGGAGGAGGGTATCCTGCAGGCATTGTGGAACACGGTGATCGTCACCGTCGGCACCGCGACCGGCGCGGTGATCCTCGCATTCTTCATTTCATGGATTGTCGTCCGGACCAAGATGCGCGGGCGCTTCCTGCTCGACGGCCTGGCCTTCCTGTCCCATGCCGTGCCGGGCATCATCGTGGCGCTCGCCTTCATCCTGCTCTATCTCCAGCCGCCGTTCCGTTCCCTCGGCCTCTACGGCACGGTCTGGATCATCATCCTCGCCCTGGTGACCCAATACATCGCGTTCTGCACACGGACCATGAACGCGGCGATCACGCAGATCCACAAGGAGCTGGAGGAAGCGGGCAGGGTCTCGGGCGCGCACCGCGTCCTGGTGCTCATGCGCATCACGCTGCCGCTGGTCTTTCCCGCGATCGCCGCCGCATGGATCTGGGTCGCGGCCCACGCGGTGCGGTCGTTCTCGATCCCGCTGATGCTGGCCAGCCGGGACAACTGGACCATTTCGGTCGTGCTCTGGAACTACTGGGACGAAATCCAGAACCTGTCGGCGGCAAGCGCGCTCGGCGTGCTCCTCATCCTCGCCATCACCGTCCTGACGTTCCTGAGCCGGCGCCTGATCCTCAGGGCTTACGGCTCGTAGCACGGATTCCATGAATTCAGATACGTGGATGCCCCACTTTATGCGGGGCATCCACCCACCTTCGCGAAGCCCGCTTAGGCGGGCGAAGGAAGGTCCAGATCGCTGGAGGACTGGAGTTCATTCATCCGTGGCTATAAGCTTCATCTCGGATTGCTATAGTGCCCGAAAAACTTCCATAAAACGACTGGGAGAGCTCATGATGACTCGCGTTTGGGACCGTTTTCTCACCGCACAAGACAAGGCCCACCTCGCCCAAAGACACGGCGACCGGCGTATCGGGTTCGGCAAGCGCCCCGCCATCCTCAACATCGACATCTATCGCGGCGCATTCGGCGACGAAAACCTGCCGCTCTTGGATGGCATCAAGCAATGGCCAGGCTACTGCGGTCCGGCGGCCTGGAACACTATCCCCCATGTCCAAGCGTTGATGCGTGAAGCGCGGGCCGCAGGCGTTCCCGTGTGCCACGCCACGGGGCTACTGGACGAAGACTCCGGCATTCCCGGCTGGTCCCAAGCGATTCATGCGGGTTCACCGCGCCGAATTGACTTGAGCGATCCCGCGGCGCGCAAACGTTTTGCCCGACGGTACGACATCATCGACGAGGTCGCGCCGCAAGAGGGCGACGTGGTCGTCCGCAAGACCGCACCCAGCGCGTTTTGGGGCACTCCCCTGGTTGCCGAACTCATCCGTCTGGGGGTCGACACGCTTCTGGTCACGGGCGAGAGCACGAGCGGCTGCGTTCGCGCGACGGTCGTCGACGCCGCCAGCCATCGGTTCCGCGTGCAGGTCGTTGAGGAATGCGTATTCGATCGCCACGAAGCGTGCCACGCCATCAACCTTTTTGACATGCACCAGAAGTATGCCGATGTCATTTCTATCGACGCGGCAACGGACTATCTACGCAGTCTCGGGAGCAACGACATGCCCGCGATGGCGTTGCGGTCCCGATAAAGGCGGGGCGAGAAGCAGTTCTTCCAGCGCCTGTTGGCCTTGGGCGGGATGTTGGGAGCCGCGCCCCTGGCCTCGATCTTGCGGCGAACGGCGTTGCTGTCGTAGCCCTTGTCCCCATGCAGGATGGACGTGGCGGGCATCCGGTCCAGCAGGGCATCGGCAGCGGTGCAGTCGGCGACCTGGGAAGAGGCGGCGCAAGCCGCGCGAACTGATCATCGGAAAGCCAGAAATACGGACGCGTCATCACAAACTCCCTTCAGGGAGTTTGAATCACGACAGCACTTCCTTGTGAATCCCTTTTATGGGTCCGGACCCTAGGCGCGTTTGTTGATGACCGGCGACAGGTCGATCCTAACGCGGATCTTTTCCGGTTCCGTGAGGATCCTGTAGTCGCCGTCGTTCAGCTTGTCGATCTTGTACCACTGCGACATGCGGAGCGGCAGCTTGGCGACGACCATGTCGCCGTCCTGCTCGTATTCGCAGTTCATGCGCAGCAGCGACGCCCGGTTCCATTCGTCCATCAGCAGGGGCGAGATGCCGATGGTATTGCGGTCCATGGCGTAAACGTAGATATGCCGGCCGAACCCCTTGGCACCGATGTCGTCCACCGGAATCTTTACCAGCACGTTGGACGGCACGTTGGGGACGTAGGCGACCCGGCGCCCGCCGCTCGCCTCGGTGCGCATGGTCAGGAAGACCACGTCTTCCTGGGTCGTGTTGGTGAAACCGTAGTGGACCCCCGCGGGGATCAGCACGCCCTGGTTGGGTGTCAGCGTGTATTTCTTTTCCTCGAGTCCGGCGAGGGTGAGCTCGCCCTTGAGAACGAAGAGGATCTGGTCCGAATCCGGGTGCTGGTGGATATGGGTCTCGCCGCCGCGCGGCCGTGTCTGGAACACGGCGATGAAGCTGTTGGGCGAGCGCGCCATGTCCACCCGGCCGTTGAGCGGGCCACGCTTCTTCATCGATTCCGCCACGTCGAAGATCTGCGCGCGATCTTCGATGACGGGTACGTTCTTCTGCGTCTTGACTTCTTTGACCGGTGCGTCCGCCATTTTTCGGTTTCCTTTCGTCCCTTAGTGTCTCCCTCGTTCCCTCCCGTTTCGCCGTTTCACGATTGCGCCCACACCTCAACGCTGCGGGACGATACGCGATTACTTTCCGGTCTCTTCGAGAGTGGGAGAAATTCTAGGCTGGAAGCGCGGCGATTGTATATTTGAATTCTTTTTCGTCACTTTGGACGAAGACTGTATTCGCCGAGAGCGAATTCCGAAAATCGGGCGCCTTGTCCGGCGTGCCGTCAGGCGCCGGGGATGTCCGCGAGCGGGATGACATCGACCACGTCGCCCTTGTGCGCGGCGGGCGCGTTGGGCGGGCGGATGACGAGGCAATCGGCCTCGGCCAGGCGCGACATCATCGAGGAGTCCTGCACCGGGAAGGGCGTCGCCACCGGCAGGTCGGGGCCGTCGGCCGCCAGCGTCGCGCGCAGGTAGTCCTCGCGGAAATTGTTGGCGCGCAGGTCGGTGCCGAGGCGGGCGCGGGCCAGCGGCACGCCGGAGCCCGGCAGGCCGAGCATGGCGTCGATGGCGGTGCCGAGGAACAGGAGCGCGCAGACCATGCTGGACACCGGGTTGCCCGGCAGGCCGATGACATGGGTTTCGCCGAGGCGGCCGAACATCATCGGCTTGCCCGGCTTCATCGCGATCTTCCAGAAGTCGACGGCGAGGCCGGCCTCGCCCAGCACCTTCTGCACCAGGTCGTAATCGCCGACTGAGACGCCGCCGGTGGTGAGCAGCAGGTCGGCCCCGCGCGCGCCTTCGGTCAGCGCACGGATCGAGCCGGCCTCGTCGCGGGCGATGCCGAGGTCGCTCGCCACGCCGCCGCGCGCCGCGATCAGGGCGGCCAGCGCCGGGCCGTTGGAGGAGACGATCTGGTAGGGGCCGATGGGGTCGCCCGGGCGCACCACCTCGTCGCCGGTGGCGAGGATGGCGATGCGGGGCTTGCGCCGGACCGCCACCCAGGGATGGTTCATCGCCGCGGCGAGGCCGATGTCGCGGGCCGTCAGGCGGCGCCCGGAACGCAGCAGGATATCCCCCTCGGCGAAGTCGATGCCGGCGTCGCGGATGTGCTGGCGCGGCTTCGGCGCCTCGGTCACCGTGACCACGGGCGCGCCCATGTCGGTGTCTTCCTGGATGACGATGGCGTCGGCGCCGTCGGGCACCGGCCCGCCGGTGAAGATGCGGACGCATTCGCCCTTGCCGACCCGGCCCGCGAAGGCGCCGCCGGCCGGCGCCTCGCCGATCAGCTTGACCTTTGCCGGCACCCGGGCCGCATCGGCTGCGCGCACGGCGTAGCCGTCCATGGCGGAGACCGCCGTCGGCGGCTGGGTCCGGCGTGCGGCGAGGTCCTCGGCCAGCGCGCGTCCGGCGGCGTCCGACAGCGCCACCGTCTCGGCGGCGAGCGGCGTGAACGCGGCGCGGATGCGTTCGCGCGCCTCGGCGACCGAGAGCAATCCCTCGGCCATGCTCACGCCTTTGCCTTGTAGGTGCCGGAGCGCCCGCCGGCCTTGTGGACGAGGCGGATGTCGGTGATGCGCATGGTTTTGTCGGCGGCCTTGCACATGTCGTAGACGGTGAGGGCGGCGACGGCGACGGCGGTCAGCGCTTCCATCTCGACGCCGGTCCTGGCCGTCACCTTGCAGGTGGCGGTGATGTCGATGGCGCTCGACCCATCGGCGGCGGCGGCAAGCTCGACCTTGACCGAATTGAGGGGCAGGGGATGGCACAGCGGGATCAGGTCCGGCGTCTTCTTCGCCCCCATGATGCCGGCAAGGCGCGCGACCGAAAGGACATCGCCTTTCTTGACTCCGCCTTCGCGGATCGACTTCAGCGTCGCCGCCGAAACGTGGATGCGGCCCTTCGCCGTGGCGGTGCGCGCCGTCACCTTCTTGGCGCCGACGTCGACCATGCGGGCGTTGCCCTTGGCGTCGAGATGTGTGAATCGCGCCATCAGCGTACCCCTAATGCGCGTGCAACGATGCCGGCTTGGCCCGGGAGTCGCCAACCAACGCCCGCACGGCGGCGGCAACGTCGGGCGCGCGCATCAGCGATTCGCCGACCAAAAACGATTTTGCGCCCGCTTTCGCCATGCGTTCGACGTCCTTGGCGCTGCCGATCCCCGATTCGCACACCAGCATGGCGCCCTTGGGCGCGCATGGAACGAGCCGTTCAGTGACCGCCAGGTCGGTCCGAAGGGTCTTCAGATCGCGGTTGTTGATGCCGATGAACCCGGTCTCGAGGCGCGCGGCGCGCTCCATTTCGGCCTCGTCATGGACTTCGACCAGCACATCCATCCCGTGGCGGCGCGCTTCGTGCGCCATTTCCAACGCCGTTTTGTCGTCAAGCACCGCCATGATCAGCAGCACGCAATCGGCCCCCAACGCCCGGCTTTCGGCGATCTGCCACGGATCCACCATGAAATCCTTGCGCAGCACCGGCAGTTTGCACGCCGTCCGTGCCGCCACCAGGTCCTCGTCACGGCCCTGGAAATAGGGCTCGTCGGTCAGTACCGACAGGCAGGTCGCGCCGCCTGCCTCATAGGCTTTGGCCAGTTCCGCAGCGTCGAAATCGGGGCGGATGAGGCCGGCCGACGGGCTCGCCTTCTTGATCTCGGCGATCAGGCCGTAGCCGCCCGCCGCCTGGCGCGCCGCCAGCGCGGCGCGGAACCAGCGCACCGGCGGGGCGGCCTCGGCCGCCGCCTCGACCGCCGCCTGCGGGCGCTCGGCCTTGCGCCGGGCGACGGTGTCGCGGGCGCGGGCGCAGATTTCGGCGAGGATATCGGCCACGGCGGTCATCCCGTGGTGATGGCGACGAGGCGCGCCAGCACTGCCTTCGCCTTGCCCGAGGCGATGGCGTCTGCCGCCAGGGCGACGCCGCCCTTGAGGTCGGCCGCCTTGCCGGCGACCACCAGCGCCGCGGCGGCGTTGAGCAGCACGATGTCGCGGTAGGGCCCGGCCTCGCCCGCCAGCATGCCGGTGACGGCGGCGGCGTTGGCGGCGGGATCGCCGCCCTTGAGATCGTCGGGATCGGCGCGCGCGATGCCGGCGTCCTCGGGCGTCACCTCGAAGGCGCTGACCTTGCCGTCCTTCAGCTCGGAGACGTAGGTCGCCCCGGTGGTCGTGATCTCGTCAAGCCCGTCGGAGCCGTGCACCACCCAGGCGCGCTCCGACCCCAACTGCCCCAGTACCTCGGCCATCGGCCGCGTCCACTGGCGATGGAACACGCCGATGAGCTGGCGCGTGGTGCCGGCCGGGTTCGACAGCGGCCCGAGCAGGTTGAAGATCGTCCGCGTGCCGAGCTCGACCCGGGTCGGGCCGACGTGGCGCATGGCCGAATGGTGGCGCGGCGCCATCAGGAAGCCGATGCCGGCCTCGGCCAGCGACCGCTCCACCAGCGCCATGTCGGCGTCGATGTTGACGCCGAGTGCGGCGAGCACGTCGGCGGAGCCGGACTTCGACGACAGGGCCCGGTTGCCGTGCTTGGCCACCGGCACGCCGCAGGCGGCGACCACGAGGGCCGCGCCGGTCGAGATATTGTAGGTGCCGCGCGCGTCGCCGCCGGTGCCGCAGGTGTCGATGGCGCCCGCGGGCGCCTTGACGTGCAGCGCCTTGGCCCGCATCACCTTGGCGGCGCCGGCGATCTCGTCCACGGTCTCGCCACGCACCCGCAGCGCCATCAGGAAGGCGCCCATCTGGGACGCCGTCGCCTCGCCCGACATGATGATCTCGAACGCCTTTTCCGCCGCCGCCTGGCTGAGCGGCCGGCCGTCGGCGACGGCGGCGATCAGGCCCTTGAAATCGGTCGCGTCTGCGGTCATGCGGCGAGGCCCCCCTTGTCGGTCCGGTCGAGGAAGTTCCTGAGGACATCGTGCCCGTGCTCGGAGGCGATGCTTTCCGGATGGAACTGCACACCGTGGATCGGCAATTCGCGGTGGGCGAGGCCCATGATCACCCCGTCGTCGGTTTCCGCCGTGATGGCGAGCGCCGCGGGCAGACTGTCGCGCTCGACGATGAGGGAATGGTAGCGCGTCGCGGCGAAGGGCGAGGGCAGGCCCGCGAACACCCCTTCGGCCCCATGGCGGATCAGGCTGACCTTGCCGTGCATCGGCACCGGCGCGCGCACGACGCGGCCGCCGAACGCCTGGCCGACGGCCTGGTGGCCGAGGCAGACACCGAGCAGCGGACGCCGCCGCGCCGCCGCCGCCGTGATCAACGCGAGGCAGATGCCGGCGCGGTCGGGATCGCAGGGGCCGGGCGACAGCACGATCCCTTCGTCGCCCAGCGCCAGCGCATCCTCGACAGTGATCGCATCGTTGCGGCGCACGGCGATCTTCGCCCCGAGCTCACCCAGGTAATGGACGAGGTTGTAGGTGAAGCTATCGTAGTTGTCGATCAACAGAAACATATCAATAGCTTATCTTGTTTTCCTAAACTTATGACAAAACATTGCGCCCCCCTTATAGCAGCGCGCTCCGAAGCGGGAAAGACGCCCATGGGGCGCGTCCGGTATCGGGGAGAGGCCGGCGCGCCGGAAGATTACCGCCCGCCTTGTTCGGCGGAAAGGATTTCCCCACATTAACGGCGCATACTACAAATGCCCGCACAAACGCCCTTCACCCCAGTGGGTCCGTGAGGCCATGAGCGAATCCCATCCGCCGTCGAAGACCGCCCCCGCCTGCCATGGGCATGGGGACGCCGGGCACGCCCTTCATGATCACGGGCATCACGACCACGGTCCTCACGGTGCGGCGGCCGCAGCGCCAGCGCCCGAGGCGGGTACGGTCTATACCTGCCCGATGCATCCCGAGGTCCGCAACGATGGTCCCGGTGCCTGTCCCAAGTGCGGCATGGCACTGGAACCGCTGGCGCCGGCAGCGGCCTCACGCACGATCTACACCTGCCCGATGCACCCGGAGATTCGCCGGGACGCGCCCGGGTCCTGCCCGATCTGCGGCATGGCGCTGGAGCCCTTGCAGGTAACGGCGGAGACGGGCCCGAGTCCCGAATTCCTCGACATGTCGCGGCGGTTTTGGGTGTCCCTCGTCCTGACCCTGCCGCTCCTCCTGCTGGCCATGGGAGACCTGCTGCCGTTCTGGCCCGAGGAGGGGATCGTCTCCCCGGTCATCGACCGCTGGGTGCAGTTCGTGCTGGCGACTCCCGTCCTCCTGTGGGGCGGCTGGCCGTTCTTCGAACGCGCCTGGCAGTCGGTGCTCAACCGTAGCCTCAACATGTTCACCCTGATCGGCATGGGTACCGGCGTCGCCTATGTCTACAGCGCCGTCGGGGTGCTGGCGCCGGGCATCTTCCCCGCATCCTTCCGCGGGCACGGCGGCCACATCGGCCTCTATTTCGAGGCCGCGGCGGTCATCGTCACCCTGGTGCTGCTCGGCCAGGTGCTGGAGCTGAAGGCGCGGGAGCGGACCTCCGGCGCGATCCGCGCGCTCCTCGACCTGGCGCCCAAGATGGCGCGGCGCATCGGCGCCGACGGGCGGGAAGAAGACGTGCCCCTCGATGCGGTCGCCGTGGGTGACCGCCTGCGCGTGCGGCCGGGAGAAAAGGTGCCGATCGACGGCGTGGTCGAGGAAGGTTCCTCGGCCATCGACGAATCGATGATGACCGGCGAGCCGATCCCGGTCGAAAAACACGTCGGCGACCGGGTCACCGGCGCGACGCTGAACGGGTCCGGCTCCCTGGTGATCCGGGCCGACAAGGTCGGCACCGATACCCTTCTAGCGCGCATCGTGCAGATGGTGGCGGAAGCCCAGCGGTCGCGCGCGCCGATCCAGCGCCTTGCCGATCTGGTGGCGGGCTGGTTCGTGCCGGCCGTCATCGCCATCGCGCTGGCGACCTTCGTCGTCTGGAGCGTCGTCGGGCCGGACCCGAAGCTCGCCCACGCCATCATCAACGCGGTCGCGGTGCTGATCATCGCGTGCCCCTGCGCGCTCGGCCTCGCCACGCCGATGTCGATCATGGTCGGCACCGGCCGGGGGGCGCAGACGGGGGTGCTGTTCCGCGATGCGGAGGCGCTCGAGATCCTGGAACGGGTCGATACCCTCGTGGTCGACAAGACCGGCACCCTGACCGAAGGCAAGCCCCGGTTCTCCGGCGCCGTCGCCGTGGCGGGTTTCACCCGCGACGAGGTCCTGGCGCTGGCCGCCGCGCTGGAGAAGGGAAGTGAACACCCGCTTGCCGCCGCGATCGTCGCCGGCGCTGAAGAGGCGCGGCTCAGGCTGGAAAACGCGACGGATTTTCGCGCCGTCACCGGCAAGGGCGTCACCGGCAAGGTTGGGGACCGTGCGGTTGCCCTCGGCAACCGGGCGATGATGGAGGAGGCCGGCGCCGCTTCCGACGAGCTGACACTGCGTGCCGCGGACCTGCAGAAAACGGGGAATACGGTGATGTACGTGGCCGTCGACGGCGCCCTGGCGGGTCTCGTCGCCGTCGCCGATCCGATCAAGCCGACCAGCGCCGAGGCGCTGAAGCTCCTCGCCGCGGACGGCGTTAACGTGGTCATGCTCACCGGCGACAACCGGCTGACGGCGGAAGCGGTCGCGGCGCGTCTCGGCATCGCCGAAGTGCGCGCCGATGTCCTGCCCGATCAGAAGGGTCAGATCGTGCGCGCACTGCGCGACGAGGGCCGTGTCGTCGCCATGGCCGGCGACGGCATCAATGACGCGCCGGCGCTCGCCGCCGCCCATGTCGGCATCGCCATGGGCACCGGCACCGACGTGGCGATGGAAAGCGCGGGCGTCACTCTGGTGAAGGGCGACCTGCGCGCGATCGCGCGCGCGCGCCGCCTGTCGCGTGCGACGATGCGCAACATCCGGCAGAATCTTTTCTTCGCGTTCGCATACAACGCCCTCGGTATTCCTATTGCGGCAGGGGTGCTTTATCCTGTATTCGGTCTTCTGCTGTCGCCGATCATCGCTGGGGCCGCGATGAGTCTGAGTTCGGTCTCGGTCATCGGCAACGCGCTTCGTCTCAACCGCGTGCGTCTCTAAGGGGGGCGCCGGCCCAAGCCGTCACCACGGGGGAAAGGTCCTGGCGCTTTTGTTCAAGTCACCGGCTTCGCAATCGGGGCGTTATCGCACGTCCTGGCTGTCCGCGCGGACGCGCGGACGCCTCCTCCTCGCCGGATTGCTCACCTGCGCGATCACCACGGGCCTCGCCATGGGCGTGTTCGTTGCGGTGCTCGTGTTCGGCGGCACCAGGGGCGGGGCCGAGGCCAACAACACTGGCAACGGTAACGGCGTGCCCTATACCGATTCTCCCGAGGCCTTCTCCGAGTTCGAACCCATGCGCCGGGCGGGCCGCCTGATCCTGCGCGATGACGGGGCGGGCCTCGGCCGTACGGCATGGGAGGCGTATCCGCCGGTCACCAGCGATCTTCCGGCCGCGGCGTCGCACGTGGGACCGATCCTCGCCTCGCCGCCGGCCGATGCGGAATCGGCCGACAGGGGAGGGAGCACACCGCCTCCCGCCGCAGTGCCCGGGCCGCAGCCGGACGCACAAGTGGCGGCACTGCCGCCGCCCGGGCGCGTGCCGCCGCATGAGGGGCTTCCGGCGTGGAAGCGGTATGCGTCCCCGGTCGCGCTGGAGGCGGGGATGCCGCGCATCGGCGTGGTCATCGACGACCTCGGCCTCGACCGCAGGCGCACTGAACGGTCGCTGAACCTGCCCGCGCCGGTGATCCTGGCCTTCCTGCCGTACGCCCCGCGCCTGACGAACCAGACCGCGCGGGCGCGGGCAAGCGGCCATGAAATCCTCGTCCACGTGCCGATGGAGCCGGAGGGAAAGTACATGGACCCCGGCCCCAACGTGCTGCGGACGGGGCAGGGACCGGCGGAGATCCGTGCCCGGCTGGACTGGGCGCTGTCGCGCTTTCCCGGCTTCGTCGGCATCAACAACCACATGGGCTCGAAATTCACCTCCGACGCTGGTGCCATGGACGTGGTGATCGCGGAGCTCAAGGCACGCGGATTGCTGTTCGTCGATTCCCGCACCACGGGGACCACCGTCGCCTACAGGCGCGCGCGGGCGGCGGGCGTGCCCGCGGCGACGCGGCAGGTGTTCCTCGATCGCGACCCGGCGCGCGCCGCCATCGACGCCGAGCTCGCTCGGCTCGAGGCGCTCGCGCGCAGGGAAGGCAAGGCCATCGCCATCGGCCATCCCCATGACGCGACGCTCGATGCCCTCGAAGCCTGGCTGCCGACGCTGCGGGCCAAGGGGCTTCAGCTTGCCCCGGTGAGTGCTTTGGTGGAGGAAAGCGCGGATCCGCTCATGGCCAAACCGGCGCCGGCGCCGATACCCGTGCTTGAGGCCCGCCCCCAGCTCGCGCCGGCCCCCGCGCTCACCCCGGTGCCGGAGACCGCGCCCGCACCCGCACGGGCGCCGGTGCTTACGCCTGTGCCGTGATTACGGCTTCACGTAGGCACGGCAAGGCGGATTGAGCAGCATCGTGAGGTCGCGCCAACCATACGCGACCTCGTGAAGCGTATCGCCGTCGCGCACATCTTCCTTTTTGCCGACGACCTCGCCACCGATCCTTTCGTAGAAACGCCTTGCGCCATGGTTTTCCCGCAAGACCCACAGGCTGGCGCCGGCAAAACCACGATCCGACAAGCCTTTCGCCAACGCCCCCATCAACGCGGTGCCAATGCCGCGCCGCTGCGCTGCGCGCAGCACGTAGATGGCGTAAAATTCACCGTCGAATCCCCGTTCCTTGAGCGTTGCCCTCCTTTGCGGCCCGCAGGAGCCGAAACCCATGATATCTGCGCCGACCTCGGCAACCATAATCCCTATAGTGCCGGACTCGTTTCCGTCCAGCGCGCGCTGCCACATGGCGGCACGGTTGCCTATGGAAAGGCGGGAAAGCATCGCCGGAGGCAGAATCTCCGTGTAGGTTTCGCGCCACGCGGCCACGTGGATTTCGGCGATACGGAAAACATCCTCTTCCGTCGCCGGGCGAACGAAAAAGGGGGTGCCGGTCATCTTCCTTTTCCGGTCCGGCGGTCGCGCCTTACGGTTTGACGTAGCCGTAGTTGACGACCTTCTTCACGCCCTTGGTTTCACGGATGACCGAGAGGGCCTTGGTCATTTCCCCCTGCGAACGCGCGCGGCCGAGGACGTAGACCGTGCCGAAGGAATCGCCCACGGTCTTGTAATTGACGTCGGCGACGCCCTTCGTGCCGATTAGGTTGACGCGCACCTTGGTTTCGAGCACCAGCACGTCGGCCCAGTCGAGCATCTCCTTCGTGCGGCGTTCCTGCTCCGCCTTCGGCATGAAGATCGCGTGCCAGTAGAGCTTCTTCACCCCCTTCACCTTGTCGACGCCGGCGCGGAACTTGTCGTAGAGCGCCTTGTCGTCGAAGATTCCGGTGATCAGGAGGCGCTGCTCGTAGATCTCGGTCGAGGCCTTGAGGGTGCCGAGGTCCGCCATGACCTTGTTGACGTCGATGACGATGCGGTTGTCCTCGACGATGTCCTTGGCCTTGCGCGCCTCGATGGCGCGGTCGATCAGGGTCTTGGGCGCGGTCAGGATGTCCGTGACCTGGCTGTGGGCGGGTGTGCCGGCACAGACAACGGCGGCGAGGGCGACGGCCGGGACGGCGAAATAGGCAAGGGTCTTTCGGCGCATGGCGGCCTTCCTGTCTGGGTTGCTGTCGTACCGTAATGCTAGCACGGTCACGTGCCGGAAAAAGCCTCTCCGCCCTTTGGCGGCGGCGCGGTAGTCTCGGCGCCCGTGCCCGGCGCCCCGCCGGAGCCGCCGGGAGGCCCGCCCATGCGTGAGTGGATCGAGCGCACGATATTCGACCTCGCCCGCCAGTTGCGGTGGTCGT
The DNA here is from genome assembly GCA_009380075.1 of Alphaproteobacteria bacterium. Taxonomy (GTDB): domain Bacteria; phylum Pseudomonadota; class Alphaproteobacteria; order SMXQ01; family SMXQ01; genus WHSO01. Next base: position 16,113 of record WHSO01000029.1, on the reverse strand, counting down.
TCCTGCCACCGCTGATGGTCTATCTGGCGGCGGGGGTGTCGGGCCTCACCGCCATCGTCGGCGCCTTCTTCGTCAAGGATTACCTCGGCCTGTCGGCGGCGTTCCTGGCCGGCCTCGGTTTCTGGGCCGGCATTCCCTGGGCTCTCAAGATGCCGCTCGGTCATATCGTCGACCTGATCTGGCGCTGGAAGGCGGTGCTCGTGTATCTCGGCGCGGCGCTGATCGCGGTGAGTCTCCTGATCATGTACGGGCTGATCGCGCATACGGGGGCGATGGCCGCCGTCGCCCCGGTCGAGGCGTGGTTCGTCCTCAGCGTGCTGCTCGCACCGGTAGGCTACGTCGTGCAGGACGTGGTCGCCGACGCGATGACGGTGGAAGCCGTGCCCTTGTTCGACGACAAGGGTAACCGCCGCCCGGAGGCGGAGGTCAAGGCGATGCACACGACGATGCAGACGCTCGGCCGGTTCGCCATCATTTCGGGAATCGTCCTCGTCGCGCTGCTCAACATTTTCATGTTCACGGGCGTCGAGACGATGAGTGAGGCGGCCAAGGCCCGCGTCTACGCCGACATCTACCTCATGGCGCTCGCGATACCGGTGATTTCCGTCACCGGCGTCGTTCTGGCGAGTGCCATGATGCGGTTGCGTGCGGCGCGCCTGCGGCGCCAGGGATTCGGGGCGGACGAGGTCCGCCGTTTGCTCGAGGCGGCAGTCGAGGACACCCGTCCCAACTGGTGGATCCTGGGCGGCAGCCTGGTGTTCGCGGTGTTCACGGTGTCGCTCGGCCTCAGCGCGTTTGCGCTGGCGCAGGAAGTCATCTTCGCCGGCTCCATGGCGATCGTGCTGTTCCTGATGTACCGGTTGCTGCTGGAGCTCGATGCCGACCTGCGCGGTACGCTGGTCGGCACCGCGCTGATCGTTTTCGTCTTCCGCGCGGTGCCCTTGCCCGGCGCTGGGGAATCGTGGTTCGAGATCGACGTCCTCGGCTTCGACCAGCAGTTCTTCGCGGTGCTGGCGCTGATCAGCTCGTGCCTGACCCTGGTCGGGATGGTGGTGCTGCGGCCGCTGATGGCGAGCCGTTCGCTCGCCTATATCGTGGCGCTCCTGACCATCGCCGGCGGCATCCTTTCGCTGCCGAACCTGGGGCTTTACTACGGCATCCATCACTGGACTTCGGCGATGACCGGGGGCGTGGTCGATGCCCGTTTCATCGCCGTGATCGACACCGCCATCGAATCGCCGCTCGGCCAGATCGCGATGATCCCGATGCTGGCCTGGATCGCGCGCAACGCGCCGGGGCACCTCAAGGCGACGTTCTTCGCGGTGATGGCGTCGTTTACCAATCTTGCGCTGTCGGCGAGCAGCCTCGGCACCAAGTACCTCAACCAGATATTCACGGTGACGCGCGAGGTGCGCGACCGCGCCACCGGCGCGGTGCAGGTGCCGGCGGACTACAGCGAGCTGGGCTGGCTCCTGATCACGGTGCTGGCGATTACCGTATTGGCGCCGCTCGGCACCATCTGGCTGGTGCAGCGCTCGCGCCTTCGCACGACGCAATAGGCGTGCTTGCACACGACGCAGTAGGGCGCATCAGCCTCTGCGGGCGGCGAACTTGACCGCTTCCTCCGCCGCCCGGATCAGCGCCCGGGCCTTGTTGCCGCTTTCCTGATATTCGGCTTCCGGGTCCGAATCGGCGACCACGCCGCCACCGGCCTGGACGTACATGACTCCGTCCTTGACCACCGCGGTGCGCAGCGCGATGCAGGTGTCCATGGCGCCGTTGGCGGCGAAGTAGCCCACGGCGCCGGCGTAGATGCCGCGGCGCGCGCCTTCCAGCTCGTCGATGATTTCCATCGCCCGTACCTTGGGCGCGCCCGACACGGTGCCCGCCGGAAATCCCGCGATCAGGGCGTCGAGGGCGGAAAGCCCATCGGCGATCCTGCCGTCGACGTTGGAGACGATGTGCATGACATGGGAGTAGCGCTCGATCACCATGCGTTCGGTGACCTTCACGGTTCCGGTCTTTGCCACGCGGCCGACGTCGTTGCGGCCGAGGTCGAGGAGCATCAGGTGCTCGGCGATCTCCTTCGGATCGGCGAGGAGGTCGTCCTCCAGGCGCTTGTCCTCGGCCGCCGTCGCCCCGCGCGGACGGGTTCCGGCGATGGGGCGGATGGTCACGGTGCCGTCGCGTAGGCGGACGAGGATCTCCGGCGACGACCCGACCACGCTGAACGCGCCGAAATCGAGGAAGAACAGGAACGGCGACGGGTTGAGGCGCCGGAGTGCGCGATAGAGCGCGATCGGCGGCAGCGTGAACGGCACCGAGAAGCGCTGGGACGGCACCACCTGGAAGATGTCGCCGGCGAGGATGTACTCCTTCGCCCTTGTCACCATCTCGTGGTAACGCGCGCGCGTCGTGTTGGATTCGGGCACCGGCGGGGGCGACGCATGGCGCGAGGTCGTCAGCGAATGGTCGAGCGGTGCCTCGAAGGCGGCCACCATGTCGCCGAGGCGCGCTTCGGCGGCCTTTCGGGCGGCGTCCGCGTCGGCATCCGCTGCCGGCCACACGGGGGTGACCAGGGCGACCACGTCTTCGATGTTGTCGAAGATGGCGATCACGGTCGGACGCAGGAACATGCCGTCGGGCACGCCGAGGGTATCCGGGTTGTCGTCCGGCAGCCGTTCCATCAGGCGCACCGTGTCGTAGCCCATGTAGCCGAACAGGCCCGACGCCATCGGCGGCAATTCCGCCGGGACGTCGAGGCGGCATTCGTCGATCAGCGCACGCAGGGACTCCAGCGTCGGTTGCCCGCAGGGCACGAACGCCTCGGGCCGGGCCAGAGCGTCGCGGTTGATCTCCGCGCGCGCGCCGCGGCAGCGCCAGATCAGATCGGGGCGAAGCCCGATAAAGGAATAACGGCCGCGCGCGGCGCCGCCCTCGACCGATTCGAACAGGAAGCTCATGGACTGGCCCCGGGCCAGCTTCAGCAGCGCCGAAACCGGGGTCTCCAGGTCCGCCACCAGGCGCGTCCAGACGAGTTGCGGTCGTCCCGCGCCGTAGGTCGCCTCGAACGCGGACGGCTCCGGGAACAGATCCATAGTAGTTACTGACGTTCCCGCAGGAGCCCGGTCCTGACCGAGACGTCATAGCGCCCGCGCAGGCTGGCGACAAACTGCTGGAACAGGTCGCCGGTGATGCCCTGGCGCATTTCATCGCGCAGGCTGTTGGCGGTTTCGGTCTTTTCCTTTTCCGACGGCGTCTTGATCTCGGCCAGCACCGCCACGACGTGGCCGTCGTTGCCCTCGGCCACGGCGCCTTCGCCGGGTTTGAGCGCGAACATCTGGTCCATGAGAGACGCCGGCAGGCCGCTCTCCGCGTCATGGGTGAGGCGGGTGAAGGGGGGAGAGGTCCTGACCGTCAGCTTTTCCGTCTTGGCCACGGCGTCGATGGTGGTGCCCGAGGTGATCTTCTCGAGGATTGCCCTGGCGCGGGCTTCGGTCGCCTTGGCGCGGGCTTCGGCCCTGGTCGCCTTTACCACCTCGTCGCGAACCGCGTCGAGCGGCTGGAGCTGGGGCGGGGTCACCTTGTTGACGCGGAGGATGAAGAACCCGCCGCCCTGGGCCTCGGTGAGGGCGCTGTCCTGGCCCTCCGGCGTTTCGAAGGCGGTGCGCAGGAAGGCGCCGCCCTTGGGCAGGTTTTCCACCGCCGCGCCGGTCGCGTCGTTGCCGCGCGCATCGAGGGCCTCCGCCCGCCGCGCCCGCAGGTTGATCTGGCGCGCCGCCTCGTCGAGGCCGGCGCCCGCCGCCAGCGCGTCCTCGAGCTTGTTGGTCAGCGTCAGGATGGTGTCGGTTGCCTCGCGCGTGGCGATGTCCTTGCGGAGCTGGTCCTTGATCTCGTCGAACGGCCTGACCCGGCCGACCTCGGCGTCCTTGACCGCGATGATGTGCCAGCCGAGCGCGCTCTTGAGCGGCTTCGAGACGTCGCCCTTGTTGAGGGCGAAGACGGGTTCGGCGAGCTCCGGCAGCATGTCCTTGCGTTCGATCCAGCCGAGAGACACCGGCTTGAGATTCTTGTCCACCGCCGCGGCCGCCTCGGCGAGGGACTTGCCGGCGGCGACCTGCTTCGTCGCTTCCGCGGCGGCGGCCTCGGTACGGAACACGACCTGATCGAGCTCGCGCCGGTCGCGGGTGGTGAACTCCTCCTTGCGGTCCTCGTAGGCCTGCTTCAGCCGGTCCTCGCCGACCCGAATTTCCGCCGACAGCGTTTCGGGATCGAGATGGGTCCAGCTCACGTCGCGCAGCGGCGGCGTCATGAAGCGCTGGCTGTTGGCCTTGTAGTAGGCCTGGATTTCGGCGTCCGTGGGTTCGCCGACCGCGCTCTCGGGCACGGTCGGCACGAGCACCGACCTGGCGAGGCGGCGTTCGGCGCGGAAACGGACGAGCGGGTCGACGACGGCCGCGGGCACCGTCACCGCCGCGCCGATGGCGCGGTTGATGAAGGAGGCGGTGAGATCGCGCTTGAGGTTGGCGACATAGAAGCCCTCGTTCATGCTGGCGCGCGACAGAACCTGGGCGAAGACGGTGCGGTCGAACTCCCCGCGGCTGTTGCGGAAAGCGGGATCGGACTGGATGCGGCGCGCCACCATCCGGTCGGAGATGACGATGCCGAGATCGGCGGCGCCCTGGTTGACGGCGGCGCGGTTGACGAGGTTCTCGACCACCTGGTCGGTGATGCCCATGCGGTCCGCCTCGGCGCGGTTGAGCCGCCCGCCGAACAGCGGCTGAAGGCGATTCATTTCATCGCGGATTTCGTCGTTGACCTGGGACCGGGTCATCTGGACGTCGCCGACGGTGATGATCACGGGGTCGCGTTCGCCCAGGAACACGTCGTTGATGCCCCAGACGGCGAAACTGAGAATCAGCAGGCCGAGCAGGGCTTTGATGAGCCAGGACGAGGCCTGATTGCGAAGTGCCTGCAGCATGTCTGAACAACGTCCGTTAAGTCATTGATACATTTGGAGTAGGGACGCGGGCCCACTCCCCCGGATGAAGCCCGGCATCATAGGTGGGGGTCCCGGGCGCTGCAACAGGGTTTGCGGGCGAGGGCGGTTCTCGCGGCAGGATTGATCCGCATTCGCAATTCCTCCTTGACTGCCCGGGCCGTCATGCTAAACAGCGGCGGGAGAAAAACCGTACACTTATTGGGGGAAATCGTCGTGACCGGTCCGAAATCGCTGATCGCGGGTAACTGGAAGATGCACCGCGGCGGCGCTCATGGTGTTGCGTTGGCCAAGGCGGTCCTCGCGGCCGCGTCGAAGGAAACGCTCGCCTGCGATCTTCTATTGTGCCCGCCGGCGGTCGTGCTGGCCGCGGTGTCCCACGTCGTCGATGGTACCGACATCGCCACCGGCGGTCAGGACTGCCACGCCGAAAACACCGGCGCGCATACCGGCGACATCTCGGCGTCGATGCTCGCGGGCGCGGGTGCGACCTATGTCATCGTCGGCCATTCGGAGCGCCGCACTGATCATCGCGAGACCGACGCCGACGTCCGCGCCAAGGCCGAAGCCGCACAAAAGATCGGGATGACCGCCATCATCTGCATCGGCGAGACCGGGGCCGAGCGCGACTCGGGCCAGACGCTGGCGGTGCTCTCGCGCCAGATCGCGGGCTCGGTCCCCGCCGGCGCGACGGCGGCCCACACGGTCATCGCCTACGAGCCGGTATGGGCGATCGGCACCGGGCGCACGCCGACGGTCGCGGAAGTGGCCGAGGCGCACGCCCATATCCGCAAGGAGCTCGGTGGCAAGGTCGACGATCCGGACAGCGTGCGGATTCTCTACGGCGGATCGGTGAAGGCCGACAACGCGCGCGAACTGCTGGCGGTGGCCAACGTCAACGGCGCCCTCGTCGGCGGCGCGAGCCTCGACGCCGCGTCCTTCGTGGCGATCGCCCGCACCGCGCCCTGAATCCGCGGAAGGGGCGGAATTCCAGCGCATTCCGGTTGCCGAATTGGGTCTTTCCATCGCCGCCCGATGGAACTATGTTCCTGCCAGCTTCGGCCTGACCCCGCAACCGGTTGCCCATGACCACCATACTTCTCATCATCCATCTCTTCCTCGCGCTCGGACTCGTCATCGTGATCCTGCTGCAGCGTTCGGAAGGCGGTGCGCTCGGCATCGGGGGATCGGGCGGCGGCATGATGACGGCACGCGGCCAGGCGAACTTCCTCACGCGGGTGACGGCGGTCCTCGCCGTCGCCTTCATCGCGACGTCGCTGACACTCGCCATCCTCGCAAGTCACGAGCGCAAGCCGCGGTCGGTGCTCGACACCGTGCCGGTGCAGCCCACGACACCGGCGACACCTGCCACACCCGGCGCACCCGCGGCGCCCACCCCGACTCCGCCGGCCGCGCCGGCCGCGCCGCTCGGCCGATGAGGCGATGCGATTCCGGTGCAACGCAACGGCAAAGGGCGGCGACGGTGGAGCCGCCCTTTTCACGTCGCCCGCGCGGAGTGGAATATTTGCCCTCAGCTGCCGCAGTTTTGAATCGGTGCTAGGCGGGCGATGATGTATCCTGTGCAGCCATGACGCGGTTCATCTTTATCACCGGTGGCGTGGTGTCGTCCTTGGGCAAGGGACTCGCGTCGGCGGCGCTCGGCGCGCTGCTACAGGCCCGGGGGTTCAAGGTCCGCCTGCGCAAGCTCGATCCCTACCTCAACGTCGATCCCGGAACCATGTCGCCGACCCAGCACGGCGAGGTCTACGTCACCGACGACGGCGCCGAGACCGATCTCGATCTCGGCCACTACGAACGCTTCACCGGCGTGCCGTCGCGTCAGTCCGACAACGTCACCACCGGGCGCATCTATTCGACCGTGATCGCGCGCGAGCGCCACGGCGATTACCTCGGCGCCACGGTGCAGGTCATTCCCCACGTCACCGACGCCATCAAGGAGTTCCTCGCTGCCGACCCGGGCGGTGCGGACTTCCTCCTGTGCGAGATCGGGGGCACCGTGGGCGACATCGAGGGCCTGCCGTTCCTCGAGGCGATCCGCCAGTTCGGCAACGAGCTGGGCTCCGAACGCGCCATGTATATCCACCTCACCCTGCTGCCCTATATCCCGACGGCGGGGGAGCTGAAGACCAAGCCGACGCAGCATTCGGTCAAGGAGCTGCTGTCGGTGGGCATCCAGCCGGATGCGCTGCTGTGCCGGGCCGACCGGCCGATCCCGTCGGAGGAACGGCGCAAGATCGCGCAGTTCTGCAACGTGCGTCCCGAGGCGGTGATCCAGGCCCTCGACGTCGACAGCATCTACCAGGTGCCCATCGCCTACCATGCCGAGGGGATGGACCGGATGGTGCTGCGCTATTTCGGCCTCGACGCCTCGCAGGAGCCGGATCTTTCGCGTTGGACCGACATCATGGAGCGCATCCGCAAGCCCGAGGGCGAGGTGCGCATCGCCGTGGTCGGCAAGTACACGGCGCTGCTCGATTCCTACAAGTCCCTGTCGGAGGCGCTGACCCACGGCGGCATCGCCAACAACGTGCGGGTCAACCTCGACTGGATCTCCTCGGAAATCTTCGAGGGTGACGGCACGCTCGAAAAGCTGGAGGACGTCCACGGCATCCTCGTGCCCGGAGGCTTCGGCGAACGCGGTGCCGAAGGCAAGGTCGCCGCCGCCCGCTTCGCCCGCGAGAAGGGCGTGCCCTATTTCGGCATCTGCTTCGGCATGCAGATGGCGGTGATCGAGGTGGCACGCCACCTCTGCGGGATCGCGGGCGCCGGCTCGACCGAGTTCGGCCAGGTCAAGGACCCGGTGGTCGGCCTGATGACCGAATGGATGCGGGGCAACGAACGCGAACTGCGCACCGGCGAAGACAACCTGGGAGGCACCATGCGGCTCGGCGCCTACGAGTGCAAGCTCAAGTCGGGGTCCAGGGTGCGCGGGATCTACGGCACGGAGGTGATTCACGAGCGCCACCGCCACCGCTACGAAGTGAACATCAACTACCGCAAGCGGCTCGAGGACGTCGGGCTGATGGTCTGTGGCCTGTCCCCCGACGAGCAATTGCCGGAGATCGTTGAGCTGAACGACCATCCGTGGTTCGTCGGCGTCCAGTTCCATCCCGAGCTGAAATCGAAACCGTTCGACCCGCACCCGCTGTTTTCCTCGTTCATCGAGGCGGCGGTCGCGCAATCGCGCCTCGTGTAATGACCACGCCCCGCCGCATCGACGTCGGTCCCGTCGCCTTCGCCAACGACGCGCCCATTTCCCTGATCGCGGGCCCGTGCCAGATCGAAAGCGCCAACCATGCGCTCGATATCGCCGGGGCGCTCAAGGAGATGGCCGACGGGCTCCGGATCGGGCTGGTGTACAAGTCCTCTTTCGACAAGGCCAACCGCACTTCCTCCGCGAGCCCGCGCGGCGTGGGCATGGAGGAGGGGCTCGAGATCCTCGCCCGGGTCAAGTCGCAGTTCGGCCTCCCGGTCCTGACCGATGTCCACGACGCCGGACAATGCGCCCCGGTTGCCGAAGTCTGCGACGTGCTGCAGATCCCCGCCTTCCTGTGCCGGCAGACCGACCTGCTGATGGCGGCAGCCGCGACCGGTGCCGCCATCCACGTCAAGAAGGGCCAGTTCCTCGCCCCCTGGGACATGAAGAACGTCGCCGCCAAGCTGGTGGCGGGCGGCAACGAGCGCATCCTCCTGTGCGAGCGCGGCGCCTCCTTCGGCTACAACACCCTCATCTCCGATATGCGCGCCCTGCCGATCATGGCGGAGACCGGCTTCCCGGTGATCTTCGATGCCACCCATTCGGTGCAGCAGCCGGGCGGGCAGGGCACCTCGTCGGGCGGCGAGCGCCGTTTCGTGGCGACGCTGGCCCGTGCCGCCGTCGCCGCCGGGGTAGCCGGCGTCTTCATCGAAACACACCAGGACCCGGACAACGCGCCGTCGGACGGCCCCAACATGGTGGCGATCAAGGACCTGCCAGGGCTGGTCGAAACGCTGATGGACATTGACCGCATCGCCAAGTCCCGCTAAGTCCCCCACCACGTCCCGCGCACCGTTCCGTTCATCCACAGACAGAGACACCTGAGGCCATGACCGAGATCGCCGATATTTTCGCCCGTGAAATCCTCGATTCCCGCGGCAATCCTACCGTGGAGGTCGATGTCGTGCTGGAGACCGGAACCATGGGCCGGGCGGCGGTACCATCGGGTGCCTCCACCGGCAAGCATGAGGCGGTCGAGCTTCGCGACGGCGACAAGAAGCGTTACGGCGGCAAGGGCGTGCGCAAGGCGGTCGAAGCGGTCAACGGCGAAATCTTCGAGGCGCTCAGCGGCATGGAGGTCGAGGACCAACTCTCCCTCGACCAGGCGATGATCGACCTCGACGGCACCGCCAACAAGGCGCGCCTCGGCGCCAACGCCATCCTCGGCGTCAGCCTCGCCGCGGCCAAGGCGGCGGCGGCGGAGGCGGGGCTGCCGCTCTACGCCTATGTCGGCGGCGTCCATGCCCGCACCCTGCCGGTGCCGATGATGAACATCATCAACGGCGGCGCCCATGCGGACAACCCCATCGATATCCAGGAATTCATGATCATGCCGGTGGGCGCGCCGACCATGGCCGACGCGGTGCGCTGGGGCTCGGAAATCTTCCATGCCCTCGCGTCAAACCTGAAGCAGGCGGGTCATTCCACCAACGTCGGCGACGAGGGCGGCTTCGCGCCCAACCTCGCCTCGGCCGAAGCCGCGCTCGACTTCATCATGAAGGCGATCCGGCAGGCGGGCTTCAAGCCGGGAACCGAGGTGGCGCTGGCCCTCGACGCGGCCTCGACCGAGTTCTTCAAGAAGGGCAAGTACGTGATGTCGGGCGAGGGCAAGACGCTCACCAGCGACGGCATGGTCAAGTATCTCGCCGCCCTGGTGAAGAACTACCCGATCCGCTCGATCGAGGACGGCATGGCCGAGGACGACTGGGCCGGATGGGCCAAGCTGACCAGGGCGCTCGGCGACACGGTGCAGCTTGTCGGCGACGACCTGTTCGTCACCAACCCGAAGCGCCTGGCCCGGGGGATCAAGGACGGCGTCGCCAACGCCATTCTGGTCAAGGTCAACCAGATCGGCACCCTGTCGGAGACTCTGGAGGCGGTCGAGATGGCGCACAAGGCGGGCTACCGCGCGGTCATGTCGCACCGTTCGGGGGAAACGGAGGACGCCACTATCGCCGACCTTGCGGTCGCTACCAACTGCGGACAGATCAAGACCGGATCGCTGTCCCGCTCCGACAGGCTTGCCAAGTACAACCAGTTGATCCGGATCGAGGAGAACCTGGAACCATCGGGCCGCTACGCCGGACGGGGCGCCCTGGGGCGTTAGGGCAGCGCCCAGGCCTGTCCGCGGTGCACCGGTTCTGAGCCTTCGGGGACGAACCTGATTCGTAGTTCGAAGACTCCTGGTTAGATTCCAGATTCAATTGATTCTTTTTTCTTGACGTCCGGGAATCGGCTGTGATTCCCTCGGGCCATGACGTTGCTCGGTCATCTCAGGACACGTGCCCATCACATCATCGGCCCGGTGATCGCCGCCACCGTCTTTGCCTATTTCGCCTATCACGCGGTCCAGGGCGACCGCGGCCTTCTTGCCTGGTTCAAGCTGGGCCAGCAGGTCGAGGACGCCCGCCTCGAATACGACCGCATCAGCACCAAACGTGAAGGTCTGGCCTCCCGGGTGCGGCTGCTTCAGCCGGACAGCCTCGACCGCGACCTGCTCGAGGAACGCGTCCGCGCCATGCTCGGCTACGTCCACCGCGACGAGGTGGTGATCCCGGCCAAGGGCGTGCACACCGGCCGGATCGACCCCATCTCGGTCGAGCCCGCGCCGCGCCCGAAAGCCCATGCCCGTGCCTTGCGAATCTCGCTCGAACGATTCTAGTCGCCGCTGTCGGTCATCTCCCCTTTGAACGAAGACCCGGTGATGGATCCGGGAACGCTTCGTTGCGTTTTTACGTCGTGGCTCCCGAATAAAATTGCGCGGACGCCGGTCTAAATAGACTAAAATTAATAGTTTTAACTTATATCCAGTTAAATAAAAATATCCCATTGAATTCTAATAATTAATTCGCGTCGCCAGGCTTCGGATTCAGGTGTATCGTGCCACCTCATCCGGCCCGCTTCGGGGCCAAAGATAACGAAACACCCTATCGAGGAACCCGCTCCATGGCCCGTGCCGCCAAGACGCCAACGTCCCGTTCGCGCGCCACCGCCAAGTCGAAGGGCAAGCGTGCGCTGCCGTCCAGGCCTGCCAAGCCCGATCTCGACAAGGGGGCATTGCTCAAGCTCTACCGCGACATGTCGTTGATCCGCAGGTTCGAGGAAAAGGCGGGTCAGCTCTACGGGCAAGGGCAGATAGCCGGCTTCTGCCATCTCTACATCGGGCAGGAAGCGGTCGTCGTCGGCATGCAGGCGAACCTCACACCTGACGACACGGTGGTCACCACCTATCGCGACCACGGCCACATGCTGGCCTGCGGGATGGACCCGAAGGGTGTCATGGCCGAGCTGACCGGGCGCCGGGGCGGTTATTCCCACGGCAAGGGCGGCTCCATGCACATGTTCTCCAAGGAAAAGAACTTCTACGGCGGCCACGGCATCGTCGGCGCTTGTGTGCCGGTGGGCACCGGTCTCGCCTTTGCCCATCGGTACCGCGGCAAGAACAACGTGTCGCTGACCTATTACGGCGACGGCGCCGCCAACCAGGGCCAGGTGTTCGAGAGCTTCAACATGGCTGCACTGTGGAAACTGCCCTGCGTCTTCATCATCGAGAACAACCAGTACGGCATGGGCACGTCGGTATCGCGCGCCTCGGCGAGCCCGGACTTCTTCAAGCGGGGCGAGCCCTTCGGCATCCCCGGGCACAAGGTGGACGGCATGGACATCCTCGCCGTGCGCAAGGCGGGAGCGGAAGCCGTGGCGCACTGCCGCGCCGGCAAGGGCCCCTTCATCCTGCAGATGGAGACCTACCGCTACCGCGGCCATTCGATGTCCGACCCGGCGCGCTACCGCACCCGCGAAGAGGTCCAGAAGGTACGCGAGGAACGCGATCCCATCGACCACCTGTCGGACCTCCTGTTTACCCACAACCTGGCCAAGCCCGACGACCTCAAGAAGATCGACGCCGAGGTCAAGAAGATCGTCACCGATGCGGCGGATTTCGCGGTCAACGACGCGGAGCCCGCGCCAGAGGAACTGTACACCGACGTCCTGGTGGAGGCCTGACATGCCGATCAATGTCCTGATGCCGGCGCTGTCGCCCACAATGACGGAAGGCAAGATCGCCCGCTGGCTCAAGAAGGAAGGCGATGCCGTGCGTTCCGGCGACGTACTCGCCGAAATCGAGACCGACAAGGCGACCATGGAGGTCGAGGCGGTCGACGAGGGCACTGTCGGCAAGATTCTCGTGCCGGAGGGCACCGAGGGCGTCGCCGTGAACGAGACCATCGCCATGCTGCTGGAGGACGGCGAGGATCCGTCCGCCATTGCCGACGCCAAACCAAAGGAAAAGGCACAGCCCAAGGCCAAGGAAGCGCCCGCCGAGGCCTCCGAAGAGAAGGCCGAGACCGGTACGGGGGTCTCGGAGCCCTCGAAAGCGAAGGCACCGCCCAAGGAATCCCGACCTGCCGCGCCAAAGATCGCGCCGCCCACCGACGTCGATCCCAGGTTCTACACCGAGACCACGTCGATCACCGTGCGCGAGGCGCTGCGCGATGCCATGGCCGAGGAAATGCGCCGCGACCCCGACGTCTTCCTGATGGGCGAGGAAGTCGCCGAGTACCAGGGCGCCTACAAGGTCAGCCAGGGGCTGCTCGACGAATTCGGATCGCGCCGGGTGGTCGATACCCCGATCACCGAATCGGGCTTTACCGGCCTCGCCATCGGTGCCGCCTTCAGTGGGCTCAAGCCCATCGTCGAGTTCATGACCTTCAACTTCGCCATGCAGGCGATGGACCACCTGATCAATTCCGCCGCCAAGACGCTGTACATGTCGGGCGGGCAGATTCACTGCCACATGGTGTTCCGCGGTCCCAACGGCGCCGCCGCCCGCGTCGCCGCCCAGCATTCCCAGTGCTACGCGAGCTGGTATTCGCACATCCCCGGCCTGAAGGTGGTTTCGCCCTTTGGCGCCGACGATGCCAAGGGACTCCTCAAGGCCGCGATCCGCGACCCCAATCCGGTGATCTTCCTCGAACACGAAATCCTCTACGGCCGCACCGGCGACGTGCCGGTGGACCCGGACTTCGTGGTGCCGCTCGGCAAGGCGCGGGTTCTGCGCGAAGGCAGCGACGTCACGATCGTCGGGTTCTCCCGGCCGCTGGTCTACGCCCTCGAGGCGGCGGAGCGGCTTGCGGAGGAGGGCATCTCGGTCGAGGTGATCGACCTGCGCACCCTGCGTCCCCTCGATTCCGAGACCATCGTGCGTTCGGTCGCCAAGACCGGCCGCATCGTCACGGTGGAGGAAGGCTGGCCCTATGCCGGTATCGGCTCCGAGATCGCGGCGCGCATCATGGAGGAAGCCTTCGATTATCTCGACGCGCCGTTGCAACGCGTCTGCGCCGCCGACGTGCCGCTGCCCTACGCCGCGAATCTGGAGCGCCTGGCGCTGCCGGACACCGAGGACGTCATCGAAGCCGTCCGCGCCGTCACCTACCGGGCCTGAGGAGCCACGCCATGCCCATCACCATCAAGATGCCGGCGCTGTCGCACACCATGACCGAAGGCAAGCTCGCGAGTTGGCTCAAGAAGGAAGGCGACGCGGTCAAGTCCGGCGACCTTCTGGCGGAGATCGAGACCGACAAGGCGACCATGGAGGTCGAGGCGGTCGACGAGGGCACGCTGGGGCGCATCCTCGTGAAGGAGGGGACGGAAGGGGTCGCGGTGAACGCGCCGATCGCGCTCCTGCTCGAAGAGGGCGAGAACACGTCGGCCCTCGACAAGGCCGCGAAAGAGGCGGTCGCCGCCGCACCGAAACCGGAGGGCAGGGCGGAGCCCAAACCCGAAGCGAAACCGGAAGCCGAAGCCAAACCCGAGGCGAAGGCCGAATCTGCTCCGGCCAAGCCTGCCTCGGCGCCCGCGCCGCGTCCCGTTGCGCCGTTCCCGGCACCGGCCGCAAAGGTCGGGGAACGCGTGTTTGCTTCGCCGCTGGCGCGCCGTATTGCGAAAGATGCCGGCATCGAGGTGGCGCGCATCCCCGGCACCGGCCCGCACGGGCGCATCATTCGCGCCGATGTGGACGCCTTTATCGCTTCGGGCGGCGCCACGGCGGCCTCCGGCGGCATCTTCGCCGGCAGCGGCATGACCTTCGCCGCCGCCGGCAGCAAGACCGTGCCGCACAGCAACATACGCAAGGTCATCGCCCGCCGCCTCAGCCAATCGACGCAAACGATCCCGCATTTCTACGTCACCATGGACTGCGACATCGACGCGCTGCTGGCCCTGCGCAAGGAGATCAACGAAACCGACGAATCCCTCAAGATCTCGGTCAACGATTTCGTCATCCGCGCCTGCGCGCTGGCGCTGCGCAAGGTACCCGAGGCCAACGTGTCCTGGGGTGACGACGGTATGGTCGTCTATGATGCCGCCGATATCTCGGTCGCCGTTGCCACCGACGCGGGCGGCCTCATCACTCCCATCGTGCGGGCCGCCGAGCGCAAGGGCCTCGCCGCCATCTCGGCGGAGATGAAGGACCTCGCCGCGCGTGCGCGGGTCGGCAAGCTCAAGCCCGAGGAATATCAGGGCGGCACCTTCTCCATCTCCAACATGGGCATGTTCGGGGTGCGCGACTTCACCGCCATCATCAATCCGCCGCAGTCCTGCATCCTCGCCGTCGGCGCGGGCGAGCCGCGCACCGTGGTGCGCGACGGCGATATCGCCATCGCGACCCTGATGACGGTGACCATGTCCTGCGATCACCGCTCGGTGGACGGCGCACTCGGCGCCAAGCTTTTGGGCGCTATCCGGGAGCTGATCGAACACCCGGTCCGCCTGGTTCTGTAGTCCCGCAAGGAGGGCCTCGTGGCCGAAACATCCTTCGACCTCATCATCATCGGCGGCGGGCCGGGCGGTTACGTCGCCGCCGTCCGCGCGGCCCAGCTCGGCCTCAAGACCTGCGTGGTCGAACGCGAAAACATGGGGGGCATTTGCCTCAACTGGGGCTGCATCCCGACCAAGGCGCTGCTGCGGGCCTCCGAGATCACGCACCTGATCGGGCGCGCGGGCGAATTCGGCATTAAGGCGAAATTCGACGGCATCGACCTGAAAAAGCTGGTGCAACGCTCCCGCGACGTTGCCGGGCAACTGTCCCGGGGCGTGAGCGGCCTGATGAAGAAGCACAAGGTGACGGTGGTCGACGGCCACGGTCGTCTTGACGGGATCGGCGCCGGTGGCGTACGCAAGGTCGCGGTCGCCGGCAAGGACGGCAAGGCGATGGAGGGGCTCACGGCGAAGAACGTGATCCTTGCCACCGGGGCGCGGGCGCGGACCCTGCCGGGGCTCGAGCCCGACGGCAAGAACATCGTCACCTACCGGGAAGCGATGATCCCCGAAACCATGCCGAAGTCGCTGCTGGTGATCGGCTCGGGCGCCATCGGCATCGAATTCGCGAGCTTCTATTCCGATCTCGGCGCCGAGGTGACGGTGGTCGAGGTCCTGGACCGCGTCGTGCCGGTGGAGGACGCCGATATCTCCGCCTTCGCCGAAAAATCCTTCAAGAAGCAGGGCATGACCATCATGACCTCGACCACCGTGAAATCACTCGCGGTCGGCAAGGGCGGCGTGACGGCGGAGATCGAGCCTAAGGGCGGCAAGGCGGAAAAAAAGACGTTCGCGCGCGTGATCCTCGCCGTCGGTATCGCCGCCAATACCGAGAACCTCGGCCTCGAAAAGACCAAGGTCCGGATCGACAAGGGCCATGTCGCCATCGACAAATGGGGCGCGACCGGGGAGCCCGGCGTCTGGGCCATCGGCGACCTCGTCGGAGCGCCGTGGCTCGCCCACAAGGCGATGCACGAGGGCGTCGTCTGCGTCGAGCGCATCGCCGGCGTCGCCGGCGTCC
>WHSO01000116.1 GCA_009380075.1 Alphaproteobacteria bacterium | reverse complement strand
TCATGGTCCAGTGCTTCATAGCCCATCCAAAATGGGGCCAATCGCTTCCACGTGCAAGGGGATTTGCTCCGACGCGGCGTTTGGCCGCTGAATAGGGCCATTTCTGCTGTGGCTATTTCGTTGCTGCGCATTTCCCAATCCGGCTTGCGGGTCGACACAGACCCTCAAGGCGTTTCACGCGCCCGCGCCAGATCCACTTTGTTGGAGCCGTCAATCCCCCTCGTCCGAAGGGCGATCACGTTCTTTTTACTCTCCTCGCCTATTGCTTGGCGACCGGAGGTCAGCTATCTGAATGCTCATGCAAGGAAGCCCCTGCTCGGACGCGTAGCTGTCATGTTGCTGCTGGTCGGCCTGTTGGCCGGCTGGTCGGCGCAGGCGTTCTCGCTAGTGATGACCGGCGCGTGCGTCGCCAGCATGGACGCGACGGACACGGGACTCACCGATCCCGTGGAGAACACTGGTGACAAAGCCGTCGACGTGCCGTGCGAAGGCGTTAGCCCCCGGTGCATGGGCGGTCTTGGATGCACCATCTCCATGGGCCTGCCGCAAGCGAGCTTCGATGTCGGTGCGCCGGGTCTCGATCCCGTTATCACCGAAGAGGTGGTCGAGAGGCCCAATGCCCTCGCGCAAGGCATCGGCCATCTCTCCGGCCCGGCTACATACGAGCAGGTGGTCGTCTCGCGATGCCGTCCGCTCTGGATGAACGCCTGACCGACGTTTCCTTCCGCCCGATGCGGCTGGTAAGCTCTCCCGCACGCCGGAGGGAACGAATGGCTGAACTGCATCTCACGCTTGGGATTAACGACTACGATCACGTCCGTGACCTGTTCACGGAGCGGGTGAAGCCGGAAGGAATCGCGCTCACCTGCCTTCAGATGTCCGTCTGGGAGACTTTCCTGCGCTTTTTCAGGGACCAGGAATGGGACGTCTCCGAAGCCTCGTTCGCGGGCGCGGTCCAGGCGATCGACCGGGGCGATGCGCCCTTCGTTCTGATCCCGGTGTTCCCCTCGCGGCTGTTCCGCCATTCCGGCGTCTACATCCGCGCGGGCGGGCCGATCCGCCTGCCCGAGGACCTGAGGGGCAGGAAGGTCGCGGTGGCGCAGTGGGCGCAGACCGCGACCACCTATATCCGCGGCTGGATGACCGACACGGTCGGCATCCCGTTGACCGAAATCGACTGGTACCAGCATTCGCCCGACACGCCAGGCCGGCTGATCGCCACGGCAGAGAGCCCGCCCGAAGGGGTGCGGCTGACCGACCTGCCCGGCGGCGACCTGGCCGAGATGGTGGCCGAGGGCGAGATGGACGCCTTCCTCTCCGCCATCCCCCCGCGCATCTTCCGGGCCGGCGATCCCCGGATCGCGCGGCTGTATCCGGATTACGAGCCGGTGGAGCGCGCCTATTTCCGGGAGACCGGCGTCTATCCGATCATGCACGTCGTCGCGATCAGGCGGTCCAGCTACGAGGCCAATCCCTGGATCGCGCGCAACCTGTTCAACGCGTTCGAGGCGGCCAAGAACAACTCGGTCGAGCGCATGCATGACATGGATGTTTCCCGCATCGGCGTGCCGTGGCTGCAGGCCATCACCGAACGCAACGCCGGCGAGCTGTTCCCCGGCGGCGACTACTGGCCCTACGGGGTGGAAAACAACCGGCCGACGCTGGAGGCCTTCCTGAAGTTCTGCTTCGAGCAGGGCATCACGCGCCGCCGCTTCGCGCCCGAGGAAATCTTCGTCAGGGAAGCGCTGGAGCCGATGCGGATCCTGCACGTCTGATCGGGACGGGACCGGGCGTCAGAGCACGATGCTCGGGTTACGGAGATTCTGGTCGCAGTCGATCAGGTTCACCTGCTTGACGACAATCCGCCAGCCGTCATCCAGCCGGCGCAGGCGATGGCCGTACCAGCCCGCGTAGGTCCGCCTGTCGCCGGCCTGCAATTCCGTGGTCAGGAAGGTGGAGCACACCATCAGCTCGGCTTGGTCGCCGGTTGCGAAGACGGTGACGTTGGAAACCAGCCGCGCCGTGCGCGACTGCGGGCGCTGCGACCAGGCGAAATCGTTGCGCAGGCGGAAAATGCGGTCCTCCAGCCGACGCCGGTCGTCGAAAGACACCGCGATCTCGCGCCTGGGATCGCCGCCATGGGGCGTCGCCGGCACCCAGTAGACGCATTCCGGCGCATAGAGGGCGATCCAGTCCTCCAGCCGGCGCCGGTCGAGGAGCCGCGCCTCCTTCTCCAGCAGCCGGCGGCACGTGTCGCGAAGCGCGAGATCGTCCACCTCGCGCTCGTCGGTCTGCCAGTCGGTGAAGGCATCCACGAGATCCTGATAGAAATCCTCTCCGACGTACCAGGAGGTGAGCGACGGATCGTGCGTCTTCGTTTCATTCATGCGCGACCTCGCGCGTGATCGCGATGTCGGGCTCCGCCGTCATCAGCTGCCTGTAGTATTTGTATGTCTCGCGGAGGAAGACCTCGTCGGTCGAGGGACCGGTGATGACGCCGTCGGCATCGGTCGTGATGCGGCCGGGCACGTCGAGCCCGCGGTGCATGTAGACCCACTCGTCCTCTTCCGCGGCGAGACCCGCCTGAATTCCCTCGAAATTCATTAGGTCGTCGACCTCGCCGAAATTGGGGAAACTCTCCTGGGTGCGCATGCGCAGCGCGTTGACCGCGTCGACCTCGCCGTACAGCGCGTCTTTCTCGTCCACCACCGCCGTGCCCCACCACGTCGTGTCGGTTTCGCTGACCGACAGCGGCTGGCTGACCTGCACGTGGTTACCAAGAATGTGCAGGTTGGGAAACACGTTGATGTTGACCGGCTCGGACGAGGCGAGATCCAGCACTGCGTCGGCGTTTTCGCCGAGACGTGCGCGCAGCGCCGCTTCATAGCGCTCCATCCCGGGATGCGGCCCCTCGATCTCCCACAGTGCGCCGGGACGCTTCTCGACCGTCGCGCGCTTGTCCTTGAAGTGATGGCCGTTGCCGAAATACTTCAGGTAGACCGGTCCGTCGTCCGGGCTGTTTTTGTAGAACGCCATGCCCTTCTCCGGCGTGTTCCCCGCCACCAGCCGGTTCTCCATCGCCAGCAGCGAGCGGTGCGAGAAGATGACGTGGTAGCCGTCGCAGGAATTGTCGTAGAGCAGCTTCCAGTTTCCCCGGAACTTCAGCCGGTTCGCGTCGCAGAACGCCACCTTGCCGCCCGGATGGCGGTCGAGCCATTCGTCGAGGGGCCGGCGCACGGGGCCAAGATAGTTCTCCAGCGACGGCGCGTCCGGATTCAGCGTGCCGAAGATGAACCCGCGGTAGGAGGCGACGCGCGGCACCTGCGCGAGGTTGTATTTCGGATCGGAGAAGTCGCAGCCGTAGCCTTCCGGCCACGGCACGCCGCTGAGTTGACCCGTGTTGAAGTAGCTCCAGCCGTGGTAGGGGCACGAAAAGGATCGGGCGGAGCCGCTGGGCTGGCGGCAGATCGTCGCCCCGCGATGGGTGCAGCGGTTATAGAGCGCGCGGATCGTGCCGGCGTTGTCGCGCACCACGATGATCGGCCGCAGCCCGAGCTTCGAGGTCACGAAGTCGTTGTTCTTCGGAATCTGGCTTTCGTGGGCAAGGTAGACCCACACCGCGCCGAAGACCTTGCGCATCTCCTCGCGGAAGAGTCCGGGGTCGGTGTAGAGCGACTGATGCACGCGGTCTTCGTGGATCAGCTCGTCGTAGTCGTACTGCGTCGTCGGTAGCCGGTTCGGGCGGCGGGCGGCTTCATGTTGCGTCATATTCCGACTCTGGCTCTTCGTTGTCGGCGTCAGAAGAAGTCAACATACTCGTTTTGCTCCCAGGCGGACACGCCGTTCACCTCGGGCGGGGACGGGTCGCCGGCGACGCTCTGCAGGTAGCGGTCGAGCTCGGCCCGCTTCAGGCTGATGTAATAGTCGCAATAGAGGTCGCCAAGCTGCTCGCGGAAAAGCGCGCTGGCCCCCAGCGCCTCCAGCGCGGCGCCCAGGCTCGTCGGCAGGCGCGGCCGGTCCGCCTCGTAGGGTTCGTCATCGGCGGGCCATGGCGCCGCGTTCCGCTCGATGCCGTCCAGCCCGGCAACGATCTGCGAGGCGATGAAAAGATACGGGTTCGCCGCAGGCTCGCCGATACGGTTCTCGAACCGCGTCGCCGGATCGCGCGCCCCGCCGAGGACGCGCAGCATGGCGCCACGGTGATCGTGACTCCACGTCACGCGGTCGGGCGCAAGGGAGTTCGGCTGGAACCGGCGGAAGCCGTTGACCGTGGGGGTCGCGAACACCGCGGCCGGCGTGGCGTGCGTCAGCAGGCCGGCGAGGTACGCCATGCCGAGTGGCGACAGGGGCGCCTCGCCGCTGTCCGGCATGAAGAGGTTTCGGCCGGTTCCGGCGTCCGCCAGCGACTGATGCAGGTGCCAGCCGCTGGCGCAGAGGCCCGGAAAGGACGGCCGGCACATGAAGGTCGCGAAGTAGCCGAGCCGTCGGCAGACCTGCCGCGTGGCTGTCCGGAACAGCACGTAGTCGTCGGCCGACTGCATCGCCGGCCGCGCCGCGAAGGTGCATTCCAGTTGGCCCGGCCCGTACTCGTTCTCGATGGAGCGCAGGGGCAGGCCGAGTTGTTGATAAGTCTCCGCCAGCGCATCGATCACCGGCTGCATCAGGTCCATGTTGGATTCGGAATGGTAGGAGTAGCCGGGCTCGACCGGCGCGGTCTGAAGCGGTCGGGCGTGGCTGCCCGGCGCACCGATATGGTCGTCGGTCAGCGTGCCGTCGATGCGGCGCAGGTACCACTCGACCTCCAGCCCCACGATCAGCTCCATGCCGCTGTTCCGAAGCCGCCCGAGCTGCCGGCTCAGGATGCTGCGGCTTGAAAAGTGGAAGGGGCGGCCGTCAGTGAAGTACTCGTCGCACAGCACCCAGCCGGTTCCCGGGGCCCAGGGGAGTGTCCGGAAGGTCGTGGGGTCCGGCACGATGGTCAGGTTGGGCGAGCCCGTCATCTCGTCCAGTCCCATGCCGCCCCCGCGCACGAAGGAGCGGAACACGCGGCCGCCGGACGAATCCAGCGTGAAGGTGGCCACGTTGATGTTGTAGCCGTCGGTCAGCGACGCGAGGAACACGGGCAGCGAAACCGCCTTGGCGCGCGCCTGCCCGTGAGAATCCGCCCAGACCATGCGAATGAGTCGAAGCTGTTCCGTCTCCGCTCGCTTGCGGAGTTCCGCGGCGCAGGCGGCCTGATCGTCATCCCAGAGGCCGTGCCGCGCGATAAAACCGCTACTCATGAATGTGTTGCCTGCTTGGTTGCCACTGACTGCCACAGGCTATCGCGGATTCTCCGGACCCGATAGGGACGGCGTTCAATACAGGCATGGGATTTCGCGCCGCGTTCGGTCGTCACGGATCGTACGTCAAGAAAGAAAAAACTGACCACCGGCTGCGGGGGCATCGAGCGAGGATGGAGGCTACGTTCCATCGCAACTCACAGGCGGATGCTTAGGCGAGCTACAGGGGGAGCAGATCCCGGTCGGCTCCACCGACGATGGCAGCGTCCTCAAGCCTTAATCGCAGCAGGGCTTGTGCAGCATAGACCGCTGGGCGGTTCTTTCGCTCCGTCAGCGCTTCCCCGCTTTGCCGGTGCCGCGAGCGGCCGCCGCTCTCTTGCGGCCAGGCAGCTTAGCGGGGGCCTTGCCCTCGGCGGCGCCGTGATAGGGTGAGAACACCGGCTTGTACGCCTTCTCGTCGATGAACTGACGGATGCCCTCCGCGTAGGCGTCGTGGCCGCGGGCCGCATCCCGCTGCTTGATCTCGGCACTCTTGGCGGCGAGGTAATCGGCCGCTGCCGTCCAATCCATGTTTTGCGTTGCCCTGATGGCGTGCTTGGTGCCGCGCAGCACGTTCGGATTCTTCTCCATCAGCTCCTTGGCGAGCTTGATGACCTCCTTCTTCAGGTTCTTGAGCGGCACCGAGTAGTTGACCATGCCGATCTCGGCCGCTTTCTTGCCGTTGAACGTGCGCCCCGTGCAGGCATAGAACATCGCGTCCCGCGGGCGGAACGCG
>WHSO01000141.1 GCA_009380075.1 Alphaproteobacteria bacterium | reverse complement strand
GGCGGATGTCGTTGTACAGGCCCAGCACGCCGACGCCTTCCGGCAGCATGCGGATCATGTCCTCCAGCCCGCCGGGCCGCATGGTGGGCTTGATGATTCCGACGACGCCGCGCCAGCATTCGAACGCCATGATGTCCTCCCCTTCCGGCCATTCGCATGCTCCGCATCATGGCAGAGACAACCCGCCCGGCAAGACCGCGGACGGCATGGCTAGGCAGGCGGGATCGATATCCCCTAAACTCACCGCATGGCAGAGGGCGCTCCGGCGCCCGGAAAAAAAGGGAGGATGCCGTGAAACACGTATCGTTGTCTGGTGCTGTTTCCGCCGCTGCGCTGGCGCTCGGCCTCGCGGCTCCGGCCGCGAACGCGGCCGATTTCAAGAACAAGACCATCACCGTGGTCGTGCCCGGCGGAAGCGGCGGCACGTTCCATATCTACGCCCAGCTCGTCGCCCGCCATCTCGGCAAGCACGTGCCGGGAACGCCGGCCGTCATCACGCAGAATCGGCCCGGCGCCGGCGGCGTCACGGCATCGAACTACATGGCCGGCGCCGCGCCCAGGGACGGGACGGTCATCGCGGAGATCAACCCCGGTTCCGTCGTCGTGCCGCTGCTGCGCAAGGTCGCGTTCGACCCGCGGAAATTCGTATGGCTCGGCACCGCGGCCGTCCGCACCTATACGCTGGGGGTCTGGCACACCGTCGAGGCCGACACGCTGGAAAGCCACAAGAAGACCGAGGTGATCATGGGGTCGAGCGGGGTGGGCTCGCTCAACTATCAGATCCCGACGTTCATGAACGCGGCGATGGGAACCAGGTACAAGGTGATCGCCGGCTACAAGGGCGGCGGGGACATCAACATCGCCATGGAGCGCGGCGAGGTGCAGGGCCGCGGCAACTTCTATTCCGGCTACACCGGGGCGCAGCCGCACTGGATCCGGGACAAGAAAATCAAGTTCTTCGCCACGCTGGGCCCGACCCGGCCGGAGGTCGCGAACGTGCCGCGGCTCCTCGACAGGATCGAGGGCGACATCAACAGGCAGATGTACAAGCTGCTCGAGGTGGGATTCAACGTCGGCCAGTCCTTCCACCTGCCGGAGGGCGTGCCGAAGGCGCAGGTGGATATGTTGCGGGCGGCCTTTGCCGCGACCCTGAAGGATTCCGAGTTCCTCGCCGAGGCCGAGAAGCGCAAGGTTCCAATCATCACCCAGGGATACGAGAAGGTGGAGGCGATCATCGCCGAGGCCTACGACGTGAAGCCCGAAGTGCCGAAAAATCTGGCCGCCATCCTCGGCTTGAATAAAAAGAAGAAAAAATAGCCTTGCGCCTGACAGGCAGGCCCGGAAGCGCCCCCTCGCGGGGCGCTTCTTTTTCTTTCCGGCGCGTGTCACATTTACCTGTCGAAGAGGAGGCGCGTCCCGGCCAGTCCCGGGACGCGGGCAACAGGGAGAAGCAGTCATGATCGCAAGAACAGCGGCCGCATTCGCATTGGGCATGCTCGGCGCCGTCGCCGCCATGCCGGCCGGCGCGGACGAGATCGCCGATTTCTACAAGGATAAGACCCTTACCGTCGTCGTGCCGGTCAGCCCGGGCGGCACGTTCCATCTCTATGCGCAGCTCGTGGAACAGCACCTGCCGCGATTCATCCCGGGCAAGCCGACGGCGGTCCTCCAGAACCGGCCCGGCGCGGGCGGGGTGACGGCCAACGCCTTCATGATGCACGCCGCGCCGAAGGACGGCACCATGCTGGCCGAGATCAACCCGGGCACGATGTCGCTGCCGCTGCTGCGGAAGGCGCGCTACGACCCGCGCAAGTTCGAGTGGATCGGCTCGGTCGCCGTGCGCGGCTATTGCGGCGCGGTGTGGCACACGGTGGAAGCCGACACGGTCGACAAGATGAAGAAGACCGAAGTCATCATGGGCGCGACCGGCAAGGGCTCCCAGAACTTCCAGATTCCGACGCTGATGAACCATCTGCTGGGCACCAAATACAAGGTCGTCAGCGGCTACAAGGGCGGCGGGGAGATCAACCTGGCGATCGAGAGCGGCGAGGTGCAGGGCCGCGCGAACTTCTACGAGGGCTTCGTCGGCGCCAAGGGGGACTGGATTCGCGACAGGAAGCTGAAATTCTTCTTCACCCTCGGCCCGCCCATACCCGCGCTCAAGGACGTGCCCCGGCTCACGGACCTGATGAAGACCGAGGAGAACAGGAAGATGCTGGCGCTGATCGACACCACGCTTCAGCTCGGCCAGGCCTTCTTCCTGCCGCCGGATACGCCCAAGGCGCGC
>WHSO01000037.1 GCA_009380075.1 Alphaproteobacteria bacterium | reverse complement strand
GGCACCGGCACCGACAACACGAAACGGCTGTTGGAGATCGTCACCGACAACATCTCCCGCTACATCGCCGGCAAGCCGCTGACCCGCACGCTCGACTGGGAAAACATGATGCCGGAGTGAGAGCCCGTCTCAGCACCGGCGCAGTTGCGGCGCGCCGTCGTCGTCCCGCGCGCGGCCGTGAACCATGCGGGCGATGCCGGCGAAATACGCCGCCGCCTCGCACATGGGGCAGGCTCGCGACGAGGAATAGAGCACCGCGCCCTTAAGGTCCGCGTGGCCGGTGCGCTTCAGCGCGTCGCGGATCGCCAGCATCTCGGCATGGGAGGTGGGATCTCGGTCGCGCACCACGCGGCTGCCGGCCTTGCCGAGGATGCGCCCGTCCCGCACCACCACCGCGCCGTAGGACTGGTCGCCGCGCGCCGAGGCTTCGTGCCGTTCGCGGTAGGCGCGGGCGATGAAGGTCGAGTCGTTGGGGGTCGTAGCCTGCTCGATCGGCTCCAGCTCCTGAGCGCCGGCGGCGCGCGGACCGGTACCCACCGTGCAGGCCGCCGCCCCGGCGAGAACACTACGGCGGGAGACCAAACCCGGCGGCTTCATCTACACGAAGCCTTCAGCGGAAGACGGCGCCCGGCTCGAACACGCAGGGAACGGCGTTGTTCTCCTTCGAGTTGCCGATGAGCGGCGAGCCGTCCTTGAGTACCCGGCCATAGGGGCTTTTCGACGGATCGACCACGGCGCCAACGCGGATCATCACCAGCGGCTCGTCGTTCGCGGCAAAGAAAGTGTAGAGGCAGTTGCGCGGCAGCATGATGCCCTGGTGCTTCCTCACCATGGTCTTTTCGTCGTTGGGGCCGACGAATTCCGCCGCGCCCTGCAGCACAATGAAGCAGTGGTCCTCATTGGTGTGGGTGTGCAGCAGGTTCTCGCCGTCGTTGGGCGAATAGACGTTGAGGAAGACCGTCAGCCGGTCCGTGTGCGCGAGGTGGGTGCGGTCGTTGCCCTGCTTCGGGATCGGGCTTTCCATGGTGAATACGCTGGGCTTTCTGGCTTCGGGGTCGAAGCCGATCTTGGCCATCACCCGTTCCATGGTGCCGGTGGGCTGATCGAGGAGGTGGTCGGGTTCCATCTTCATGGCTGTCTCCCTTGCGTGCCGATCCTCAGGCGCCGGCCATCGGTTCTCGGATTACGTTGATGAGTGGCTGCCCGTCAAGATAGCGGCGGGTGTTGTCGCGGACAAGCAGCGACAGGCCGAGCCACTGGTCCTCACCTCCCTGGCCGCCGATATGGGGTGTCATCACCAGGTTCGGCAGGTCCCAGAAACCGCTGTCGGCGGGCAGCGGCTCGTCCTCGAAGGCGTCGAGCCCGGCCGCCCGGATGGTCCCCGCCCGGAGCGCCGCGATCAGCGCGGCCTCGTCCACCACCGGCCCGCGCGACACATTGACCAGCACGGCGGTGGGCTTCATCGCAGCAAGCTCGCCCGCGCCGATCAGGCCGCGGGTACCGTCGTCGAGCGGCAGCGCGATCATCACCGCGTCGGCCTCGGGCAGCACTTCCATCCGCCGCTCGCGTGCCACCACGCGGTCGATCCACGGGCAGGCGGGCGTCGCCGTGCGGGTGACGCAGGTCACCTCCATGTCGAAGGCCTTGGCCTTGCGGGCGATGTCCTGGCCGAGGCGGCCCATGCCGAAGATCACCATCCTGTTGCCGTCAGGCGCCAGCGCACGTGCCGACATCTCGTCGCGCGCCCATTCATGCCTGGCGCGCCAGGGCTCGAAAAAGGTGTAGCCGCGCATGGCCGCAAGCATCAGGCCGATGGCATGGCCGGCGAGGATGCGCTGGCGCACGTCGCCGATGTTGGTGATCCGCACCCGGGGCGGCAGGCCCGCCGCCTGGGCGTGGTCGGTGCCGACGGTGGTGAACTGGATCCAGCGCAGGGCGCCGCCGTGGGCGGCAAGGACGCGGGCGACCTCCGGCGTGAAGAAGGAATCGTTGATGTGAAGCACCTCGGCGCCCGGAATCGCCGCTTCAAGCTCTGCTACGGAATTGGGCTTGCGCGCCTCGACCTCGGGGAAGTCGCGCAGGAAATCCGCGTCGAGCACGTCGTGATAGTCGCGGCAGAAGCGCACGATCGCCAGTTTGTCCTTGCGGTCCGCCATCGCGTTCCCTTCCCTGCACAGGCCGGTTGCCCCGGCGCGGTTCCGATTGTTCCTGTTCTAGGGCTTCATTAAAGTGAGATCAACGACAGGGCGGCGATAGCTCGGCCGCGAAAGGGATAGCCGATGAACGGAAAACTGCTCGAAGGGAAATTCGCCATCATCACCGGCGGCGGCCGCGGCATGGGCCGCGCCATGGCCCGCGCCTTCGCCGAGGCCGGCGCGGCGGGAATCTGCGTCACCTCCGGTTCCTCGCCCGACGAGATCCGGGAGACGGCGGACGAGATCGACCGCCTGAGCGGACGGAAGGATACCGGTCTCGCCGTCACCGCCGACGTGCGCGACGCGAGCGCCTGCGCCGCGGCGGTGGAACAGGCGGTGGCACGGTTCGGTGCGCTGCACATCCTCGTCAACAACGCCGGGCTCGGCATGAAGAACGCCCAGCCCGAAGGCGCGCGCGGGCCGTTCTGGAAAGACCTCTCCGACGGCTGGGAAAAGGTCATGGCGGTCAACATCAACGGCCCGTTCCACATGGCCAAGGCGGCGGCGCCGCATCTGATCGCCGCGGGCTGGGGCCGCGTCATCAACATTTCCAAGAGCGCCGATTCCATGCACGAGGGACGCAATTCGCCCTACGGCCCGTCCAAGGCGGCGGTCGAGGCGATGACCATAAGCTGGGCGCAGGATTTCCTCGGCACCGGCGTCACCGTCAATACCCTCCTGCCCGGCGGCTTCACCGCGACGACCTTCTCGCGCCCGGGCGCGGTGGAATCGGCGCGCAAGGCGGGCCGCATGGTGTACGAGCCGGAAGCCATCGCGCCGCTCGCTGCGGCGCTGGCGTCGGACGCCTCGGCGCGATACTCGGGCTGCCGTTTCGACGCGCGCGGCTGGGACGCATCCCTGCCCGTCGAGGAGGCGATCGAGCGCTGCCGCACGCTGGCGATCTTCCCCAGGCCGCGGCGCAAGCGCGAGCTGATGGCGGGATGGGAACCGCTCGCGGGCGTTCCCGCCGCCACGTGACCGCGCCCTATGACCCGCGCGCCCCGCGCGGGGGCGGCTTCCTCGCGGCGCGGGATGATTTTCTCGCCGGGCGCGACACGCCGCGCGATTATCTCGAACGCCATCTCGCCGTCATCGCAGCGCGCGAGAACGAGGTGCGCGCCTTCACCGTTCTCGACACGGAGGGCGCCAGCGCCGCCGCCGATGCCGCCGCCGCGCGCTACCGGCAGGGTAGCCCGCTGTCGCCGGTCGACGGGCTGCCGGTCGCGCTCAAGGATATCTTCGAGGTCGCGGGCCTGCCCACCACATGGGGCATTCCAAAGAAAGCGCAGGTGGCCTGGCGCGACGCGGCTATCGTCCATGCGCTGCGCAAGGGCGGCGCCGTCATCCTCGGCAAGACCACCTTGCCCGAGCTCGGCTTCGGCCAGCCCGCCGCCACCACCAACCCGTGGGACGCGGCGCGCTCGCCGGGCGGGTCGTCGTCGGGCTCGGCCGCGGAGGTGGGCGCCGGGATGGTGCCCGTCGCCATCGGCACCCAGGGCAAGGGCTCGCTCACCCGCCCGGCGAGTTTCTGCGGCTGCTCCGCCTTCAAGCCGGGTCACGGCACCATCCACCGCGGCGGCGACGGCGGCGGGCAGGAGACAAACACTCATGTCGGCGTGCTGGCGCACCGGCCGGGCGACGCCTGGGCCGTCGCGCGCTATCTCTCCGACGTGGCGGGGCCGCACCCCGGCCACCGCGGCATGGACGGCCCGGCGGAACCGCCGCCTGCGCTCATGCCGAAGATGCTGGTGCGCCTGACCGCCACGGGCTGGGACAGGACCGACGGCGCGACGCGCGCGGCCTTCGATGCGCTCATCGACGGGCTCGCACGCGCCGGCGTCACCGTCGCCGGGGCGGACGAACTGCCCGGTACTCGCGCCCTGGCCCGCGACCTCGACGCCGCCGCCCTGGCCCTCGATGTCATCGCCGATTACGAATCGCGCTGGCCGCTGATCATGTACCTGGAGCAGGAAAAAGCCGCGCCCACCGGCGCCTATTCCGAACGCGTGGTGGCGCGCGGGCTCGAACGCGGCGCGGCGACGCGGGCGGAATATCACGAGGCGCTTGCCTTCCGTGACGCCTTCCGGGCGATGCTGGACTCCTGCCGCGCCGACTGGCTCTTCCTCTTCACGCCGTCGGCGACCGGCCCGGCGCCGATGGGCACCGGGGATACCGGCTCCTCGGTCTATCAATGGGGCTCGTCGCTGGCGGGCAACCCGGTGGTCAGCCTGCCGCTTATGGCGGTGGACGGCATGCCGCTGGGCCTCGAAATGCAGGGCTTCGCCCGCGGCGAGGCGGACCTGATGGCGGCGGCGCTGGCGCTGGACGAAGGGTTTGCCGACGGACGGTTCTAGAGCACGTTTGCCACGGGTTGAATCAATTTACTGATTCGTCATCGCCCGGTTTATCCGGGCGATCCACCGAGTGGATGCCCCGCCTGCGCGGGGCATGACGTTTCAACATTGGGGCAACACGCTTTTGCCCCCTACTCCACGAAGCTTTCGAGCAGGTCCATCGGGTCGCCGTAGCGGCGCGCGGCTTCCACCACTTGCGGCGCGCGCAGCGCCATGAGGAAGCCGTTGTCGATGAGCGGCACGTTGCCGAGCTTCACCGTGGTGTCGAAGGCGGCGAGGCAGAGCTGGTGGCGGCGGCTCTAGCGCTGGACGAAGGGTTCGCCGGGGGTCTATTCCTATAGAAACGAAGATTCACGTCATTTCCGCCCGGCACATGCATCGCAAGGAGCAAGCGATCTATGACAAGGAAACGTAAGCCGCTTCCGGCGTTCAGGAGCGAAGCCGAGGAACGGCGCTTCTGGGAATCCCGCGACTCGACCGACTACGTCAACTGGCGCAAGTCCGAGCGGGGCCGTTTTCCCAACCTCAAGCCTTCGACCAGGGCGATCTCCCTGCGCCTGCCGGTCAATCTGCTGGAGCGGATCAAGATCGCCGCCAACAAGCGCGACGTCCCCTACCAATCCCTCATCAAGGTCTGGCTGGCGGAGAAGATAGACTCGGCGTGATCACGCACGAGCGATTTGCAATACGCGAGAAATTGCCGCGCGGGGGCAAGGCTTTCGGGCTGAGGACGTATGGGGCGACCACTGAAGAATTGTAACGTTGTAGCGTTTTGGCGGCTCACGGAGATGCCACATGTTCTACAACACGCGAATGCGATATCACGTCAAAGCAGCAAACGTATTGAGAGATACGGGGGAACTAAGGCTATTAGGCGATCAATTTTCGCATATGGCACGAGCACTTGGTCTGGGACCAAAAGAAGGTGCGATACTGTTTATCCTGAATACGGTCCGTAACACCTGTTCCTCCGAGACACAAACCGCTGTGAGGGATCAACTGGAACTCCATTGCCAGACAATTGGTGTCGACTTTGAGGCAATCGAGACGCTGGACTCAGTATCTCGCGCCTCGTCTGAACCGGAGCACGAGGCATGACGAACGTATTCGTACGATTGGTGATGGTTGCCGTGTCTGTTCTTTCCTTTTCCTCCATCATATCGGCAGCCGACGACATCCCTCCCATCGTACCTTGTTTGTACATCGGCCTGTGGGGTGAGAACTCTGCCCCCACGTGCCTCACTCAAGAGCAACTGCAGCGCCGCGCGATCGCCCTTCAATGCCAAGAAGGTCTTGTGCCCCGAGAGATGATTACCCGTGGGCTGGATTTCAGGAAGGACCAGCTCTGGTACATCATTACGGGCGATATTGACGCCATCGCCACAATGGTGGAAGCGTATCCGACCCACGAGCCGTATCGGTGTATGCTCTCGAAGGCTCGGGAGTTGCACAGGCAATCCCGCTAATCATGACTCCCCGCCGGCCTACTCCACGAAGCTTTCGAGCAGGTCCACCGGGTCGCCGTAGCGGCGCGCCGCCTCAACCACCCGGGGCGCGCGCAGCGCCATGAGGAAGCCGTTGTCGATGAGCGGCACGTTGCCGAGCTTCACCGTGGTGTCGAAGGTGGCGAGGTCCTGGTGCAGGGGCGGCTCTTCCCAGTTGGGCACGGTGCGGCGCAGGTAGCTCGACGGCTTCGCGTAGTTGACGCCCCAGTGCAGCGCGCCGGCGGAATTGGGCCCGGCCGGATAGGCGGTGAAGCGTGGCGCCTTGGGGTTGTGGCCGCAGCCGAGCTCGGTGAGCCTGGCGCCGGTGATCATCTCGCGCAGCACGTCCGCCTCGCGCGAGCGGCCGTGGACCTTCACCACCTCGGTATCCTTCCACTCGATGCCGATCTTCTCGGCGAAGGGGTCCCGGAACCCGATGGCCCATTGCGGATAGAGGATGCCCTCCATTTCCGCGACCGCGCCCTTTTCGCGCCTGAACGCCTCGCGGTCGTAGATGTTGGGCCCGTGGGCGGGCAGATAGTGGACGTAGCAGCCGGGTTCCTCCGCCAGTGTCGAGCCGCGCCAGCGGTTGGTGTCGAGCATGTTGGACACCATCTCCGGCGTGAACCTGATCGTCACGTCGGAGCCGCGGGGGTCCGAGAACCGCATGTCGAAGGCCTGCCCGCGCGGGAACAGGGCGGCATTGGCGCGGGTGATCTCGCCCACCAGTTCCGGCGGGAAGCGGCCCTGGGGCGTGTCCAAGAGGTCGAGATTGCGGAAATAGGTGATCTTGACCCAGCGCTGGCCGCGCTCCTTGCGCAGGCGCAGGAACAGCGGCGCATTGACCGAGGCGTACCACGTCGCCATGACGAAATCGGCATCCTCGACCAGGGCCGCGGCCTCGGGCGGGTAATCGGTCAGTTGCGTCGTCGGCGCCATGAATTCGCGCACCGTCGCGCCGCGCGCCGCGGCGATGCCGGAGACCGCATCGACCACCCGGCGGTCGAGCAACGGGTCGGTCAGCAGCACCACCTTCTCGCCGCCGCGGATGGCGAAGACGCGGTTCATGTGGGCCATCGCCTGGAAATGGTGGCGCAGCCGCGTGTCCGCGGTGTCATTATCGGGTGGCAGCGCGCTCGCGGTAGCGGAGGCGAGGATGTCGTCGCGGGTCGGCGGGACGTGGCTCATGACGGATTCCCTGTCGTGATGCGGCGATTGTCCGCCCGAAGCGCCACGGGCGCAAGGGCGCGACGGTCAGAACACCGTCAGGCCGGTGCGGCCGGTGAACAGTTCCAGCGCGCGGACGCCGGCCAGCGAATTGCCCGTCTTGTCCAGCGCCGGCGACCACACGGCGATGGAGAGCTTTCCCGGCACCACCGCGACGATACCGCCGCCGACGCCGCTCTTGGCCGGGATGCCGAGGCGGAAGGCCATCTCCCCGGCGGCGTCGTAGGTGCCGCAGGTCTGCATCAGCGCGTTGATGCGCTTGGCCTGCCCGGCGGAGACGACGCGCGCGCCGTCGACGCCGCGGCCGCCACGGGCGAGGAAGGCGATAGCGCGGACGAGATCGACGCAGCTCATCGCCAATGCGCACTGGTGGAAATAGACGTCGAGCACCGCGTCGACGTCGCCGGTGAGGTTGCCTTCGGCCTTGAGGAAATAGGCGAGCGAGCGGTTGCGGTCACCGGTCTCGGCCTCGGAGCGGGCCACCGTCTCGTCAAAGGCGACGGCGTCGTTGCCCGAGAGCTCGCGCACGAAGGCGAGCAGCGTGTCCCTGGCGTAGGGGCGCTCCTGCATCAGCGAGTCGGTGACCACATGGGCGCCGGAGTTGATGAACGGGTTGCGCGGGATGCCGTGTTCGTATTCGAGCTGGACGAGCGAATTGAAGGCGCTGCCCGAGGGCTCCCGCCCCACCCGCTTCCACAGTTTCTCGCCGACATGGCGCAGCGCCAGCGTCAGGGTGAAGATCTTGGAGATGCTCTGGATCGAGAACGGCTCCCCGGCGCAGCCGGTGGTCGCGAGCGCGCCGTCGGCGGTCAGCACCGCCATGGCGAAGCGATCGCGCGGCACCGCGGCGAGCGCGGGGATGTAGGCGGCCACCCGCCCGCGCGCGAACAGCGGGCGAACTTCCTCGGCGATTCCGTCGATGACGGCCTGATAGTCCAATACTCCATCCTTCCTGCACCCGCTGGCGGGGCGATGAGCCAGTGTTTATTGTGCCACGAAACACGGGAAGGAACGAGGCAGCGCCCCATGACCATCTTCATCAACGAAAAGGACATCGCCCGGATGCACGAGACGGGCGTCGTCACCATGGACGATTACATCGCCGCGGTGGAGGCGGCCTATACCGACCAGGGCCGCGGCGATTTCGACATCCTGCCGCGTACCAACTTCACCGTCGAGGTGCCGGGACGCAGGCGCCCGGGATCGCTCAAGATCGGCGGCGGGTGCCTGAAAGGCGTGCGGGTCATGGGCGCCTCGCTCTATTCCGGCGGCTACGGCGGCATGAACCTGTGGGTGACGCTGTATGATTGCGACAGCGGCAAGGTGCTGGCCATCCTGCACGGCAGCGTCATCGGCAAGATGAAGACCGGCGCGACCTCGGCGATGGCGGCGAAGCACATGGCGCGCGCCGACGCGCACAGCGTCGGCATGCTGGGCTCGGCGTCCCAGGCCCGCACCCAGTTGCTCGGCCTCGCGCGGTTGCGCGATATCCGCAGCCTGCGTGTCCACAGTCCCAATCACGACAACCGCGAAGCCTTTGCCACATGGGCACGCGAAACGGTACCCGGCCTCGACGCCGGCGCGGTGGACAGCGCGGAAGAAGCGGTACGCGGCGCCGACATCGTCGTCACCATCACCAATTCGAAACAGCCGATCCTGAAAGCCGAATGGCTCGCGCCGGGGACCCATTGCAGCGTCGTCGGCGCCCACTACCCGGACGCGCGCGAGATCGACACGGAGACCCTCAGGCGCGGGCGCGTTATCGTCGACGACCTCGACCAGGCGTTCAACGAGAAAGGCGAAATCCTGATCCCGCTCGCCGCCGGCGAGATCACTCGCGACCACGTCAGGGGCTGCATCGGCGACGTGCTGGCGGGTCGCGCCCCGGGCCGCACCGGCGCCGACGAGATCACCCTGTTCCTGTCCGGCGGCACCAGCCTCGAATACATGGGCGCGTGCGCCATGCTGCAACGCAAGGCGCGCGCCGCCGGCATCGGCCAGGTGCTGGAGTACGAGGAAAACCGGTAGCCGCGGGGCCCCCTTGACCGGGTGACGGGCGCGGGCGGAAGATGGGCCGTTCCGTTCAGGGAGGCCCAAATGCCGCGTCCGTTCCGCCTCGTCGCGCTTGCCGTGATCGTTCTCGTGGGCCTGCTTTCGACCGGACCCGCCCGCGCGCAGATGGAGGTGGACCTGGAGCTGATCCTTGCCGCTGACGTCTCCGGCTCCATGGACGAAGAGGAAGCGGCGCTGCAGCGCCGCGGCTATCTCGAGGCGCTGGTCAACCCGCGTGTCGTGCGCGCCATCCAGTCGGGCCCCCACCGGCGCGTCGCGCTGACCTACCTCGAATGGGCCGGACCGCACTGGCAGAAGCCGCTGGTGGGCTGGACGCTGGTCCACGACGCCGCCTCGGCCCGGAATTTCGCCTCGGCCATCGCCGAGGAACCTGTCGTGACGGAACGGCGCACCTCGATCTCGGCGGCCATCGACTATTCCATGATGCTGTTCGCCAAGAGCCCGTTCAAGAGCAAGCGCCGGGTCATCGATATTTCCGGCGACGGCCCCAACAACCGCGGCCGCAACGTCCTGCTGGCCCGCGCCGAGGCCTTGGCCCAGGGCGTCACCATCAACGGCCTGCCGATCGTGAACGACCGCCCCAACCCGTGGGGCGGGCCGGGACCGCGAAACCTCGACGTCTATTACCAGGACAACGTCATCGGCGGGCCGGGCGCCTTCATGATCCCGGCGCTCACCTTCCGGAACTTCGGCCAGGCGATCCTCGCCAAGCTGATCCGTGAGATCGCGGGGATCGACGGCCCGGTGCACGTGCAGTCGGCGGAAGATATTCTCGACGGCGACGACCTCGCTCACGGCGACACGATTCCGCCCGGCTGACACTCCCGGCATCGACGCCCCGGTCCCGCGAACCCATGCGCCCGTGCCGAGGGCCTACGTCGCCGTGCGGGCGGCAACAACGTACATCGGCCCGTACCGCAGCAGGAACAACACGAATGCGGCGCCCCAGCACAGGCCGGCGGCGATCTGCATCTCGAACGGAAATCCCGACAGCCCCGACCCGACGCGCAGCACCGCCGCAAGGCTAATCAACAGATAGGCGGCAACCGTCGCCGCATCAGCAGCAAGCACACGTCCGGTATGGCCGAGCGTCGCGCGGGTCATGATGGCGAGAATCATCGTACCCATCGCTCCCGTGGTCAGGGCGTGCATTGCGGCACTCGCCCCGAGGGCGGGCCACAGGGATCCCGCGGCGAGCAACACGAGCCCCAGGGCAAGCCATCCGTAACCGAGATGGAGCACCCAGACCAACGGCTCCGCCCCCGTCCGCAAACCGCCCCATCGCGCCAGGCGCGCCCCGTGCAGCACGCCCGCGATGCCGACGCCCAAGGCGACCAGACGCGCTTCAGGCAGGACGACCCAACCGGCCAACGCCAGCCCGCTCCACGTCAGGACCAGCTTGTCGAAAACTCCAAACGGCGCCGGGAGCTGCGCCGCGCCCGCCTTGCGCAGCCAGTTGCCGGTGAAGCTAGGAACGACCCGCCCGCCGATCAGGGAAACCAGCATGACGATGACCGCGACAGCGAGCCGGAATCCGGTCGCTATTGATGGTCTATCCGTCAGAACCCCCATATGCACCAAAGCGTTGGCAGCCAGCAACAACAGGATCGCGGCGACAACCGGCAGATTGCGCCAGTTGCGTCCGGCAAGAACCTCGCGGAGGACAACCGCAAACAGGACAGCCAGGAAAGCCGTATCGATGACCGCCGCCGCCGCGGCACCGATCCAGGCGGAAAATCCCATTGCGATCCGTCCTCCGCACCACAGCAAAACGAGTCCCGCGAGCGGCATACCCTGCAGCGGAAGACGTCCCGTCCAGTTGGGTATCGCCGTCAGCAGAAAGCCCGCAATCGCTGCAACAACGAAGCCGAACAGCATTTCGTGAGCGTGCCAGTCGGAGGGGGCCCAAAGGGTCAGCAACGTCGATCCCCGCCACAAGGCAAAAAGCCAAAGGACCATGGCACCGGCGGCCCACAATCCGGCGCAGAGGAAGAATGGCCGAAAGCCCATGCTGAACAGGGCCGGCCAGCGCGTCGTTTTGTAACGCGGGACGGGCATCAGGAGATCAAGCCTATACGGGTCAACCGATGCGCGGGAACAAATGTGACATGTGTTGCCCGGCCGGCACCGCGGCCCGGGCAACGCGCGTGCCGCAGACGCCTACTTGCAGGCCAGCGCCGTCGCCTCGGTGCCTGAACCGCGGTAGGTGATCTGGCATTCGAGCCCCGCCTTCAGCGCGTTGCGCCGCACCTTCTTGCCGCCCACGGTGATCGTGGTCCGGCTGCCGGAAATGGCCGCCGTTTCGGGCTTGCCCGCGAGCTTGAAATCGACCGCGGCGCCCTTCTTCTGGATTTTCTCGATCTTGATCGAAACCGTGCGCTCCGGCCCCTCGCCCGTCGCCTTGGCCCAGTGCTCGCCCCAGATCTTCTGCACCTCGACGCTCGAATCGCGCATCAGTTCGGGCGCGCGCAGGGCGATCTTCTTGCCCTGGATCTCCTCGGCGAAGGGAACGAACTCCTTGCGCTGCAGCCCCTCGTGGATCGGCACCGAGCGCGAGGCGTAGAACTGGGCGATTTGCCCCTCCTTGGAGAGCAGCCAGTTGACGTAAAGCCGGGCCGCGTTCATGTGCGGGTTGCCCTTGAAGATGCCCATCTCCGCCATCGAGGCCGGCACCGGCTCGGGACAGTGGTAGCCCACGGGCGCGCCCTTCTCCTGGGAGAGCTGTACCCGGTATTCGGAGGACGGCACCGCAAGCGGCAATTCGCCGGCGATAGTGAGCGACACCAGCGCGTTCATGCCTTCCTTGCGAAGCTGCGGCTTCACCTCGTTGAACAGGCGCGCCATGTACCGCTTGGCGTAATCGGGCCCGTAATGGCCCCACAGCATCAGGATCCAAAGCTGCGGCCGATTGCCGATCGCCATCATGCCGTTGCGCCAGCGCGGGTCATCGAGAAACCCGTCCCAGGTCTTGGGCAGGTCGGCTTTCTTGATCTTGTTGGTGTTGTAGCTCACGCACCAGTACTGGCGGCGATGCGCCACCCAGGTGCCGTCCTTGCCGCGCGCCTGCTCGGGCACCTTGGTGAAGTTGGGAAGCTCGCGCATGTCGTGGAGCATGCCCGCCTTGTGGAATTGCTCGTAATAACCGCCGTAGTCCATGGCAATGTCGGTGGTGTAGTTGCCGGCCTGGATCGCGATCATGACCCGGGTGGTGCGCGACTGGTACGAGCCGCGGGTGTTCCGGATCTTGATGAACGGATAACGCGCGCGGAACGGTGCGGTCATCTGCGCGTGGACCTTGTCGGAATGGGTATCGACGATCCGAACCTCCCCTTCCTTCCGGGCGCCCTCGATCCATGCCTTGGGCACGGCGAGCTCCTGGTCGATATCGTCCAGGATCGATTCCGGGACCTTCAGCTCCTTGAGGATCTTCTTCGTTGCCGCCGGAAGCTCCGCGGCCGGGGCGGCGCCGAAGGCAACGAGGCCGGCAACGGCCGCCAGCGCGGCGGCGCGACCGAGGATGGAGATGTGCGACATGGTGAGCCCTCCTGTTGATTCGTTGGGTATCTTCGCGTCCGGTTACTTGCAGATGACTTCGCGCGCCTCGCCCTTGTCGTCGGGATAGACGAACGTGCACTGCATGCCTTCCTTGAAGTCGCCGCGCCCGGCCTTCTTGCCGGCGACGCGCATGGCGGTACGCGACTGGGAAATCTTGACCGTGTGGGTGGATTTTCCGGCCTTGAACTGGAGCTGGCGGCCGCCGCGGATCACCTTGTCGAGCTTCGCGGTGACCGTCTTGACGCCGCTCGCGGAGTCCCAATGAGCGCTCCAGGCCTTGAGCACCTGGGGCCAGGTCTGCTGCAGGGTCTCGGGATCGCGGAAGGTCTTCTTCTTACCCTTGACCGCCTCGGGGAAGGCGACCAGCTCCGGGATCTGCAGCTCCTCGCGCACCGAGGACGCCTGCAGGGCGTAGTACTGCGCGATCTGGCCTTCCTTGCTCAGCATCCAGTTGATGTAGACGCGCGTGCCGTTGGGGTGGGGATTACCGTTGAGCGCCACGATGGATTGCACGGTTGAGGGTACCGGCTCGGGGCAGTGATAACCGACCGGCGCACCCTTGTCGGCGAGCTGCGAGACGCGATACATGGCCGACGGGATGGTGACGGCGAACTCGCCGGCGATCACCAGGCCCACCAGCGCGTTCATGCCTTCCTTGCGCTGCTGCGGCTTCACCTCGTTGAACAGCTTGTCCATGAAGTTGCGCGCCCAGTCGACGCCGTGAGCCTTCCACAGCTGCAGGAACCAGAGGTTTGCGCGGTTGCCCATGCCGATGCGTCCGTTGCCCCACTTGGCGGCGTCGAGAAAACCGTCCCAGGTCCTGGGCAGGTCCGCCTGCTTGACCAGGTTCTTGTTGTAGCTCACGCACCAATAGCTTGCCTGATGGCCGATCCAGAAACCGGCGGGATCGAGCAGATCGTCGCCCAGCAGCCTGGCGTTGGGCAGATCGGTGAGCTTCATCAGCGCCTTGGAATCGCGGTAGATGAAATAGGCGTTGCCGAGGCCCGAGATGACGTCGCCGAGATAGCGCCCTTCCTTGAAGGCCAGCAGCGGCTTCACCGTCCGGTCGCTGCGGCCGGCGCGGGTGTAGTCGAACTTGACGCCGGGGTAGCGCTCCTGGAACGGCTTCATGTACTTGCGATGCTGGGACGGGTCCCAGGTGCCGATGATCTTGAGCGCTCCTTCCTTCTTCGCCCCCGCGAGCCATGCGGCGGGAACCTCGTATTCCTTCTCGGAGCCGGCGAGGAGCTTTTCGTCGATCTTGAGCTCCATGAGCATGTCCCGGGTGGCCTGGGGCAAGTCGGCCGCGCGGGGCGCCGGCGCGGCGGCGACCGCGGCAAGAAACGCGGCGCTGACGGCTGCGGTGATTCGGATCATGCGGTACCTCCTCTGTTCGACGCGACGGGCGGCGTCACGCGTCAATCCTTGAAATCCGGACGCGGGCCCGATGCATAGACGGGCCGCGGCTGGCGGCATTCAGCGCCGTTCTTTTTCAGTTCCGCGACGAACTCCTCGTAGATCGCGGGGTCTTCGTATTCGTATTCGATCTGGTCGGGGCCCTCGGCCTTCTCGCCGCCGGACATGCCGATCTTCATCTTGTGTTCGGGGCTGCCGCCGCGGCGCAGCGCGAGGTAGCGCGCCGGCTCCTTGCCGGTGTTGAAGTGCTGGTGGAAATACCATTCCGGCGGCGCGAACATGGTGCCGGGCTTCCAGTCGACACGCTGGCGCGGCTCGCCCTCCTTCCAGATCAGCGAGTAGCCGGTTCCCTGCAGCAGGATGACATGGGCGCCGGGACCGTGGCGGTGGGCCTTCTTGTAGGTGCCCACCTCGAAGTCGGAGATATGCGCCGCCATGGTGTGATCGCTCATCGACAGGTGCACCGTCTTGGCGGCATGACCGCGCAGCGCCCAGTGGGCGAGCGACGTCTCCAGCACGTCCGGC
Source organism: Alphaproteobacteria bacterium (assembly GCA_009380075.1). Taxonomy (GTDB): domain Bacteria; phylum Pseudomonadota; class Alphaproteobacteria; order SMXQ01; family SMXQ01; genus WHSO01. Next base: position 18,093 of record WHSO01000037.1, on the reverse strand, counting down.
ACGAGGTTTGACCGCAACACCCGCGCGCCCAGATATTTGGGCCGCATGTATTCCATGACCGGATTGAAGAAGTCGTTCTGGCCGCGGAAGCGGTCCTTGAACACGAACGGGTTGTCGAAGATGAATTCGTCGGAATGATAGAGGTTCATGGTCACCGGCGCGTTGGTCACCAGAAGGATGCGCGCGGGCTTCGCGGGATCGAGGTTGCGGTGCTGATAGGTGGTGTTGAGCGGCGGGCCGAACAGGCCGCGGTCCTCCCACTCGACGCGCCCGCCGGCGGTGCCCGGCTGCTCGAAGGTGGTTTCCCCGCGTCCGTGGACGACGTAGCACCAGCTCTCGAACATGTGCTTGACCGGATTCGTCTTGCCGCCGGGCGGAATCTCCAGCATGGCGGCGGCGACGATGTGACAGTCCGCCAGATTGATGAAGCACCCTTTCGCGCCGAAGCGCTTCCACGGGCCGACCGGCACGGTGGCGAGGTCCTCGATATGGAAGGTGGTATGGACGGGGACGCCTTCGCGGTCCTGCCAGTCCTCGTAGAAGGTCTTGAGGCTCTTGAGGTCGTCCACTCCCTCGTAGACTCCGGTCGGATCGAATACGCGTGTCGCCATGATGCTGCTGCTCCCTAAAGACCGGAAACCAGGTGGCCGTGCGGGCGCGAGCCGAGCCTCCGCCCGCCCTTCGGCGTGATGATGATGGTATCGCCCCAGACCGATTCGTATTTTTCATCCGCGGTAATGACCGCGGGCTTGAAGATGAAGGCCATGTTCTCCCTGAGCGGACGCGCGAGCTGCTCGGGCCGCACCTGGCCCGGCGTGATCAGCGGACCGTCGTCGCCCTGGCCGCGGCCGTGCATATTGAGCCGGCCGCGGGCGCCCGCTGCCGGGCCCTTGGCCGGCAGCGCCCTAGCGGTGATCTCCTTGGTCTTTTCCGCCATCTCGCCCACCGTGACGCCGGGCCTGAGGATCTCGAGCAGGCGGGCATAGACCTCGCCCTGCACCTTGATCAGTTCCGCGTGCACGGGATCGACTTCCTGGACGAACACCGGTTGCACTTGCTGGGCGCGGTAGCCGATCCACGAGGCCTCGATCTCGTTGATGATGAGGTCGCCCTTCTCGATCTTGCGGAACGTCGCCCGCGTGCGCGTGTGCTTGGCGTTGGGCCCGCAGACCCAGTTGCAGTGCACCGGGATTTCGGACCCGTTCATCAGCAGCGCCGACTGCACCGCGGCCCAGATGTGCCAGTCGACGACGCCGGGCCTGGCGGCGGCCACCTTGGCCTCAATGCCTTTTTCGATGATGTCGATGGACTTCTGCAGGGCGGCGACTTCTTCCTCGCTCTTCTGGTAGCGCGCTTCCTCCAGGATATGTGTCGCGTCGACGAACTGGGCATTGGGAAACGCGTCGCGCATCTGGGTGTAGAAGCCTTGCAGGATGGTGCCCATGGGCGTGCGCGTGCCGGCGCCGAGCCCGACGACACCGACCTTGCCGCGGTCGGTCTTGAGCTCGCGCAGATGTTCGATCACCCCCGACACGGTGTTGCGCCGGGTGTTGTAGAGCTTGGTCGTCCAGTGCTGCACCGGCGCCGACCAGTCGGTGTTGGCGCGGTTGGCGCAGGCCGACGGCTCGCCCTCCAGTGGGAAGGTCACCGCCACTTCGGTATCGCCGCCGCCGCCGACATGGCTGAGCCAGCGCGCCGACGCCTGGAAATCGGTCGAATGCCCCGTGTTGTTGGGCACGACGATGACCGGCAGGTCCTCCTTGGCCATCAGCGACCGGACCAGCTTCCAGCGCCGGTCGCGCTCGGCGAGGGAAAACTGGGGATAGAGCTGACCCTGGCCGATGGGGTCGGTGACGGATGCGGTCATGTGCGGTTCCTGCCCTTGCTGGTGACGTTGTTCTGGTTGGTACGCGAGGGATCGACGGCCAAGGCCCTAGGCCTCGCAAAATTCGATGAAGTTACCGCCGGTGTCGCGGCTGTAGAGCGACCGGCCGATGGCGCCGTTGCCGCCGTGGTCGACGGGACCGCAGAACGAGCGGCCACGCGCCTCCAGCGCCCGCGCCACCGTGTCGAGCTTGCCTTTTGCGACCCGCAGCGCCGTGCGCGGCGTGCCGACAAGCTGTTCCTCCGGCGGCTCGGCATAGTCTTCCATCGCCATGTAGACACCGATGACTCCGCTTCCGGCACGAAAATACATTTGCAGGCTGGGGCGGGGCTGCATCCGGTTCTGGCCGGGGATCTCGCGGTAGTACTTGACGAGGCGGCAACAGCCCGGTGCCATGGCTTCCTTCTCATCACCCCAGGCTTGGGCGCGAAGGTAGTCGTCGGTGTGCAGGCCGGAGACGTGATCGAGGGCCAGGCCAAGCATGCCGCCGTAGAATTCCTGCGCCCATTGCATGTCGTAGTCCTGCACGCAGGCGTGATCGATGCCCGCCACCCCCGGCCCGCCGTCGAGGCGCGAGTCCACCACCAACTGCACCCGGTTGCCCGACGGATCGAAGGCGTAGAAGTTGTCCCTGGCCTCGGCTGGGCGGTCCTCGTGGTAGGTTTCCACCGTCACACCGAGGCGCTGCAGGCGTCCGCGCACCTCCTCACGCCCGCCCGCGCCGATGCGATAGCCCTGGTGCACGCCGGTGGCCGACAGGTCCGGCCGGTCGGCCTTGCGCGACAGCACCAGGTGCTGGTCGCCCGCCTTGAGCACGGCATTGGCCCCGGCATCGGGCCAGGCGTCGCGTCCGATCGGCTGCAGGCCGAGGCCGTCGCGATAGAACGCCTCGGCCGCGTCGAGGTCTGCAACATCGACCACCAGGTGCGACAGGCACTGAAAGACGCCCCCGTTCAACGTCATCATTCGGGGCTCAGGTAACTGCGGTTCCTGGGCAGGGCGTCCTCGTCGCGGCGCCAGACGAATTCGAGGAAATTGCCGCTCGGGTCCTTGAAATAGAGCGACGCGCCGAAGGGACCCTTTTCCGGATGCGCCACCGGCCCCTGGTAGGGCACGCGGTGGGCGTCAAGCGCGGCACGGATTTCGTCGAAGCGCGCACGGGACACCTGGAAACCGTGACGATAGCCGTGCGCGCCCCGGAACCGGTCCGGGGGTGGCATGTCCATGCTGTTGCGCGCCACCGTCAGCGCGAGAAGGAAGTCGCCGATGACGAAGGACTTGAAGATGGCGGCGCCGGTCTTGACGTCCTCCAGCGAAAAGCAGGTCGCCTGATGCGCCGTGGCGCCGAGGACATCGCAATAGAAGGCTTCCGCCGCCGCCATGTCGTGGACCGGCATGGCGGTGTGGTTGAGGCTGTGCATGCCCGTCGTCATGATCATTTCTTCAGACATCGTCGCGTCCTCCTCAGATGGCTTCGTAACGGCTCGTGTCCGTAGCGGCGCCGGGCGTCGCCGGGACCACGTCCAGGGCTTCCGCCTTCTTGCGGATCAGCAGCACGTCGGTATCGACCCGGATGGACCCATCCTTCGCGATCGCGAGCGGATGCAGGCGCAGCGGCGCCAGCGTGTCGAAGGGGAAGTGGCTGGTGGAGGCACCCGCCCGGTTGAAGGTCGCCTTGTGATAGGGGCAGTAGAAATGCCAGTGGTTTTCCTTCCACTGCACGAGCCCGTTCATGTGGGTACACCAGCGCGACAGCGCGGCGAAACCGTTCTCCGAACGGACGAGATAGAGCTTGCCGTCGTTGAACGAGCGGACGTCGCCGACCTCGTAGTCGGCGATGTTGCCGCAGTCGATCTCGCCGGCGGAGGGCTTCAGAATCTGGTACGCCTCCGGCCCGACGGTCTGGATCTGGTAGCGGTGGCCGTCCGGGTCGTAGACGTCGAAGCTCTTCTGGCCCATCGCCCGCATCGCCTCGCGCGTGTCGCCGATGGGCATGCCCATCGCCTTCAGGCGGGCCACCGCAGCCGCGTGCTGCTCCGGCGTCAGGTACCAGGCGTGATGGATGGAGGTGGTCTTGCCGCGGAACGGTTCGACCGGGCCCGGCACCTCGACCAGCAGGACCAGGTGCCCGGCGGCGCTGCGGAACAGGGAATTCGGCCCGTCTTCGGACACGAGGTCCCGCCCCACCGGGTCGAGCCCGAGGATGCCGCCGTAGAAGTCCTCCGACCGGGTGAGGTCGGTGACATGCAAGGTCAGGTGGCTGAGACCCTCTATGGCACCCATGGTCCGTCTCCCCAACGGCCACCGCCGGTGCTTCGCCGCCAAAGGGCGGCACCGTTGTCCTGCGCGGATTCCGTAGCGTCAGATTAGCCGCGCAGGCAGGGCGTGAATAGCCCCGCAGCGGGAAAATATCTGTTGCGGGGAGCGCGGATCGGCACCGCCGGCGTGCACGCAACGGAGAGTTCCCCAGGACGGCCGGATGAAGCTTCCCGTAGGGACATTACCGTTATAATGTAACATTTATGAAACCGGGTCTAGGGACGGACCGACCTGCCTGTCGCCCCCGCCGGCGCTTCGGCGCCCGGGGCGCGCTTGTCGCGTTCCTCGCGGCCCTGTTCATCGCCGCCCCGGTTCTGGCGCTGCAGCACGAAACGCGGTTCGGCGCCGGCGATCACGACCATAACGGCACGCCCTGCGAAGTCTGGGTGACCGCCAAGGGGTTTGCCGGTCTCGGAACGGTCAGCGCCCAGGCGCTCCCGCTTCCCCGATACGGGGAGATCCAAACCTTCGCACCACCCGAACGTCCTGCACCACGAAGCCGCCTGCGTCCGGCGGCCCGGATCCGCGCACCTCCCTTCGCCGTCGCCTGATGTGAATCCGTGATCCGCCCGCGTGGCGGATGACGCCGTTCTTCCCTTCTCATTCAGGAGACGAATCATGCGCGTGCAGATTCTCCGCGCCGCGGCAATCGCGGCCGTTCCGACTTTCGTGGCCGCCTTTCCGGCAACCGCCCAGAACACCAATGACATCACCGCCATACGCCAGGAGCTGACGCAGATGCGGCAGATGTATGAAAAGCGCATCGAAGCCCTCGAATCCCAGCTCAAGGCCCTGGAAAGCGCCCAGGCGAAGAAAGCGCCGGCCGCAACGCCGTCGGCAAGCGGCGGCCGCAGCGTCCGCGACAACAGCTTCAACCCGTCCATCGGCCTCATTCTCAACGGCAAGCTGTCGACGTTCTCGGCGGATTCGTCCGAGTTCGCCGGGTTCGCCGTGGGCGAGGAAGGCGAGCGCGGCCGCAAGGGCCTCGGCATCGACGAATCCGAGCTCAACTTTTCGGCCAACGTGGACGACAAGTTCGCCGCCGGCCTTACGGCGGCTATCGTCCGCGAAGGCGGCGAGGACAAGGTCGAGCTCGAGGAAGCTTTCGTCCAGACGCTGCCGGGCGCGGGTCTGCCCGACGGGACCCGCATCAAGGCGGGCCGCGCGCTGTGGACCTTCGGCTACCTCAACGAGCTGCATGCCCACGCCGACGATTTCGCCGACCGGCCCCTGCCCTACCGCGCCTTCCTCAACAACCATTTCAATGACGACGGCCTCGAATTCGCGTGGGTCCTGCCGACCGATTTCTACACCGAGATCGGCGGCGGTGGCTTCCGCGGCGACGACTACCCCTTCGGCGGAGCCAGCGACGGCATCGGCGCCTGGTCGGCCTATGCCCGCGTCGGCGGCGACATCGCGGCCAACCAGAGCTGGCGTGTCGGCGCCTACATGCTCTCGGGCACCACCGACGGGCGCGCGACCAACGAAGACGCGGTCAACTTCGTCGGCGACAGCCGGCTCTACGCCGCCGATGTGCGTTACGTCTGGGCGCCCACCGGGAACAACCGGGACTCCGAAGTCATTCTCCAGGGCGAGTATTTTCTGCGGAAGGAGAAAGGCACCTACGAGGACACCGACGCCGGCACCGGCGCCGTCGCCTTCAACGACGACGCCAGCGGCTGGTACCTGCAGGGCGTCTACAAGTTCGCTCCCAAATGGCGGGTGGGGCTGCGCTACAGCCGCCTCGACGCGGCCGACGTCCCGGCCGGGCTGGCGGGCAGCGTTCTCGATTCGGCTGGCCACGATCCCGAGGCCTTCGCCGTCATGGCCGACTGGAGCAACAGCGAGTTCAGCCGCCTGCGCCTGCAGTACAACTACGAGGAGCTCGGCGCCGACAATCCGGACCACCAGTTCCTGCTGCAATACATCATGAGCATCGGCGCCCACGGCGCCCATCCGTTCTGAGGGGGCCCCGATGATCCGATTTGCAACTCTCGTGCTCGCCGCCGCCATTGCGGCGGCGGGCGCCTTCCCTGCCCGCGCGGCCGTCGACGTCTTCGCCTGCGAACCCGAATGGGCGGCGCTGGCGACCGACATCGGCGGCGACCGGGTCGAGGCCTTCGCGGCCACCACCGTCATGCAGGACCCGCACCACATCCGCGCGCGGCCCAGCCTGATCGCCCGGATCCGCCGCGCCGACCTGCTGTTCTGCTCCGGCGCGGGGCTCGAGATCGGCTGGCTGCCCGTCCTGCTGCAACGCGGGGCGCCGGCCGGTGTGCAGCCGGGCCGTCCCGGCCACCTGATGGCGGCGGAGCACGTCGCCCTTTTGGACAAGCCCGCGGTGCTGGACCGCGCCCAGGGCGACCTCCACCCGGAAGGCAATCCGCACCTGCACCTCGACCCCCGCAACCTCGTCACCCTGGCCGGGGTGGTGGCGGAGCGCCTCGCGCTCCTCGACCCCGAGGGCAAGGCCTATTACGCCGCGCGGGCGGAGGCCTTTCGCGCCACCTGGAACCGGGCCATCGCCGAATGGCAGACCCGTGCCCGGGTCTTCCGCGACATGCCGGTCATCGTCCAGCACAAGGCGTGGAGCTATCTCGTCGCCTGGCTGGAACTGAAGGAAGTCGCGGCGCTGGAGCCGAAGCCGGGCCTGCCGCCGACGGCATCGCACCTCGAGTCCCTGCTGCGGCTGACGCGCGCGCAGAACGTCGCGGCCATCTTCCGCGCGCCGTACGATTCGCCGCAGGCCTCGGAATGGCTGTCGTCCCGGGCAAAGATTCCGGCGCTGACGCTGCCCTATACGGTCGGCGCCGACACCCGCGATGGCCAAGGCGCCCGCACGCTGCACGAGGTGTTCGAGCGCACCGTCACGCTCCTCGAGACCGCGGCAAAAAGGAAGGCGCAGCCATGACGATGGAGACCGTCGAGATCGTGGCCCCGGCGCTGGTCGCCGGATTGCTGGTGGCCTTCGCCCACGCGCCGCTGGGCATCGAGGTGCTGCGGCGGGGGATCGTGTTCATCGACCTCGCCATCGCCCAGATCGTGGGCTTCGTGATCGTCGCCCTTGCCCTCATAGGATATGAAGGATCGTGGATCGGCGTTCAGGCGGCGAGCGCCGCGGCGGCGGTCGTGGCAGCCCTGTTCTTCCGCTGGGTCGAGAGGGTCCTCCCCGACGAGCAGGAAGCGGTGATCGGCTGCTGCTACGTCCTCGCCGCCTCCGCCGCCCTTCTGGCGCTGGACAAGCATCCCCACGGGGGCGACGAAATGACCCGGCTCCTCTCGGGCCAGATCCTGCTCGCCTCCTGGGCCGATATCGCCATGGCGGCGCCGGTCCTCGCGGGCGTCGGCGTCGTCTGGCTGGCGGCACCGAGGCTGCGGCAGGGCGCCGCCTTCTTCATCCTGTTCGCGCTTGCCGTCACCGCGGCGGTGCGCCTGGTCGGCGTCTACGTCGTCTTTTCCAGCCTGATCCTGCCGGCGCTGGCGGTGAACACGCTCGACGGCCCGCGGCTGGGGATGGCCTGGACTTCCGCCGGCGCGGCGGTGGCGGGCGGCATCCTCGTCTCGGGCCTGCTCGACCTGCCGGCGGGGCCCGTCCTCGTCGTCGCCTTCGCGGTGAGCGCGCTCGCCTTTCGCCTCGCCCTTTCGCGACGGCGGCGGTTCGCGTAGTCTGCGGCGATGAATTCCGGTCCCCTGTCCCGCCCCGCCCTCGCGGCCATTGTCTTCGCCGCGCTGGCGGGAGCGGCGGCGGTGGCGCTCGGCGCCGTAGCGGCGCACGGGGTATCGCCCCAGCAGGCGCGGCTCGCCGAGACCGCGTCCTTCTACGCGCTGTTCCACGCCCCGGCGATGATCGTGGCGGCGCTCGCCATGGACCGCCTGCCCGGGACCTGGGCGCGGCGGATGGCCGGGCTCGCGGCGCTGGCCTTCGCCTTCGGGATCGTCCTGTTCGCGGGCGCGCTGGCGGCGCTCGCCTTCGGGATCAACACCCATACGGCGCCGTTCGGCGGGATGGCGCTGATCGGCGCCTGGGTGGTGCTGGCGGTGGCGGCATTGGTTGCGCTCGTCGCGCGGCGGCGCGACTGACCTTCCAAATCTTTCAGGTGCGACCGAACAGGCGCCGGAACAGGCCGGGGCGCGGCGTCTCAGTCTTTTGATTCTCGTCGTCACGAGAGGATGGCGCGGGCGTCGGAACAGAGTCCTTCACGACCGCCTTGCGGGCGGGGACCACGTTGTGGGAACCGTCGCAGAAGGGCTGCATCTCGGACCGGCCGCAGTAGCAGTAGTTCGGCATCGCCCGCCTCGCCCATCGGCCGCGATACGGGCCGGTCACTCGAAAGAAAAGGTCTGGTGCCCCTGGCCGGACTCGAACCACGTCTAACGACGACACTAATTTGAACCCTATGCCTAAAAGCTAGTGGGTCGCGTCGTGATTGACGCTCATTGTCAATGGAGTGTTCGGTCTGTATTGGTCTCGTTCGGCACTGGATTCTTCGCCTTGTTTAAAACATCTGCAAGCTGCCTTGCGAGCATATCCCCCATAAGGACTTCCATTTGAGAGACGTCCACTTGGCCGTCCTTCCAAGCAGCATCAGCTACTTCCAATGCTTTGTAGTAAGGCGATTTGTTCTCAGATATCTGCTCTGGAATCGTGTATGTGCCTGGTAGAGATTGGCCTGTGCGAACGCAGAGTACAACATACGATACAGCTCTGGAGGTCCTCCCGTTACCGTCGTCAAAGGGATGAATCCAGTTCAATCTCCACATGACATAAGCTGCGAGATGCACTGCCGACTGCGTATCCCAGTTCTTGTTCACATAGTCGCAGAGTTCTTCTACGAGTTCTGGTATTTGGTGCGCCCCCGGCGGTTGATGTTTGCTCTTGCCAATCTCAACACCAGCTGGCCGATACACGCCAGCGAACTCGCTGAGTCCATCAAGGGCGGCCCTGTGCAGCGACATAATTAACGAGGGCCGCAAACTGAACGGCCGGTCCCCATCCGTTGTGAATTGTTCTATCGCTTGTTTGGCTACGTCAAACTGAACGAGCGCGTTCTTAGCTTCCCGTTCGGCACGCTCCGCAGGGTCAGAAATTAACTCTGGCGCATGGGCCTTGCTATGTCGATCTTCGCCCTGGCCCTCTGCCATCTGTAGCCTTTGTAGCCTTCAGTCGCTAAAGGCGATCCTTTGATTCCTTAAGAACGGACGATTGGCGCGCCACGGTTTCTTTCTGGATTAGATCGTTCTCTATTTTTGCATTCCCATACGCAAAGCTCTGTCGCTGCTCCTCCTGTTCAGACGGAGACATTTTCACATGCTTCGCGGCTTCCATCAGAGCCTTCAATGAATCCGTCATGCCAAACCCTCCGAGTCGCTAAGAAATATATTTGAAATCTATCACTTGCCCAAAAATTCTCAACTAATAGTTAAGAACTAGCAAGCCCATTTCGATAAGAGCGAAAGCTATCACGGCTGCGCGTCCCGTCAAGAAAAGGTCTGGTGCCCCTGGCCGGACTCGAACCAGCACGTCGTTGCCGACAACAGATTTTGAGTCTGCCGCGTCTACCAATTCCGCCACAGGGGCACGCTTCCCGTTCGGGCGGCCAACATAAGCGTTCGCGCCGGCCTCGGCAACATGGGGCGCAGGGCCGCGGCGGCCCGGAATTCCCGCGCGTGGGCGCGATCCGTCGGGTCGCGGGCGGGCAAGCGATGTGCTAGCCTTGACCAATGGCACCCGACACGACCTCCAGCGACACGACCGCCACCGGCGCGGCCCACGGCATCGCCGCCTGGCACGCGCATATCTATTACGATCCCGCCCGCACCCGCGACGTGGCCGCCCGCCTGCGCGAGAAGATCGCGGCCGCCTTCCCCGACGCCGTCATCGGCCGCTGGCACGACGTCAACGTCGGCCCCCACACCCGCGCCATGTACCAGGTCGCCTTCGGCCACGACCTGTTCGCCGGGCTGGTGCCGTTCCTCGCCCTCAACCGGGAAGGCCTGACCATCCTGGTGCATGCCGAGCTGCACGGCAATTCCCGGGCCGCCCATATCGACCACGCGATCTGGATGGGCGAGGTGCTGCCGGTCAACACGGCGCAGTGGGACAACCGGGCCGCCGCGCCGCGCGACGCCTGAACGCCCGTCGGGGGCCCGCCTTGCGCCGGGCCGGCGAATCGCGCTTTAATGCCTTCAATTCCAGGGCCGCCGCTTAGGCGCGCGTCGCATAAGACATTGGAATATTGCGAGGATACGGGGCCACACCACGCGCAGCTACGGGCGGGCACCTCGAGTCATGGCGTCAGGGAAGTTCTTCGATGAGATGCACGGTGATAGCGACACCGTGCGCGATGCCTATGATGCAATCGCGCGCTGGCTCGCGTCCGTGCCGGCGCGCGAGTTCAAGGCCAAGCGCAAGGAAGCCGAGGTCCTGTTCCGGCGCATGGGCATCACCTTCCTGGTCTACGGCACCGCCGAGAGCGTCGAGCGCCTGATCCCCTTCGACATCATCCCCCGGGTGCTGACCCAGGAGGAGTGGTCCCTGATCGAGCGCGGATGCCTGCAGCGCGTGCACGCCATCAACGCCTTCCTGCACGACATCTACCACGACCAGGAGATCGTCAAGGCCGGGCGCATTCCCCCCGAGGCGGTGTTCACCAACCCCAAGTACCGGCCGGAGATGCAGGGCCTCGACCTGCCCGGCGACACCTATATCCACATCACCGGCATCGACCTCGTGCGCGTCGGCGAGCGCGAGTTCTACGTGATCGAGGACAACCTGCGCAATCCGTCGGGCGTCAGCTACATGCTGGAGAACCGCGAGGTGATGATGCGCCTGTTCCCGAGCCTGTTCTCCGGCCACCGCATCGCCCCGGTGAACAACTACCCGGAACTGCTGCTGCAGAACCTGCGCGCGGTGGCGCCGCCCGGCGTGACCCAGCCGACGGTCGCCCTGATGACGCCGGGAATCTACAATTCCGCCTATTTCGAGCACGTGTTCCTCGCCGACGAGATGGGGGTCGAGCTGGTCGAGGGCGAGGACCTGTTCGTCAAGGACGACCACGTGTTCATGCGCACCACCCACGGCCCGGTCCAGGTCGACGTGATCTACCGCCGCGTCGACGACGAATACCTCGACCCGCTGGCCTTCAACCCCGATTCCATCCTTGGCGTGCCGGGGCTTCTCGCCGCCTACCGCGCCGGCGGCGTGACGCTGGCCAACGCCATCGGCACCGGCGTCGCCGACGACAAGGCGATGTACACCTTCGTGCCGGATATGATCGACTTCTACCTGGGCGAGGCGCCGATCCTGTCCAACGTCCCGACCTGGCAGCTGAGCAAGGCCGACGATCTCGCCTACGTCCTCGATCGTCTGCACGAGGTCGTGGTCAAGGAAGTGGGTGGCGCCGGCGGCTACGGCATGCTGGTGGGGCCCGCCGCCAGCAAGGCCGAGATCGCCGCCTACCGCGCCCGCATCCTGGCCGACCCCGGCAACTTCATCGCCCAGCCGACACTGTCGCTGTCGACCTGCCCGACCTTCACCGAGAGGGGCGTCGCGTCGCGCCACGTGGACCTCAGGCCCTATGTGCTGACCGGCACCAATTCGACCGTGGTGCCCGGCGGGTTGACCCGGGTGGCGCTGACCGAGGGCTCCCTGGTGGTGAATTCCTCCCAGGGCGGGGGCACCAAGGACACCTGGGTCCTGCGCGGGGGACGCCGCCCATGATCCGGCGCGCCGGAGGTGCGCCGTGACCCCGCACCGGAGGTGCGGCATGACGCCGTGGACCGGAGGTCCAGCATGACAATCGTGCTGTCGCGCAGCGCCGATCACCTGTACTGGATGTCGCGCCTGATCGAGCGCGCCGAGAACACGGCCCGCATCCTCGACGTGTCGGACCGCATGGGGCTGCTGCCGGCGGGCAGCGAAAGCACCAGCGGCGGCGAATGGGACGCCGTGCTCGAAATCACCGGCGATGCCGCCAACTTCCACGCGCGCTTCCCGGAGGCGACCGCCGCCAACGTCATTTCCCACATGACGCTTGATCCCGAAAACCCGTCGAGCATCTATTCCCTCGTCCGCGCGGCGCGGGAGAACGCCCGGGCGGAACGCGTCGGCATCACCACGGAAATGTGGGAGGCGCTCAACTCCACCTGGCTCGAGATTTCCGACCTTACCGCCGCGAAACTTGCGGCGCGTGGTTACCGCAATTTCTTCGACTGGATCAAGGAGCGCTCGCACCTGTTCCGCGGCTCCTCCGTCGCCACCATGCTGCGCGACGAGCGCTATCACTTCCTCCGGCTCGGCACCTTCGTGGAGCGCGCCGACAACACCGCCCGCATCCTCGACGTCAAGTACCATATCCTGCTGCCCGACATCTCCGACGTCGGCAGCGCCATCGACCATTTCCAGTGGGGCGCGCTCCTGCGCTCGGTCTCCGCCTACCGCAACTACCATCACGCCTACAAGCAGGCGATCACGCCGGTCAAGGTCGCGGACCTGCTGATCTTCAACAGCGCGTTTCCGCGCTCGCTCCATTCCTGCCACAACGAGATCGTCGTGCTGCTGGACGAAATCTCCGGGCCGCGCGGCGGCGAGGCGGCGCGCCAGGCGGGCGAGCTCCATGCCATGCTCCATTACGGGCGCATCGAGGCGGTCTTCCAGCACGGCCTGCACGAATTCCTGTCCGATTTCATCAACCGCAACAACCGCCTCTCGAGCGAGATCCAGTCCGCCTATCTCGTCGCGCAGTAAGCCCGCCATGTACCTCGCCATCCGCCACACCACCCGGTACCGCTACACCCACCCCGCCCGCTGCACCATCCAGTACTTGCGCCTGACGCCGGGCAGCGACGCCAGCCAGCGCGTCATCGACTGGCGCCTGCGGGCCCCGGGGCGCGCCACCCGCCATATCGACGGGTTCGGTAACGTCATGCACGTCCTGGTGATCGACGGCCCGCACGACGAGATCGCGATCACCGTCGAGGGCGAGGTCGAATCGCTCGATACCGTCGGCGTCATCCCGGCGCACAACGATCATCTGTGGCCGGTCATGTACCTGCGCCCGACGGCACTGACCGAAGCGACCCAGGCGGTGCGCGACTTCGCCGGGCCCCTGCGCGCGCGCGTCGGTGCCGACCGGCTCGACGGCCTGCACGAGCTGTCGCGCGCGGTCTCCCGCGCGGTCGCCTACCGGCCCGGCACCACCGGCGTCGAGACCACAGCGGCGGCGGTCCTGGCCGCGGGCAGCGGCGTCTGCCAGGACCAGGCCCATGTCTTCGCTGCCGCGGCGCGCCTCCTCGGCGTGCCGACGCGCTACGTCTCGGGCTACGTGCATGTTCACGGCGAGGGCGCCGACGAGACCGCCTCCCACGCCTGGTGCGAATCCTGGGTCGAGAACCTCGGCTGGGTCGCCTTCGACGTAACCAACGAGATCTGCGCCAACGACGCCCATGTGCGGCTGGCGGTCGGTCCGGACTACCAGTCCTGCGCCCCGGTCCGGGGCATCCGCCGCGGCGGCGGCGGCGAGGACATGGGGGTCAAGGTAACCGTCGCGGCGGCGGCGCAATAAGTCTAAAGTGCGCCGGTATCTCGTACCTCTTGGGGATTAGCTTTTGGTTTACGGTTGATGCGCCCTACTGTTCCTCCCGGATCCTTCAATCCCACACGTTCGCACGGGCAACTTGCCGGAGATTCCGCATCCATGACTTACGCCGTCGGCTTCCTTCTCGACGAAGGCCTCGTCTTCGCCTCGGATTCGCGTACCAACGCGGGCGTTGACCAGGTTTCGATCGCGCGCAAGATGACCGTGTTCGAAAAGTCGGGCGACCGCTTCATGGCGCTTCTGGGCTCCGGCAACCTCGCCATTACCCAGGCCGTGGTGCGCCTGGTGAACGAGGACCTCGACACCGGCGGCCCGGGCGACATCTTCGCCGCGCCCACGATGTTCGCCGCCGCCCGCATGATCGGCGCCGTGTTGCGCAACGTCTACGAAGTCGATGGCGACGCGCTCAAGGAACAGGGCATCGAATTCAACGCCGCCTTCATCTTCGGCGGCCAGATCGACAAGCGCGAGGCGCGGCTGTACCAGATCTATTCCGCCGGGAACTTCATCGAGGCGTCGCCCGAAACGCCGTACCTCCAGATCGGCGAGACCAAATACGGCAAGCCCATCATCGACCGCACCATCACCCATGAATCGTCCATCGCCCAGGCAATCAAATGCGCCATCCTGTCGTTCGATTCGACCATGCGGTCGAACATCTCGGTCGGACCGCCCATCGACATCCTGACCTACGTGCGCGATTCCCTGAAGGCGGGGCTCCGGGTGCGCCTGCCCGAGGGCGACGAATACCTGACCGGAATCCGCGAATACTGGAGTAACGCCCTGCGCGGCGCGTTCGAGCACATGCCCGACCCCGACTGGCTGAAGTAAGCCCTTCCCCATGCTGCGCGGGCTTTACGACTGGACGATGCGGCTCGCCCGCCATCGCCACGCCCAGGGCTGGCTGGCACTGGTGAGCTTCGCCGAAAGCTCGTTCTTTCCCATCCCGCCTGACGTGATGCTGATCCCGATGACGCTGGCCGATCGCGCCCGCACCTGGCGGATCGCCTTCATCTGCACAGCGGCGTCGGTGCTGGGCGCCTTCGCCGGATACGCCATTGGCGCGCTCCTGTTCGAGACCGTGGGCCGCCCGCTGCTGGAATTCTACGGCTACAGCGACCAGTTCCAGAACTTCACCCGGCGCTACAACGAATGGGGCGCCTGGATCGTCGCCTTCGCGGCACTGACGCCGTTTCCGTTCAAGGTCATCACCATCGCCTCGGGTGTCGCCGGGCTCGACCTCCTCGTCTTCGCCGTTGCCGCCACGCTTGCCCGCGGAGCGCGGTTCTACGTCGAAGGCGCGCTGCTGTGGCGGTTCGGCGCCCCCATCCAGGGATTCATCGAGCGCAACCTCGGCATGCTCAGCACCGTCTTCTTCGTCCTTCTGATCGGTGGGTTCGTGCTGGTAAAGTACGTGCTGTGATTCCCCACGGCTTCCTGCCACGGACGCTGTTCGCGGTGCTGCTCGCCGCCGCCGCCGCCATCCTCGGCACGGCGCTGGCGTCCCAGTACCTGGGCGGATTGCAGCCCTGCGAACTGTGCCTGTGGCAACGGTATCCCTACGCCGTCGTCATCGGCCTTGCCGGAATCGGCCTCGGGCTCGCGCGCGTCCCTGCCATGTCCGTCAGCCTGCTTGCCGGTCTCGCCGCGCTGATCGCGCTCGCACTCGCCACCGACGCCGCCATCGCCGTCTTTCACGTCGGGGTCGAGCAGCACTGGTGGCAGGGGGCCGCAGGGTGCACCGGGGAAACCGGCGGCGCCCGTACCACCGCCGACCTCGCCCGGCAGCTCAAGGCGACGCCGGTGGTGCGTTGCGACGAGGTCGCGTGGTCACTCCTCGGCGTCTCCATGGCGGGCTATAATGCCGTCGCCGCCGCGGCACTGGCGGCCTATGCCGCCGCCGGCGCCTGGGCGATACGACGAAAAGCGAAGGAGTCCGGCACATGACCACGCCCACCGATAACGCCGAAGCGCGCGTTGCCCGCATGATCCGTGTCGACCAGGCCGGGGAATACGGCGCCGCGCGCATCTACGCCGGCCAGCTTGCGGTGCTGGACAAGGGACCCGCGGCCGAGGCGATCCGCCGCATGGCGGAGACCGAGCAACGGCACCTGCACGATTTCGACCGCGTGCTGCTGGCGCGCCGGGTGCGGCCGACGGCGCTGTCGCCGTTGTGGCACGTCGCCGGATACGCCCTCGGCGCGACGACGGCCCTGATGGGCCCGAAGGCGGCCATGGCCTGCACCGAAGCCGTGGAGGAGGTGATCGTCGGCCACTACGCCCGCCAGGAGGCGGTCCTCGGCGCCGACGATCCCGAGCTCAGGGGCCTGATCGAGAACGCCCGCGAGGACGAGGCTGAACATGCCCGCACCGCGATCGAATCCGGCGCGCGGGAGGCCCCGTGCCACGGCCCGTTGACGGCGGCGATCCGCGCCGGCACGCGGCTGGCGATCTGGCTGTCGGAACGGGTGTGAGAAGGAGATGACTTTGCAGAGCTACAGCGGCGGCTGCCACTGCGGCAAGGTGCACTTCGACGTGACCCTGGATGCCGCCCGCGTGATCTCCTGCAACTGCTCCTTCTGCAGGAAGCTCGGTTCGCTTCTGGCGTTCACCACCCCCGACCGGTTCACTCTTGCCGCGGGCGCGGACGCGCTGACCGAGTACCGGTTCAATACGCGAAAAATCCGTCACCTGTTCTGCAACACCTGCGGGGTCGAATCCTTCGCGCGCGGCACCGGGCCGGACGGCAAGGAAATGGTTGCCGTCAACGTGCGCTGTCTCGACGACTTCGATCTCGACGCGCCCGAGATCATGCCGTTCGACGGCAAGAACCACTGATCGACGACCGACCTAACCGGTTTCCAGCTCCGAATCCCAGTAGAGATAGTCGCGCCAGCTTTCGTGCAGAAAGTTGGGCGGATAGGCGCGCCCGTTGGCCTGCAACTGCTTCACCGTCGGTTCCATCGGCGCCTGGAGCGGGTACATCCGCGCCGCGCGCGGCAGCATGCCCCCTTTGCGCAGGTTGCACGGTTCGCAGGCGGCGACGACGTTGCGCCACGTGGTCTCGCCGCCACGGGACTTCGGAACGACATGATCGAAGGTCAGGTGTTCGGTGGAATGCCGGAGGCCGCAATACTGGCAGGTGAAGCGGTCGCGCAGGAAGACGTTGAAACGGGTGAAGGCCGGGCGCCGGGAGGTGGGAATGTACTGCTTGAGCGACACCACCGAGGGCAGCGCCATGGACAGGCTCGGGCTGTGCACGATGCGTTCGTAGTTGGACAGGATGTTGACGCGGTCGAGGAACACGGCCTTCACCGCCTCCTGCCACGGCCACACCGAAAGCGGGAAGTAGCTGAGCGGACGGAAATCCGCGTTCAGCACCAAGGCCGGACAGCTTTCAGGCGATGCCAGCACCGCACACTCCCTGTGCCGGGGACCCCAAGCCCGGGTCTCCTTACGCTATGGGCCCGGGAGGTGCCCCCCGGACCCGCGACATGGGTACAACAGATTCACTACAGGCGCAAGAATCCGCCGCTTTCGGGGGATTCGGGACCGGTTGCTCCGCTCGCAGACGCGCCGTTTCCGGGCGGCGCTCAGGACGCCTGGGCCGGGACGCGCGACGGCCCCGCCGATACCGCCCTGGCCTTATCGAGGGCGTCGGCCAATTCCGCCGCCAGAGTCGGTACGTACGGCTGGTTGACGATTTCGTGGTGTGTTCCAGGAACCGGCCGGATGTCGAGGCGACCCCGGACCAGCTTGTACCACCCGTCGTGTGCGTCGGCAGGGGTCCGGGCCGAGCGCTCGCATTTGAACAGCGTCACGTCGCCGTCGTAGGGCTGCGCCCGGTAGGCGCGCCGGATCATGTCGTTGGCCGGCTCCACCCGGCGCAGGAGGCGCGGCAGCGGCTTCCCCCGTGACTTGTAGAATTTCCAGGCGGCGGAGAAGCCCTTGAGACGCAGGCGCAGATAGACCGCCTCCGCGATGTTCTGGACCCGCAACCCTATATAGGCGGGCCACCGGCCCGCAGGCAGCGCCCTGATCCGCTCCAGGTGACGGGCAAACCAGTCGCGTGTCTCGACCCTGTGCCGGCCGTAGGAGCTGTAGGTGTCGAACAGGGCCAGAAAGGCGACGTCCTGCCCGGCTGCGCACAGCTGCTGGGCCATGACGTAGGCGACCCGTCCGCCGAAGGAGTGGCCGCCGATGTAGTAGGGCCCCTCCGGCTGCACCTTGCGGATCTCCGTGACATAATGCGCGGCCATGTTCTCGATGCGGACGAAGGGCTCCTCCTCGCCG